>CAZFUD010000019.1:0-6764 GCA_964521705.1 uncultured Opitutaceae bacterium | reverse complement strand
CCGATAATCCCAAACCGCGCCGAATTCTCGTTGGTTGCGGATCCCGCCGTCTGCATCATCGTCGCCACCGCTACAATGGCCACGAGCTGGGAACAAAACATGGCGAATACAGTAAGCCCGCCGTATTCACTCAAAGTCACCGAACCAAATAGCTCGAACTTAAAGGCCGGAACCGAAGCATGCAGCCCTTCAAAGCCCCCCAGCTTAGATAAGCCTAGCGGTATCAGAATAAGTGAAAATACAATTATTAGAACCCCTTGAATAGAATCGGTAATCGCCGCCGCTCGAAAACCGCCCATCATCGTATAGACAGCAACAATAATTCCATATACGACGTAGAATACTACGGGATCCGTGTATGAGAAAAACGACTTCAACTCGCCCCTGAGGCTCTTTTGCTGCAGAATGTCGTGCCGGCGCTCCTGCTCTTCGGTCCTTTCCGCGTAAGGAATTCCCATCAGCTCTTGAAACTCTTTGTATTCTTCAACGACAACGCGCTCCTCGACAGTCAAAACCTCCATCGGTTTAGGGGTGATGGCCATCATGGTCTTGCCCGCCACCATGTAGCCCACGCCTCCACCGACAAAGGTCATGATCAAAGTGAAAACCGCAAAGCAGCCACCCAAAAAACGGCTGTGAAATCGTTCGGCAAAATAGTCCCCCAATGTCGTTAAACGGGAACGCCGAAACCAAAGCGAGGTGATCCAATAAAAAGGCGTCACGAATAACACCAAAAACTGTATCCACATGCCTCCGACACCTTGACGATAGGTTTCCCGCGTGACCGCAACGGCTTGGTCAGCATTAGTCGATGTGCCGAAATTAAGGAAGAACTGATAGAATTTCCCCAGCGATCGGCCAGCCAGGAAAAAGTCCTCGGTATCGTCGTTTTGCTCACCGGCCTTCTTGCCCAGCCACATGATAATGACCAGGTAAGCAAGGAGCACTATTATATCGAGAATGTGGAGGCCGAGAAATTCCATAAATTAGCGTGTAGAAACTAACCCTGCCCTTACGGGAGGGAAAAAAGAGTGCTTTGTGAGATGAACACGGGGCGGAAGCTCAGGAAACGGGGCGGGCATCGGAACATCAACCACTATCCATAGGCGTCCTTAAACAAATCGTCGACTCGATATACCGTAAAACGCTCGCCTGTTTGGAGCCCAGACTCGACCCCGGCAATTTCCTGTGCAAATTTCACAGTGGCGACACCTCGCCGTTTTTCCTTTATACCGACAAGCAAGCCCATGTCCGCCCAAACATACATCAAGTCAGGCAAGCAAGAATTCGACGAACTAACGCCTCGCGTACAGCGATTCCTGTCGAAAGACACGATGGATATGGTGATCGATGGAGAGCCCATCCGAGGCTATCGCTCGCCCGACACGCCTGCTGTCTGGTTGCGGGACCACTCAGACATGATGCGCGGCTTTCGCTATTTCGAGAACGATCTTGTTTCTGCCGTTACGCATTTCGCAGATACCCAGGCTCGCAATGGACGAGTATTCGACTACTTTACCGTGCAGCCCGAGAAGGTCCCTTGCGAACGCGAAAATTGGTGCAAATACGTCCGCGTTCCCGTGGAGGCGGATGTCGAGTACCGCTTCGTCAATGCAGCCTTTCTTGCCTGGCAATCGACAGGGGACGACCAGTGGATCAAGTCCATCCTCCCCAGCCTGGAAAGTGCGCTCGAATACGCCTTCAGTCACCCGTGGCGTTGGGATCCGGAAAAGCAGCTAGTCAAACGCCCCTACACCATCGATTCCTGGGATTTCGCCTACTCCGCCGGAAACCACGATTGGCTCCAGTTTCAGATCGACGACAATACCTTTTGGGGAATCATGCACGGCGACAACAGCGGGTTCTACCAAGCTTGCTCCCGATTAGCGACAATCTACCGCCATCATGAAATGGACAGCCAAGCAGCTCATTGGTCCAGCTTTGCCGAAGGGTTGAAGACCCGCATGAACCAAGTGTGCTGGAACGGCTCTTTCTACACCCATTTTGTTAAAGAGACCCCCGTAGAAATCGAGGGAGTCGACGAGAACAGCCAACTCAGTTTCAGCAATCCAATGAACATCAATCGGGGGGTCGCATCGATTAAACAAGCTCGAACCATTCTTTCTGAGTACCGTAACCGCTTGGCAACTACAGAAGCGTTCGCGGAATGGTTCTCGATCGACCCACCCTTTCCCGACGGAATCTTCGGCGACGAGAAAATTGTCGGGGGGGCCTATTGCAATGGGGGCATCATGCCGCTCGTCGGCGGAGAGTTGGCCCGCGCGTACCTGCAAAGCGGCTTCGAAGCCGAGGGATTGGAAACTTTGCGAAAGTATCACCAATTGATCTCTCGAAAAGACGAGACCTTCTTGTGGTACTTCCCGGACGGGACAGAATCGTCAGTAGATACCAGCACCAGCCCCGACGCCTCGCCTACAGATGGCTGGGGATCGAGCTCTATGCTGTACGGATTGATCGAGGGTCTAGCCGGCGTCCAAGATCAGGCCAAGCACTTCCAGTCAGTCAAACTCGCCCCCCGATGGGCAGCCGCCGAGGTAACGGACGCCGAAGTTTCCGTGGCCTACCAATCCTCGGAGAAACAGCTTCAATACCAATACCGGGCCTCTGAGGAAAGCTTGTCCTTGAATATAGAGAGCGAGGCTAGCTACGTTAAGGGGGAAATCCTCATTCCAACAGGCCGAAGCGTAAAGCGCGTATCTCATGACGGAAACAACATCGAATTTGCCCAAGCCCAAATTGGCGACAGCCGATACGCTTGCTTCCAAGCGGAATTCAAAGGCGGCTCCAAAATCGAAATCCAACTGGATTAGGAATCGGAAACTTCGAGAGCACGACCAGCCCCAAAAGGTCAGGCCGTTCGTCCTATCAGCCGAGCTCTCAGTCGAAGCCCAGATCGAAGGCAATTACTCCCTTTACCGGGCTGCTGATCAATTACTCACGCTCAGGCTTCTTCTCTACCAGTATCGACTCCCCTGCTTGTAGCCACGCGCACAGCGTCGGCCAAACTCAGCATAGCTTAGTGTTTACTAGCCCCTCGCTCCACCCTAGCTCCACTTATTTTGGTAGGGCTACCAAAATAAATGGCGCGGGAAACCGCTGGCTATCTACCCTGCGGGTCCAGTGTACACACTTACCTTTTGTCTTATCGAGGGATGAAGGGTGTTCTTTGTCTCTCACTTGATTAATCCTCTGTACTCCTAACCTGAATCTGGATGCTGGGCTAAGCTCCGTCGGTTCAACCGTTATCCATGCAGCCAAGATTCCGGTTCTGCCATATGAGCCCTGGTTCCGGCAATTTGTCTTTTGCAATTCTGGCAAAACCCCCTAAAGCCGCCTCATGCCTCTGAAATCGAGTCGTCCACTTCAAGTCGATATCCCTGGTTGTGGTATGACCATAGTGGAGAGCCACCACTCTCAAGATTTTCGAATGGATTGGAGCACTCATCCATTTCTTAAAGCACTAGCTATCATTAACGGTATTGGCGCCTTGGAAACTGACATAAGCCGCCTGGAGATCCAGCCATTCGACTTGCTTCTCGTCCCCAGCGATTCGAATCACCGAATCATCGACGACACTGAACATCCGCTGTCTTTGCAAATCGTGTGTATCGGCTCTGACCTTGTCGATGATGTCGCTCGGCATGATGGAATTCGGTTTCAGGAAATTTTGCGAATGCGACAATCAACACTAACAAAACGTCTAAGGCCCTTGCTGAGGCGCATGATGGCGGAACAATCGCGTGGCCAGACTGGAAGCTCAACCCTGTTGCGAGCCCTGTCGCTGGAGCTACTGATTGCCTTCCACCAGCAAGGCGAATCGATCGAAACAGCCCGACAAGACAACCGAGCGTCCGCCTCATCCCGGATGGCTGACTACCTGGAGCAACTGGAATCAGAATTCTATGCGGAAGAGTCTCTTGAGGACGCTGCCGCCCGACTCGGAATGAGCCTGCGAAGCTTTACATCCCACTTCAAAGCCCTGGCTGGTTGCTCGCGGCATCAGAAAATTACCGGTCTTCGAATCGAGCACGCTCGCAAGCTCCTAAGGGATCCGCAGCGAGCAGTTACCGGTATCGCCTTCGAATGCGGGTACGGTGACCTGTCTAGCTTTTATCGGGCTTTCAAGAGGACAGAAGGCTGCTCGCCAGGGGAATTTCGAGATCGGGCTTCAGCCAATTCTAGCTAATCCCCAGAAACAGGTCGCGACCCTTGACCAAGTTTTCGATCTTACGCTCGGCTACTGATCGTTTGAGCATCCAGAAACCGCAATCCGGGTGAACCCAGGCTACGCGCTCAGGACCCGCTTTCGATACCGCTTTCTCGATCCGGCTCGCGACTTCTTCCGGCGATTCAACGTGATTCACCTTGATATCTATAACACCAATACCGAGCTTTATGCGGGTATCGATATCCTTTAGGACTTCGAGATCGTCATCGGGCCGGTGAGCAAATTCCATCACCAAGTGATCCGCATGGAGACTGTTCAAGAAGTCCAGTAGCGGCTTCCATTTTCCCGCCTGGATCGTTTGGCCACCATAGTTGCCGAAGCAAAAGTGGACCGCTTTCTCCACCTGCACTTGATCCGATATCCGATTAATGGCTTCCGCGGCTAAGGGAGCGTTTTCAGGACTGCCCGGTACATTCGCTTCATCCACTTGCACACAAGCGCAGGGGAGCTCGGAGACTTGCTCCGCCATGACATGGGCGATGGCCAAGGTTAGTTCGTCCAGCGAATCGTAATGATTATCCAGTAGGGTGCGAGCCAGCATGTAGGGACTGGTCAAAGTGAACTTCATAGGTCCGCCAGCTACTTGGGCTGAGCGGCTGCAGGCCTCGAGTAAATCAAGGGACCCTTCGGTCAAGGCTTCCCTGACAACGCCCGCCGGCTTGCGTCGAAATGACATCTCCTGCTTTTGGGAAAAGGCTTTGGCATCGCTGACTCCGATGCGGGTATCAATCCCGCCAATGCGAGAAATAAAGTACTCAATCATGCCGTTTGTGTCCGGATGGCTGATGTCGTAGCGGTAGAGCTCGCCATCTGTGGGCAAGTCGATTCCCGCGTCGCGCTGCAATCCGATAACCACTCGCGTAGCATCTTGTACGGTTTGCTCACTCGGCAAGGTGTACATCCAATCGATTTGGGAAAAGGAGCCAACGGTTGTAGTTTTAATCCTAGGGCCTTCAGACATGTTAGCTAGAGTAGCGCTCACACCCATCTAGTGGCTAGGCGATTTTGGCAAAATAACTCTGGCGATTTTGGCAAATGACCACTTATCGGTTTCCCATTCATCTTACTGAGGCTCCTTGGAGCCCGATATTACAAGCCGCCGTTTGTCTTGTTACATGCTGACAAGCAGAATCAACGAAAGGTCGATAGTTACCGCTAATTTCGATATTCACTTTGGTCGTCCAGATTAAGGAACTGGACGACGGCGCGATTCGTGGTCTCGGCAAACCACTCGGCGGCGGTATCAATCCGCCCGCTTAGACACAATTCCCCGAGGCGCCGCAACCAGGGAACCATCAATACCAACTTCCCATTGTGCAGTAGAATTGATCACGTGATCACTTTCACTGCACAATGCAGCTTATTGGTAAATGGGGGCCAATGGGATCGAGTCGATCGTTCTACGTAGCGATGTATCTTTTCTTGCTAAGCTAGCGAGTTGAGGGACTATTAACAATCCATCCCTTTCCCCTAGAGCCATGAATGCCCAGCCCAATATCTTTTCCGATCACCCAGAGCCAACTGAAGAACAGCTCAAGCAGGGAATCGAAGTCCATGACGAACGCTTTAGCTCGCTCGTCAGCGAGACCGCAGAGATCCGCCATCACTGGAAAGGGGCTGAATGGTCAGAGGGGGCCGTCTACTTGCCTCATGAGAATGTCGTCGTTTGGTCCGACATCCCCAATAATCGCATGCTGCAATACGACCCGTCGACGGGCCAAACTACGGTCTTTCGAGAGCCCTCGAATTTCACCAACGGCAACACCATCGACCGAGAAGGACGAATGGTTACCGCCACTCACTTGACTCACTGCATATCCCGAACGGAGCTCGACGGAACTGTCACCGTTCTGGTTGACCGTTATCAAGGCAAGCGACTCAATTCGCCCAACGACGTCGTAGTCAAATCGGACGGCACCATTTGGTTTACCGATCCACCTTACGGCATCATTTCCAACCGGGAAGGCGAAAAACGCGATTCGGAATTGGAAGGGAATTTCGTGTATCGATTCGATCCTAACAGCGAGGAACTGACGATCGTGGCCAATGATCTTGATCGCCCCAACGGGCTAACCTTTTCCCCGGACGAGTCGCTTCTTTACGTATCTGATACGGGAGAGCCCAAAAACATGGTAGTCTTTGATGTGAACGACGATGGAGCTAGCCTCGGCGATAAAAGGCTATTCGTAAAGCTATCTCCGGGCGCTTCCGACGGCTTTCGTTGCGATGTTCAGGGTAACGTCTGGACCAGCGCTGGCGACGGCGTGCAATGCTTTTCGCCTGAGGGCGAATTGCTTGGCAAAATCCTCATTCCCGAGACCCGCTGCGCCAACTGCTGCTTCGGCGGACCCGACCACACAACGCTCTACATTGCCGGAGATACTTCTTTGTATTCAATCGATTTGGACATCAAGGGAGCGACGAACGTTTCTTGAGGAATCAAGCGTCCTCGTTTTCCACCATGTGCCCATTACGATTCGTAAAGGGTGTTGCTCAAGCGTAGCACAGGTAAGAT
>CAZFUD010000018.1:0-36067 GCA_964521705.1 uncultured Opitutaceae bacterium | reverse complement strand
AAAATTCCCCCACTCCCCAATCCAAGCTGATTGCGGTGTGGCTGCAAAAAGGAGTTGCCGTTACCCTAGGAGCTGCTGAGCATACTACCGAACATTGTAAGTGGACGACCGCATTGATTGTGTCGCTCGGAGTCCCCCTTGCATCATTCGAATTTCCATACTCCTCATGCCTAAACTAGCCCCCATATTTACCTCTGTCATCCACGCGTCGCATATCGCAGGTTGCGGTGGATCCCATACTTCAACCGAATCAGCTGTCGCTTCTCAGGATCGCAAAGTCCGCATAGAATTGGCATCGTTCATACCCGTATCGGTCAATGTGATCGGCGAACAACTCACCCACATCTCCAATGAACTCGATCGTATCAGTGGAGGCAATGTAACCTTCGAAATATTCGAGCCTAACGCCCTGGTCGGACCTTTGGAAATTCTCGATGCCGTCTCTGATGGGAAGGTGGACGCCGGATATGGGGCCGCTGGATTCTGGGCCGGGAAAATTCCATCCGCCCCGCTCTTCTGCGCAGTTCCATTCGGCCCAAACTCGTCCGAATTTCTTTCCTGGCTGTATGAAGGCAATGGAATGAAGCTGTATCAAGAAATGTACGACACTAATGGCTTTGACGTTAAAGTGTTCGTCTGCGCCATCATCCCGCCTGAAACAAGCGGTTGGTTCGCCAATGAAATCACTTCTGTCGACGACTTGAAGGATCTGAAGATGCGCTTCTTTGGCCTTGGTGGCGTGATTATGGGAAAACTAGGCGTATCCGTATCTGTATTACCAGGTGGCGAGATCTTTCCTGCGTTGGAAAAAGGCGTGATCGACGCTACCGAGTATTCCTTGCCTACGGTAGACGAAAGTCAAGGCTTCCACAAGCTCGTCAACTACAACTATTTTCCTGGATGGCACCAACAATCCACTACTCACGAGCTGATCATCAACAAAAGCGTCTGGGAACGGCTTTCCGAAACCCAGCAAGCCCAGATCGAAACTGCCTGCAAATCAAGTATTCTCCATTCGATCGCATACTGTACAGCCATCCAAGCGGCAGCAATGAAGCGCAATGAGGAACGGGGAGTGCAGGTCAAACAATGGTCGCCTGAAATGATAGAGACTTTTCGAAAGACCTGGGAAGATGTCGCCGCTGAAGAATCGGCCAAGGACCCGTTCTTCAAGAAAGTGTGGGATGATCTACAGGCTTTCCGAGCGGAATACGCTACATGGGCGGATAAGGCTTTTCTGAGATAGCGTTTATCGTTCCCTTAATCGCTCGCAAGCGAGCTTCCTACAAAAGGCATAAGCGGTAAGCATGAAAACTCTCGCCCATCGTATTGAAAACGCGATTACTTTGACCGGAAAATTCTCTTCCTGGTCAATGGCAGTGCTGCTAGGGGCGATAGTCATTCAAGTGCTACTGCGTTACGCGTTCGGGATAACAAACACGCGCCTGGAAGATTCTCTCTGGTACCTTTTTTCAGCAACTCTCGTATTGGGATTATCTTACACGATGACTCACGATGGACACGTAAGGGTTGATTTCGTCTATCAGCGCTACACCGCAAAAACGAGACGCATTGTGGATTTCGTTGGCATCGCCCTCTTCCTTATACCCATGTATGCCTTTCTTATGTGGCACGGCTGGGACTACGCGGTTAAATCCTTTTCGATTAACGAAAGCTCTCCAAACCCCGGCGGCATGCCATGGTTGTGGATCGTAAAGGGATTGCTACCAGTGAGTTGCCTACTGCTCATCATAGAATCACTGGCACGACTCGTATTGATATTGCTCGATAAGGACGATACCCATCCATCGGAGGTCCATGGATCCTAGCACAATACTCATTTTCGTCCTTATGGGACTCTTTATTGGGCTTCTCTTTCTTGGAGTTCCAGTTGGCTTCTCGCTTGGCGGGTCCGCAATGGCTGTAACCACGATAGCCGTCGTGCTCGATCAGGTATTCGGGGTATATACAGGTCTCAGCTACCTGAGGTTCTCGATCACCGTCGATCGGGTTTTCGGCATCATGAAAAGCGAAGTGCTAGTCGCTCTACCCATGTTTATTCTCATGGGGAATATTCTGGATCGTTCCGGAGTAGCCGAGAAAATGATGCTAGCCCAGCAGAAGATTCTAGGCCGAGTATCTGGTGGACTCGCTTTAGCAGTCACCCTCATGGGCATCCTACTTGCCGCCTCAACCGGAATCATAGGGGCTTCCGTGGTCCTGCTCGGCACTCTAACACTACCAGCGATGATGCGAGTAAACTACGCTCCGGCCTTCGCTGCGGGAACCGTATGCAGTGCCGGGACACTAGGGATCCTGATTCCTCCAAGCATCATGCTCATATTGATGTCTACTCAGCTAGACGTATCTACGGGCGATCTATTCATGGGAGCCGTGTTCCCCGGACTCGTGCTATCCGGCTTATACCTGCTTTATATCCTAGTCTACGCCCAACTAAATCCTTCCGCCGCCCCAAAACCTAAGGAGGTCGTTAAGCTTAGGCCGAGAGATTGGATCGATTCCGCGCTGGCGATCCTCCCAGCTCTTTTCCTGATCATGCTGGTACTGGGCTCGATTTTCTTCGGGATCGCAACTCCGACGGAATCCAGTGGAATGGGAGCTCTCGGAGCGATGATATTGGCCCTATCCAACAGGAGACTCAACTTGAAGAGCTTCCGCAAATCGCTCCACGATACCATGAGTACGATGGGATTCTTGGCAGCGATCCTCATTGGCGCTACCTGCTTCTCTCTCGTACTCAGGCGGCTCGGTGGAGATGAAATGATCGCCAATGCGATCCTCGGGGTAGGATCTGGCGACTACGGCACTATATTCGTTATCCTGGCTATCATTTTTCTGCTCGGCTTCTTTTTAGAATGGATCGAAATCACCATGATCATGCTGCCGATCGTTGCTCCCATCATAGCGGGGATGGATCTGGCGTGGCTGGCGGACAGCGGAATGGAAGCCTCCTCGAAGCCTGCCCTGATTTGGTTCGCCATCTTGTGCGCCGTCGCTTTGCAAACATCCTTTTTGACGCCTCCAGTCGGTTTTGCCCTTTTCTATGTCAAGGGCGTTTGCCCGCCAGAGATTAAGCTGAAACACCTCTATCGAGGAGTGGTGCCCTTTATCGTGATACAGCTCATTGCTCTGGGCCTAGTAGTCGTATTTCCGAAACTAGTCACTTGGCTGCCAGGCGTTAGCTATTGAAGGTCAGATAGGGTTAAGTGACGTAACCTAGGCTTCCAGCCTGGGATTTCTTAATCTGTTTTCTTGATATTCGATATCCAGAAACAGGCAGGATGCTTGTCCTACTTTTCCTCCCCTGAGAATGGGCGCGTCTTAAAAACAAGTACCACTAGCCCAATGACAAACAGTACCGGGACGATCGCCATTCCAACGCGTTGGCTATCATAAGTCGCGGTCAAGGCTCCACATAAAAGCGGGCCTAAGAACGAAGTGGCCTTACCAGAAAATGCGAAGAACCCGAAGAACTCGTTCACCTTATCCGATGGAGCGATCCGGCTCAGGAATGCCCGGCTCGCTGATTGGTTTGGGCCAATAAAGATTCCCAAGACAATAGCGCAGGCCCAAAATCCCGCTTTAGTTTCGACGAAAACCGCCGCCGCGCTGCTCGCAGAAAGACATATCAACGAGATAATTATCGTCTTACGACTGCCAATACGATCTTCCAAAAACGAAAATCCAAACGCCCCCAAACCGGCAAACACATTTAGAGCCACGCCAAATACAAGAATCTGCTCTGGCGAAAACTGAAATGTTCCGGCTGCGTAAATAGCCCCAAAGGTGAAAGCGGTAACGAGAGCGTCGTTATAGAATATTCGAGAAACGAAGAGCCAAAATATATTCTGGTAGGAACGCAGATGCCTAAAAGTCTCCGCCAGTCTGCTTATCGCGTTGCTAACGACCTCACCCACACCATGAGAGGGTCTTGAGGTCTGCTTTTCCTTCACGAGAAGTAGCATGGGCAAGGCGAACACAAATACCCAAACGCCCACCAATAGACTAGTTGCTCGAACGTTCTGCACCGCATCCTTGGAGAATCCGAACCAAGGCGAATCCGTATCGACGAATCCAATAAGCGATAGCCCCAAGCAAAGCAGTCCTCCCAAGTAGCCCGCAGCGAACGCCTGTCCTGAAACTTTGCCATGCGACTCCTTGGGAGCGATTTCCGGAAGAAAAGCATTGTTAAATACGATCGCAAGTTCGATGGCGATAGTTCCTATGCTGAAAATAATGGCGGCTAGAATAGCCTGTCCCGGCATGGGAAAGAACAATGCGAACGAAGCGATCGAACACAGGACCACGCAAGATCCCATCATCCGGCGCTTCCAGCTGTAAGCGTCCGCAATGGCTCCTAGCATCGGCGAAAGCAACCCAATCGTAACGGATGAGATCGCAACCGCAACCCCCCAAATAAAAGTGCCACTCGCCTCGTCGGCCGCTATCTGCGTCGTGAATAAAGCGGCATAGACAAAGGTCCCAACAATCGTCCCGTAAGCCGAATTCGCGAAATCGAAACAAATCCAAGAGTATACGCGCCGCTCGCCTTCGGAAGTCACCGGACTCATAAGAACGCTAATTGGGTTCGGAAGACAAGTTTTCCAGTCTTAGTATCAGCGGGGCTCGAGAGAACGGACCTTTAGAAAAGAGCCTTCACGAAACCAGATTCCAAAAGCCCCATGGGCGACTGACTCTAATCAATCTCCCTTTTAAGTTCCCGGCGCATGAGATCATCCAGAGCCGCTATGGGCGGTTTGTCCTCGTATAGAATCCGGTAGACTTGATCGAGTATAGGGGCCTCGATTCCTTTCAGACCCAGCATCTCGTGGAATGATCGAGACGTTCGGTATCCTTCTACCGCAGTACGTTGGGACGATATGATTTCCCTGGCGGACTTTCCTCGGGCAATCGCTTCCCCAAATGTGCGATTCCGGCTCCATTCACCGTGACAAGTCGCCAATAAATCGCCAAATCCACTGAGTCCGTAAAACGTTTCCATCCTCGCCCCTAACGCGACTCCAACCCGGACCATTTCCGCCAATGCTCTGGTCAATAATGCTGCCAAGGCGTTGTCCCCAAGCGCCAGCCCTTGACAACATCCTGCCGCAATCGCGTATACGTTTTTCAAACAACCGCCTAGCTCAACCCCCTGTAAGTCGTGACTCAAATAGATACGCATGCTGGGTCCACTCAAGGCTAGCTGGATCTCGCCGACGATGGGAGCGTCTGACTCGCAACCCAAGGTCATGGCTGCCGGTTTGCCTTCAGCCACCTCTCCAGCGAAGGTGGGGCCAGATAGGCTAGCCACTAAAGAGCCTGGCAGCGCTTCGGTTATCATCTGACACGGCGTTTCAAGTGTATCCAGCTCCAGCCCCTTAGCCAAACTAATGAAGAGCCGGCTTCCGCTTCCTAGCCCCACTGCTCGAATCCGCTCCAGCCAATCTTTCAGCGCGTAGGACGGCGATGCCAGTAACACTGCCGAAACCTCCTCCAAAGACGTCTGCTCCAGTTCGGCTACTTGAATTTCATCAGGCAAGGTGAAGCCCGGCAAATAGGATCCATTCTCGCGAGATGCGCAGATTTCCCTGGATTGCTCTTCCCGGCGTGGCAAAAGAGCCACCTGACATCCCTGACGAGCTAAGTGCAAAGCCATTGCCGTTCCCCATGCTCCCGCTCCGCATATTGCTACTCGTCTACTGTTCGACATTCTCGGATTTCTAAAATCAGCTACGCAGGCGTGGCAACAATCCTTAATTCAAGTTCGGGCAATTTCACTCCGAACGAAATAAATTCACTCCTTTTCTGAATTCTCTGCCATTAGCACCAATTAACTGCTTGATGCAAGGCGTCTAACGCTTTTAATTCCGTCTATGTACCGTTTCCTGTCTAACTTGCTCCACAAAAAACGCGTTCGAAACGACACGTTGCTGGATCGCAGTTCAGACGTTTTTCGGATGCAAAATGCCCAGTTTGTGAGCTTTCTGCAAAAAAGCGGATTCCGGCAGCGCCTGTTGAACCGCCACGATAAAACCAAGCGATTTAAAAAGCTCGTTTCCGCTCTAGTCGCCTGGTCCTTGGTCCTTGGCCTGATTTGGGTAGTGGTTGAGAGCGCTCAAGCTCTGGAACTCTTTTAGAGCTAAGCTGCGTAGCCCAAATTCGTTAGCTACTGTAAAGAGTCCGATCATCCAGCGGCCGACTCCGACGGCAATCGGTCCACCGCAAAAAGTCCTCTGAGTGCATTGGCGAGCCGATCTAAGCTTTCCAGACTATCATACACGCCTATAAGGCTTTCGCGCTGAAAAGCCTCTTGACGCTGGCCGATAGATAATCGCGATTCATCTTGGAAATGAACTCCTCGCTGATCAGCTTCGGGCAAGCGGCCGAACATTCATACTGGTTCGTGCAATTACCAAAACCAGCTTCGTCCATAGCGGCGACCATATTAACCACCCTCGAATCCTTTTCGGGCTGGCCTTGGGGAAGCAAGTTCAGCTGACCCGCCTTTGCCGATACGAAAAGCATTGCCGACGAGTTTTTGCAGGCCGCTACACAGGCCCCGCAGCCGATACAGGCAGCAGCATCCATCGCCAAATCCGCGATTTCCTTTGAGACTGGAAGGGCGTTGGCATCTTGGCAACTTCCCGCTCGAGCGGTAATGTAGCCTCCCGACTGCATGATTGAATCGAATGCAGATCGGTCGGTGATAAGATCTTTTTGCACAGGGAAAGCCTTGGCCCGGAAGGGTTCGACCAAGATAACATCGCCGTCCTTGAAGCTTCTCATGTAAGTCTGGCAAGTCGTTGCTCCGTTCTCCGGGCCATGAGGCTTGCCATTGATCATACAGGAACAAGTACCACAGATGCCCTCTCGACAATCATGGGCGAAGGCAATGGGCTCCTCTCCCTTCCCGATAAGATCCTCGTTTACGACATCGAGCATCTCTAGGAAGGACATATTCGGATTCAAACCCTCTGCAGCGTACTCCTCGAATCTACCTTCGGAATTCCCATCCTTCTGCCGCCAAACACGTAGTGTTACTTTCATTGCTTTTCGAAACCCTTCGCTCGCGAATCTTCTACTTGTAACTGCGCGTAACCATCTTCACGCACTCGTACTCCAATTCTTCATTGTGACATTCCTGCGGCTGGTCTTTGCCTTTCCATTCCCAGGCCGAGACATGGGCGAATCCTTCGTCATCGCGCCTCGCTTCTCCATCCTCGTATTGATGCTCCTCCCTGAAATGCCCACCGCAAGACTCTTCCCGAGCTAAGGCATCACGACACATCAACTCGCCCAGCTCGAAGAAGTCAGCGACGCGACCCGCCATTTCCAAAGACTGATTAAGGTTGTCTCCCGCGCCCAATACACGGACATCCTCTTCGAATTCCTGACGCAGGGCCTGAATTTCGCTTATCGCTTCCTCGAGTCCGCTTTTGCTGCGGGCCATTCCGCATTTGTCCCACATGATCTTCCCCAAACGTTTGTGAAAGCTGTTAACGGATTGCTTTCCGTTGTTCTCAAGCAGGGCCTTGGTCCGGCTGGCCACCTCTTCTTCTGCTTTGATAAATTCGGGGTGGTCTACCGGTGGCGCCGGTTCCCTCGTAACTTCCGCTAGGTAGTGAGGGATTGTATACGGCAAAACAAAATAGCCGTCAGCCAATCCTTGCATTAAAGCCGAGGCCCCCAATCGATTGGCGCCAAGGTCTGAAAAATTCGCTTCGCCAATCACGAAACATCCCGGAATCGTGCTCATTAAGTTGTAATCCACCCAAAGTCCGCCCATCGTGTAGTGGACGGCTGGATAAATCCGCATCGGCTGCTGGTACGCGCTCTCGCCCGTTATTTCATGATAAATGTCGAACAGATTGCCGTAGCGCTCGCTAATGACATCCTCTCCCAAACGGTCTATTGCGTCCTTAAAATCCAGGTACACCCCTAGACCTGTCTCACCAACTCCGCGACCTTCATCGCATACCTCTTTTGCTGAACGCGATGAAATGTCCCTGGGGGCCAGGTTCCCAAAACTGGGATATTTACGCTCTAAAAAGTAATCGCGCTCGTCCTCCGGGATCTGGTCAGCTGGACGCTTGTCGCCTGAGTTCTTGGGAGCCCAAATGCGTCCGTCATTCCGGAGCGACTCCGACATCAAGGTCAATTTGGATTGGTAATCACCAGATACGGGTATGCAGGTCGGATGGATCTGCGTGTAGCAGGGATTGGCAAATGCCGCCCCTTTACGATGGGCTCGCCAAGCAGCGGTGACGTTAGAATTCATCGCGCTCGTCGACAGGTAAAAGACATTGCTATAGCCTCCCGTAGCCAAAACCACGGCATGAGCGGAATGCTTGTCGATTGAACCGGTTATCACGTTCCGGGTAATGATTCCTTTGGCATGACCATCGATGACAACCAAATCCAGCATTTCGTGATTTGCGTAAAGCTCGACATTCCCCAGGCCGATCTGGCGGCTCAGTCCAGAGTAGGCCCCAAGCAACAGCTGTTGCCCAGTTTGCCCTCTAGCGTAAAAGGTGCGGGACACCTGGGCTCCGCCAAAAGAGCGGTTAGCTAGCAAGCCTCCATACTCCCGGGCGAAGGGTACGCCCAGGGCAACGCATTGATCGATGATATTAGCGCTGACTTGGGCCAAGCGGTACACGTTTGCCTCGCGAGAACGGAAATCGCCCCCCTTAACCGTATCATAAAAAAGCCGATACACGCTATCGCCATCGTTCTGGTAATTCTTGGCCGCGTTGATCCCGCCTTGAGCAGCGATCGAATGGGCCCGGCGCGGGCTGTCGTGAAATGTGAACGCTTTTACCGAGTAGCCCAATTCCGCTAGTGTCGATGCGGCTGAAGCTCCGGCTAAACCTGTCCCTACAACAATAATTTCATATTTACGTTTGTTAGCCGGATTGACGAGCTTGCCGTCCATTATATGCTTATCCCACTTCTTCTCCAAGGGGCCCGACGGTATTTTTGAATCCAGTATCATTGGTTGGGAAAGTCTTAGGATTGATTGTCGATCGAGACGTCGTCCGTCTCGACAATTGTCGCCGCATTATGAAGCCCGCAAATCTCGCAATCCGTCCGGCAGGTGTAGCTAGCTATGTTAGGGTTTTGTATACGCAGAATGCCTAAATTTTTATACCAAGCAGCCACAACAATCAGGGCGTTTCCTAGAAAATAAAGGAAGCACACAACGAGAACGATCCTGTTCAGAGCATTGGACCACGTCCTCGTCTGCCATCCTATCGACTGGAACATGCTAACCAGTCCATGCCTCAAGTGCCAGCTAAGCAACCCCACTGCCAGTAAGTAGAAAATGGCGACGAGCGGTTCCCGGAATCCGAGAATTATCATGGAGTGCACATCACGCACTTTTGTTCCATCGATTAGGGATGTGTAGTTGTAAACTTCCGGCTGGGTTATCCGGACGGTAAAATGAAGCAAGTGATAGATGATAAATACAAATACGATCACCCCTGAAACCCGCATGTAGCGCGAGGCCAACGTCGCCCTCATAGTGATCTGATTTTGGTAGCCTTCTGGTCGGGCGGCTTTGTTTTCCAAGGTAAGTTGAACCGCGAGCCAAACATGAATAACCAGCACGGCCAAAAGAAATAGCCGTATCAGCCACAGGCCGGGGCCCAGCGCCTCAAGAAAGTGGGCGTAGGCATTTATCTTGTCTGGGTGAGCGAAGATTTGGAGGTTGCCAGCAAGGTGGCCAATCACAAATCCGAAAAGTATAAAACCCGTCACCGCCATCGTAACTTTCTTGCCTATGGACGATTTAAAGAGAACGTGCAGAATATTCATCGAGTCGCCGATTTGTTCGAGCGGGCTGTCTGGGGCGGCATGTTGCCGATCAGATAGCCACGCATGCTTATCAGAACCTATTGTCGAGACCCCGCAGGTCAATTAGGAACCCGTAGCTAAGCGCCTGAGAGTGAAATGAGAAGCGAAGGCTATATTGGCTATTAGGAAAGATCGCAACGCTACCCTGCGTTATCTGAAGATTTGGACTTTCCCGTTTGCCTATCGACTTCGAGCCTGGATCTTTTCCCACTCCGGGTAGAAAAGAAGAAGGGCATTCAACACCAGCGAGTGAAAGATCTCACCGGACCGAACCATATCAAAAACGCGTTCGATCGGTACAGTTTTGGTTGAGATCTCTTCGTGCTCGTCCCATTGCAAATCAGCCGTTTTTGAGGCTTTCTCGGCTAATACGATGTGGCAGGAATTGTTCTGGATAGCGGGATTCGGCCTAACAGAGCCTAGGAGCCGGGCCCGTCCCGAAGTAAAACCCGTCTCTTCCTGCAGCTCTCGCAAACCCGCGACGACAGGATCTTCTCCGGCTTCCATAACGCCGCCGGGAATTTCCCATGAATTCTTCTGCACTCCAAACCGGTATTGATTTACCAGCACCATTTCGAAATTCGAAGTGATGGGGATTACATTTACCCAATCCCGAGTGCGGATGACGTAAAAGTCCCCTTCCGTTTCCCGCGAAGGATGCCGAAACCGCTTCGAGACCACATCAAAAATGCGGCAATCGGCCACTCGCTCAGAGCCCAGCTCCTCCCAATAAGGCACTTCGTCATCAGGTGGGTCAGGTCGCTTGGAAGCGGGCATTTTTCGCTGGAAGTGTCGCGATTCAGGAAAGAGTAGCGATCGCCACTGGCGATACACCTATTTCCAGAGGGAGAATAATATCTACTGGCTTTTCGAAACCGGAATCACAATTTCTTGGCCAATACGTAATCGTCGAGGATCGACTCCGGGATTCGCGTCAATGATCTCATTGACGCCCACTTTGTACCGGTTTCCGAGCTTCTGATAAGTATCCCCTGCCTCGATCGTGTGCGTCGTCAAGGCTCCAATCACGGCGTTTCGCTCTCCATCCGACTTGGTCTGGGAAGAACCTGGAGCCGCAGGTCGAGAATCGGCCGCTGGAGCCGTTCTGACACCCGCTTTTTCCAGCGCCTCCGCTTTCTTTAGCGCCGTTCCCGCCTGAATGGCCAGGGTTCTCATACTCTTCTTGACCGAGGCGATGTCCTTTTCAACCTCATCGGTCACTCGCCCCAAGCTGGATTCTATCGATGAAATCTTGCCAGCAGCCTTTCGCAGCATTTCCGCATTCGACTCAACGGTCGATTCCAGATTGCTCACTGAATCCGCGGCTCCGGTGATCGCCGTTAGCTGTGCTTCTAGCTCATTCGCCTTGGAAAGGCCTAGCCATCCGAGAATGACCCCAGTCAGGGCTATGATTACGGCCGCTATACCTATGAAAAGAGGCGTCTTCGAACTCGAATCTAAATCGGCAGAGGAGAGATTATCCATGGCAATACTGTTTTCTGTTTTTTCCCGTGCCCATGGGCAAGGCCATCATGACCAATCCCGCTCCACAGACAATGACTCCCATAGTTGTTCGCCTATTAAGCCAGGATTTCAAGATATTCTTGACAGCCTAAACAATTACACCTCTTTTGACCCCTCTTTTTTCGGGGCGTAGCTTAGCCTGGTAGAGCGCCTGGTTTGGGACCAGGAGGTCGTTGGTTCGAATCCAATCGCCCCGACCATTTGACCGTAGGGATCTTGTAGGTAAAAAGGCCGACGAGTCATCCACGGTCAGTCGCCCCACGATTGGATGAGTTCCGAGGCCCCTGGCCGACATGGCTCGGCCATAATGGAACCGGACCACAAAAGTATTCTACGAACGATTCTGCTGAACTATTGGCACAAACGGAAGAAGACGTTATAAGTTGCTACAACACTGTTTTTTAATGAAAGCATTGCTTCCCAATAGCGAATACAGAAGATTCTCCAAAGTCCACCTTTGTACGATAACGTATGCCCTCCCAAGATAGTCAGGTTGAGATCCCCGTGTTGCTGGAATTTTCCCCCCAGTTGCCGGCCTCTCCTAAGATTTTCGCCCGACTATCTAAACTGATCGAGGATGAGAATACCGGACTGGATTACATAGATTCGCTTATCAAGATGGACCCTTCGCTTGCGGCTCATATCCTGAGGGTCACCAACAGCGCCTATTATGGCTGTCCAGTTAAGCTGACTGATATCGAATCGGCGATTGCCCGAATCGGATTCAACGAGGTTCATAAGGTGCTGAGCGTTGTAATTGCTCACGATTCCTTTTATCAGGCGTTACCGGTTTATGGCGTCACCGCAACGGAGTACGCTGACGAGTGCATAGCCGTCGCGGTCGCCTCAGAAGTCGTTGCCCAACGAGCCGAGGCCGATCTCAATGCTCCCTACATTACCGGATTACTCCACGCGATCGGGAAACTGGCGATTAACCTGTATCTTGAAAAGCTCGGGAAGACCACGCGCCCGATCAAAACGCGGAAGAGAGTAGCATTACTCGAGGCCGAGGCAAAAAATTTCGGGCTAACCCACCTGCAAGCCGGATTTGAACTGTTGAAGCATTGGCAATTCGAGCCGGAAATCTGGCAACCGATCCGTCAGCAATCCAACCCAAGAAGAGCCGCCCATTTTATACGATCAACCGCGATCCTTACTGCCGCGATCTGGCTCTCGGATAATTTTAAGAAATTCGATCCTGATGCTGCTCTGCCATCGGAATTCGTTTGGGCACTAAAAGAATTGAATCTGGATACCCTGGAAACCGCCAGTCTGATCGATTCTACGCGTTTCGAATTCAATGATCGCCAAAACTTGTTTTCTATGCTTTTCTAAACACTCCTACTCTCTTTGGCCCCTGTTACCCCAATAAGTTTGCGTTACCCGCTAAACAAGGAATCCACGTACAACACAGTCTGCTCGAATCCCAAAGCCGCTGGCAGTTGCTTTCGGAATGCTGCGGCGCTGTGTTCACTTGCCATCCTACCATTAACGCTGTCCCAAACGGTTGAATTCGAAACCATGTCAGACCTGGTTAATCGCGGGGCGAACGCCTTTGCCGAGGGTGACTATTTGCAGGCGGCGAGCGCCTTCCAGAAACTCGAGTCGATCTACTCGCAGGAACCGGAATGGAAGTCGAATCGCCTCGGAGCGAAAATCGCTCCACTCGCTGGATACGCAGCTCTTAAAGCCGGCCTATTCGATCAAGCGATTACCTCGCTTCAGCAATTCATAAACGAGGAAACATCCGACTACAGCCAAGACCTATTCGTGAAATACACCGTCGCCCTCGCGCTTAAGAACAAAGGCGACTTTTCCGAAGCTCTGGACGCCTTCGCCCGATTTCGAGAAGCCACTCTCTCGGTATCGCAGCAAAGCATCGCCTGGATCAATGAAGCCGACATTCATGCCAAGCAAAATGCTTTCGATAATGCCAGCTCGATTCTAGTCCGGATTACTGAAAGCCCTTCGACCGCCATCAGGATACGGACTCATGCCAGAATTCGCTTGCTGCAAACGCAGCTGGATCAAAAGGAATACCGGCAAGCTTCCCAAACCTTGCTAAGTCGTCCTTGGGAATCGGATACAATGCCCGAGATGGCCCTACTCGCGTTTTTGTCGATAGAGGCTGGGGATCTTTTTCTTTCAAACGAGCTCGTTGAAGAAGCCAGAGAGGCCTATCGCCTCACGCCTTCCAGATCCGCTTTAGTCGACAAACAGAAACGGAAGCTCGATGAATTGACCCAGACATTCAAAGCACGTAAAGCGAGTGTAGGTATGGGCGGGATCATGTGGACCGACTTCTATGAGCAGCTCATCGGCACCGCCACCGCCCAGCTGTCCGCCTTGCAGGAATCGGAGGACTATTCGGAAGCTCTGCAACTTAGACGGGGCAAATCCGCGCTACTAGCCAACCGAGCTCGAGAAGCCTGGCTGATCTTCGAGCGACTCAGTCAATCGGACAATTCAGAGATTGCCGAGGTAGCCCACTTCAATTGGATTCTCGCAGCGAAAGAGCTTAATCGTTACCTGTCCGCGATAGCCATAGCTCGTGACTATCTCGATGCTTATCCAGCATCGGAATCAGTAAACGAGGCCCTGTCGCTAATTGCCCACACATTGATCGACGCCGGGCGCTACGAGAAAGCTATTGCTGCTTTGTCTGAATTGATTAAAGATGCGGTCGACCTGGAGATCAGGACTGCATCCGTTTACCAAAGAGGACAGTGCTTTCTCAGGGTAGCGGATTACGAGAATGCTCGCATTGACTTCACGGAAGTCGAAAACTCTACCACTGGTAGAGACCTTAGAGAGCGAGCTGCCCTGTGGAACGGGATCAGTTATTTTCTACAAAACGACTTAGATAAATCGTTGGGAATCTTCGCATCCCTAATGAAGGATTCCCAAAACGAAGAAATTCGGGGAGAGGCGCACTATCGCTACGCTTGCTGCTTGTATATGAATTTCGATTACACGGAATGTGTCACCTCTCTGGCCCGTTTCGAGGAGAAATTCGAAGGCCATCCTAGGCAGCAAGAAGCTCGCCTCCTCCTCGGTGACGCCTACGCGGCCGATCACAAACTGGAAGCGGCTTTGGAACAGTATCAAAGGATACCCGGCGACATCATAGAAATTGGCCATCTAGCCGCTATTCAAGCCGCTCAAACCAGTAGAGAGCTAGGTCGCTCGCCAGAGGCTCTCAACTCATTGGACACTCAACTGGAGCTGACCACGGATTCCTACAAGAGCACCGAAATTATGCTCTTGGCAGTCGATATTCATTTGGAAGGTGGAGAATCGAAACGGGCCCGCGAACTGCTTCACAGGATCATCGCAACGAATGGCGATAGTCCAAGAGCCGAAAATCTACTACAGGCGATCGATATTCTCGCTTCGATCGAGCCGTTTCAAGCTCTCCCACTCAAAGATAGGGCGCTAGGCAACAACCAGTATGGTCTAGCCGGGCGCTATTGGCTTCACCATGCATTGAGATTGAAGGAGGAGGGTCGCGGGTATCAGAGCCGCGAATCACTTCTGGCATTGGCGAATGAGATTACTATCGAGGATTTGCCCCCTGAGTGCCTCGCTTATGTTGGCCTGGAGTTAACTCGACTCGATTTCGAATTAGGGCCAACAATACTAGAAAGGCTCGTTTCGGAGTATTCTAATAGCTACTACGCTCCTTTTGCCTATTTCGGATTCGCCATCAAGGAGGCCGATAACAAGGAATATGGCCTCGCCCTAGGATGGTTGAACCGCATGGGCCCAGAAACCGCAAACCTTCCCATCTTCGTCGATAGCATGATCCTCGAGGGAAAGCTCAGGGCCAAAGTCAAGGACTATGGCCGAGCACAGGAGACGCTGGAAAAAGCATTGTCCTTTCGGTGGACTAGTAGTGAAGAGAGGGCCGAATGCTTGCTAGCTCTTGCGGACCTAAAACACCGTCAAGGCGACCCCGAGCAAGCAATCGCCTACTGTCAACGCGTTTTCACACTGTATCCAGGGGTTGTTGACGCAGCAGCCAATGCCTACTTCCAAAACGCTCGGAATCTTGCAGAGATCAATGAGTCGGGTAAGGCGCGAGAGGTACTGGAAGAATTCATTGGCCGGTCCGAATATCGGCATACCGAATTTTTCGAGAAAGCCAAAAGGCTCCTAACAGCGTTGGAAAAAAAGGAATTGTCATGAACTGGCTCCTTTTTGTCCTCAGAGCTTTCGCGGCTACTATCTCATTGTTCGCCCATTCTGACACCATCAAACTCGCAGATGGGAAGAACGTGCATGGCGAATTGGCGGGCACCGTTGGCGGTTACATCTCTATCATTGTTGAGGACTCCAGCAATCATGCCGAGCTTCGCTATCGTGTGGAGCTCGTTGAACGTATCGAATTTTCTGATTCAATTGATAGGCAAGATACAATCGATGGTTTTTCGAAGCGTCATCCCATACAGTCAACCGCTCTACTAGAGGAACTCGCGCTCAAGCGACTACCCTACCTGGAAATACTTGGATCTGAGGATGAATCCGTTTTCACCCTCTTACTAGAATCCTATATTTTGTCGGGAAGGGAAGAGGATGCCCTGGAGCGAGCGAAACTCTGGCTTCAAAAACTTCCTTCGGACGAAGCGAAGCTTCGCATACAGGAACTCCAGATCATCGCCGCCTGGAAACTAGATCGGTTAAGCGAGTCCGCCTACTACAGTAGACAATGGATCGAGGCAGGCCACTCCTCCCAAATTACTGCTTTGCCGTGGGTGTCGCTAGCCAACGTTGCCCTTACAGAAGGGGATCACGAAACAGCGCTTTGGTTAGCCCTAAATCCTATCGTTTTCTCACCGCTTTCTAGGCCTTCCTATTTGGAGGAAGCCTACGCGATAGCGATCATTTCAGCTTTTAAGCTAGGAGATAGAACGCAGGCCCATCAGTTGAAAACTGAAATGCAAAGGCAGCGATTCATCATTCCCACAAACTCTCGCTGGCCCGTCCTGATAGCTGAGGCAGAATCGCAAAGCCAAGACGGATCAGAAACTGACCAACGAGCTATCCAGAAAGTTGGGAAAACCGACCCAGTTTATAAGCTGGCTGGCAAGCCCTGAATTCACAATCCAACCCATGAGAACCCCTACTAGAAACACGTTAATCGCATTCTTTTTCCTCTCTACCGGAATCGATCAGGTATTCGGTCAAGTCGATGCTCAACCCAATGCAAACGCTTCCTCCTTGTGGAATATGATCGAGCAAGGAGGCTGGGCCATGGCTCCCCTAGGAATTTGTTCACTAGCTCTGATCTACTTGATTATCCACTGCTCTAGAGAAACGAAACCGGCGCGCTTCGGAAGCGAGTTGTTTAGCGAGCGGATCGAGAGCCTCTGCAAAAGCGGAAAGCTGGCCGAAGCTATCTCTGCCGCCAAACAAGAGCCGGCCTTACTTGGGCAAGCTCTAACGCTCGCCTTAGAGAAAATAGGACCGGAGTCTGAATTTATGGATCGCGACAAGCTTGACGAAACCGTCCACGAGCAGTTCGAAATCGAAGAACACGCTGTCAGCCAATGGATACATTATATCAATGTCATTGCGACCGTTTCTCCCATGATCGGATTGCTTGGCACCGTTTCCGGTATGATCGGAGCCTTCCAAACGATGTCAGCCGGCGGGATGGGACGACCAGAGTTGCTCGCGGGCAATATTGGCGAAGCCCTGATAACTACCGCTACCGGGCTTTGTATTGGGATTCCCGCGATGATTGCCCATTCATATTTCACCAATCGGCTTAATAATCAGCTGGTAGAAAACGTCCAGCGAGCCAATGCTGTCAGCGAATGTCTAGACTATCGATAAGAATCGGCTGACCGCCATGCGCATTTCTGGTGGAAAAGCGCGTGGGGTAGCCTTGAGCGTATCCAAGTCATCGGTTCATCGACCAGCGACTGATCGATTGCGCCAAGGCATATTCTCGAGCCTCGGAAAACGGATTGAGAATATCGACATCTGCGACCTTTTTGCCGGTACAGGTTCCTACGGATTGGAAGCCCTTAGTCGAGGAGCAGCCTCAGCCACATTCGTTGAAAATAGCCGCAGAGCCTGCGAAATGATCCGAAGGAATATCGCGATCGTCTCTAAAAGTATGGGCGTAGATCGATTGAATGCCACTGTCCTGGCAAAGGATGCAACGAAGCCACATTCGTTTTCAAGCGAGCCGTTCGATCTGATTTTCGCAGATCCTCCCTACGAGCTTCTTGATTCAATCGCGATGGATCTCTTTCGGGCCGCGGATAGAAATCTGAAGGCAGATGCCTTGTTTATACTAGAAGCGCCAGGCAATTATGAATACGATGCCCAAGGCTGGACTCTGTCAAAGAGGATTGGCAAAGGAACCGATCAGCCCACTGCCCTTTTCTATGAGCGTGAGCGAGTAGACGCTTAAGCTCGCGATAGTTAAATAAACCCCTATTGAGATCGCGGGATTAACCCGCTCCTACGCTCGGCTACAACTTTATTTGACACGCGCAGACTGCTACATATCCAGCCCTACCTACCTTTGAAACTCTATTTCCTGACTCGCTTCGTATTTTGTACTAGCTCCCCGGATCAATCCGCCCGGCGATCATTGACAGTCCAGCTACTACGGCAGCTTCCGTTCTTAGAGGGCGCGGACCGAGATGGGCTAGTTTGAATCCATTGGCTCTTAGCGTGTTCCGCTCATCACCAGACCATCCCCTCTCTGAACCCAGGGTTAAAACGATATTCGAATACTCCATATTCGTATCCAATAAGTGGATATGTGATTCGTAATTGTCTAGAGCGATTCGCTCGAGATCGCCCTCCAGCCCGGCAATCGAATCTTTGAGAGCCTTCCCAAAAAAGACTTCAGGAATTCTCGTGGCAAAGGCCTGGGCCGCTCCATCTAAGACATGCCTCTTCCATTCTCCTGAACTCCAGAGTCGCGATTCCGCATAAGAAGGTTCGCTTCGATCCGTCCGAACAAAGGACAAACGCCGAACACCTAAGCTAGTCGCTTCTCGCAGGATTCTTCTGTTGGTCTGCGGTCGAGATAGTCCGACAATCAGATCGATCGGATACAATGGAGGATCCGTTTCATTTAGCTCGAACTCGAGAATTAGATTGTCCTTATCGATTCTCTCGACTCTCGCCTTCCCCCTAGGCCCATTGATTACGCCTGCATCAAACGTGTCCCCAATTTCGCGACGCAATACGTTAAGAATATGCTTGGCTCGCGAATCTTGGCGATCCAAGGGTCGATAGACCTCATCCGCTTCAAATAAAACGATGTTCATCGCTCGCTAATTCTGCAGCAAGCTGGGAAGCCAAGTGGTCAGGAATGGAATATAGGTTATCAGTATAACTCCGATAACAAAGACCAGCAACAAGGGTAACGACGCCTTAATCACAACCGACATGGGCTTCCCAAACCGATAGGAAGCCAGAAATAGGTTCATCCCAATCGGAGGCGTCAGGTAGCCTAATTGCAAGTTCGCTAGGAAAATGATTCCCAAGTGGATCGGATCGATCTCAAAGACTACGCCCAACGGCACGATCAACGGCACAATTACGATTATCGCAGAGAAAATATCCATCAAACAGCCCACCAGGATCAACGCTCCATTTAGGGCTAGGAGAAATAGATACTTCGATTCGATCGTCGCTTGAGCCCATTCGACCATACGGTCGGGGATCATCGCGAAAATCAGATAGTCAGTCAGACCCATCGCCACGCCCAGGATCAGTAGAACGCCCCCTACAAGCAAACCACACTCGGCCATCATAGTGGGAAGTTCGGCTCTTATGCTAACGCCTCTCACTCTTTTGGCATCAACGAGATAGACAATAAACGCGTAGAAAGCGGATACAGATGCAGCTTCAATTGGCGTAGCAAAACCGCTGAACAAAGCAAAAAGGGCCACTATTGGCAGGAAAAGCTCCCCCAAGGCCCCCACGAAAGCTTTCCATACTTCCACCCAATCAACCGGGGTCTGGTCGATACTAGTTTGCGGCTGTTTCCAAATGCCCCAAATGATCGTCATGACCACTAGCAAAGCCCCCGGGATGGCTCCACCCAGGAATACATCCTTTAGGGAAAGGCTTACTAACTTGGTATTCGTAGCGACAACGGCATAGAGGATCAACGGAAGACAAGGTGGAAACAGGACCCCCAAGGATCCGGCTCCTGTAAGCATGCCAATACTGGAGCGTTCGTTGTATCCAGCGGATTGCAGCACTGGCATGAGCAAGCCTCCAAGAGCTAGAATGGTAACGCCCGAGGCTCCGGTAAAAGTCGTGAAGAAAGCGCAAACCAGCACGGCAACAATCACCGCCCCGCCTCGCACACCGCCAAAGATCGACTGAATTAGCCTGATCAACCGTTTGGATGAATAGCCCTGAGCGAGAAAATAGCCAGCCAAGGTAAACAGCGGCAGCGTCACCAGAAGAGGATTGCTAATGAATCCATATAGGGTCTGGGCCTGGGTTTCTATTGTTATGCTAACCCGCTCCTCAGGAAAGTAGCCACTCCACCCCCAGTTCATGATGAGGGCAGTCCCTCCAATAGCCACATATAGCGGCACTCCAGCGACAGTCGCCAAAATCAATAGTATCAGCAAAGGCCATACGAAATTCTCAACCTCTTCGAAGGGGTAAATAGCGAACGCAATTAGAGCCACGCTAGCAACAAGAGGGATCCAACGCGACTTCCAGCTTGGAGAGCTGAACCAGACAATTCGGATCGCGAGCGATGCGAACCCGATCGGCATGATAGCCATAATCGCCCAGCCTGGAATTCCCCAAAAAATCACGGCATCTCCAATTCCTTCCGTATTGATAAATCTGAAACAGCCGATCCCGATTACCGCCGTAACAAACAATGCGAAGGAAGCGCTGAAGCTACGGGCAATCGCGGCCCAGGAACCCTTTAGAAAAGCGGTAAAGGTTGAAAGCGAAAGCAAGCGATTCTCGCGCGCGGCAATCGCTCCTCCGAGCATGGCCACAAATAGGACTAAATGCTGCAAGAGCTCGGCGGAACCCGAGATGCCTGTATTGAACCGGCGCAACACGATCTCGAGCAATGGCAACGCCATCATTGCCCCGAGTGAGATAGAAATGGCCCAGTCTTCGATTCGAGCCCACGCCAAACTCGCTCGGCTGATCATCGGCTCTATCTTCGAGCTCTTTTCTAGATTCGGGCCACTGGAAAGATCCTCATTTTCCACGGGCCATTGCTATTCCGTAGACCTGGAAAGGCAAGGGGATTTCAGAAACCCCTTTCGTCAATTACCCCCTGCTCTGTACTCTTGGAGGTGCTCTATAGCCTGATCCCAGATCTCTCCCGGCACTGTATTATCCCGGATATGACCGTACGCTTCGGTGGAAACTGATTGCCATTGCTCTCGCAGGTTATCGTCCAGCTGGTTGGACTTCAGTCCGAAACTATCAGCCATCACGTTAATCGACTCTTCGCTTTCCTGGCGTCCCGACAAAGTCATTTCCCGGCCAGCTTCTTGAGCCGCCGCTTTCATTGCCGCCCTCTCTTCTTCGCTAAACCGTTCCCACATGCGTTTCGAAATGACGATCGCTCCGATTATTGGAGCATAGTTGAAATCAAGCATGTAGGGAGCCGAGCTATACGTCTGACTAGCTAGGGCGTAGAAGGGAGGCATAGGCACCGTGTCTACCAATCCCGTGGTTAAACTGGAAACGATTTCCGTACTCTCGATGGCGATAGGCCGAAATCCCATTTTCTTTAGCAAATCCGTTTGCTGCGGGTCGCCTGACCAGGTAAATAATTTGGACTGCCTCATATCATCCGGAGTCAAGAGAGGGTCCTTGCTGAAGATCCGCACCCATCCGCTATCGATCCATGTCAATACCACAAATCCTTGATCAAGTATCCGTTTTTCTAGCACAGGAGTTAGTTTGTCCATGACATACTCGAGCTCTTCAAAATTCCTATACAACAACGGTACTTTCTGGAATACAGCAACTCCATCATCGATATCCGACAAGCCTATACCCGTAAGCAACGCGGCGTGCAGGCGATTGATTCGCATCTTCTTGATCAGTTCCGATTCGCTGCCCTGACTTCCACCCGCGTACACGATTAAGCTGGCTTTACCATTCGTTTCCTTTCTCCAGGTTTGGCCCATCTTCCACAAAGTCTTGTCGAATGATGTGTCTTTGGGGGCCAAGGTCGCCAATCTAAGAGGAGCAGCCAGGCTTGGCATGGAGCCTGTAATGAAAGCTACAAGGAGAGCCGTGAAAAGAAAGAGGGATTTCTGTGAGCCCATAATCATACAAGTTTAGATATCAGCTTATAATAGAAACACCGGGAATCGGGAAACGTTCAATCAATAACGCGTTAAACCGGGGCTACAAAGATCGGTTCTTAAAAGAAATACCAATCCAGTCGCGTGAGCAGCCATTTCGCCCTCCGTTGATAGATGGAGTTGGAAAGCCGCCAATCCGGGCGGGAATCGATATCGATAGCTAGGGCTTGATTCAGCAGTGAGACGAATAGCTCTTTATCGCCTTTTTCGACAGCGACAGATTCAGCCATGGCAACATAATAAGAGGCCATGTTGCCGCCTGAAAGCTCTTTGGCCCGCTTGAAGTGCCGGGTCGCTTTCTCGACGGGATCACCCTCTCCGCCCAGTCGGCTCATTTCGTAAGTTATGAAAAACCCGTGCAGCGTCCCATACTCCCAATCTGGATCGAGACCCATTATTCGATCCATCATCGCTTCGGCATAAGCCAGCTCGCCTAAAATCTGCGGATCGTCTAATGACAAAACGATCGCGCCCGACCAGGCAAGGGCAGTCCAATAGGCAGTTTCCACGTCCTCCTTTCCGAGCCTCTCGAGGGCAGCGAATTTATCTGACTTCAAATCGGCCTCGAATCCCGGATGGGCAACTTCTAGAGACCGCATCCCGTAACCTTTGGCTCGCAGATACAAATTCTTGGCGCGATCCCTCAATTCTAACGCCCGATCATAATCCTCATCCTCGATTTCATCCGCGTCCAGTTGAACATAGCCATACGCATATTGCGTAAATCCGCTAGCCAAGGCGCCGAGCAGCGCTTCATGCCTAGGCGTCTCAGCGAGCACGCTCTCCATCAGTTTTAGACTAAAGGGTAATGCGTCTCCGACCAGCTCCGGGTCCTCATCCGAGGAAAAAACTGTTCCTCCGCCAGACAAAACATCCCCTAGCTGATTCATAGCCACATTCTTAATCGAGCAGCTGGCGCTGCCGAGTGCGGCTACCAGTAGCAGACAGTTCAAGAGTTTCCGCTTATGGCCCATTTGCCCCTCAAGCTAAGGGGCCGACCCGTTTTGGCAATGTTCAACCATCGGGGTTCTAGCATCAAGGACGCCTTTGATGAGGATAGTCTGGACTAAACCATGGAAGGATTCCTTGAGGCCGGGAGGACCGAGCCGGTCCTTCCTGCCCGAAAACAGAAGCAGATTCCTCTAAATTCCGCTCAGCACGATTTTTCCTTCGGGGCGGGTGGGCCTCTTTTCCAACTCCTCGGTTACGAAGAAAGATATAGCCTCGTCGGAATCTTGGATAGTGTCGTTAGACGAGAGATCGAAAAAGGCCAAGCGGCTCGCGGGCTCGCCTTGCTGAATCATGCCCGCCCAGACGGGTTCGCTAGCTTTCGACGGCTTCGCCCAAACGCTATAGTAGCGACCTAAGCGCCCTTCCGGAATATTCTCGATCCCGATTACCCCGATCTTGATCTTCCGATCATAGATGGAGAATCCTCCGCTGAATTCCTGGGTATCGACGCCATTATCCGTCTCCGGCGGCAATCCTTCGCGAGAGAACCAGTACGCTTCCGCTAGGCCCGTTAGCTCCAAAAGCCGGTTTTGGAATTCCTCCTCTCCACCCTCGCTCGCTACCAAGCTAGTTTGCTGGGGATTGCCGAGTTCATTGAGTACGATATCGCTTTCAGCCGGATTGCCGCTCGACGATTCATTCGCCACTTGGCTCATTGAAATTCCTGAGAATATGGCCAGTCCTGCTGCTGCGGCCCAACCACCCCATTGGGCTAGGAAGCGCAAAGGCGATCCCGTCATCTTCGAGCTAGGCAAACTGCGGCCTCCCTTAGATGTGTCGATTCTAGACATAACACCCGAGTAGATGTGGAACGACGGCTCTACCTGGTCGCACTCGCGAGCATCCGCTTCGTTCACTTGCTGCCATTCATAGACTACTGAGCGGAGCTCATGGTTTTCCGAAACGAGGCGCTCCACCTCAACCTCCTCCGATTGCGGGAGCGTTCCGAGAGCGTATTGAAGCGCCTTTTCCTGTAATTCTTCCTTATTCATAACAATGTGACATTAACTGGCGGAGACGTTGCATCCCGCGCCGCATCGAAGTTTTCACCGTGCCTAGGGGCATGCCTAACGTATCCGAAATTTCCTGTTGAGTGAGGCCCTTGCTGATAGCCAGGGATAAACTGTCCTTTTGCGCCTGAGGCAGCTTGTCTATCATCGAACGTAGTCGACCAATTTCCTCTCCCACCGCTACGGTTTCCACAGGAGAGCGCTGTTGTGATCGAGTGTCTTCACTGGATTGCAATGCCATCGGGTCCTCGACTATGGACTCCGGCTTCATCCGTCTCAGACGGTCGATACAAAGCCGCTTGGTTACCAGAACGGCCCAGCTGAATGGCCGGGAGAGCTTGGGATTGTATCTCGACGCCGTTCTCCAAATTTTCACGAAGGCGTCCTGAAGGACCTCTTCCGCAATCATGCGGTCTTTCAGAAACTTGAATGCATAGGAAAACAGCGGGCGTGAGTAACGGGCATAGAGCTCATCGAAAGCCGCGCGTTCACCCGCGCCTATGCGTCTTATCAATTCCGCCTCGATGCTCGCGTCATCCATCGAACCACTCATCTGAAACCAAGATGCTCCTGCCTATTGAGCCTTAACCGGCGAGCCCAAGTTCGAGGACCGAGAATTATCCCCCAAATTGGAATCATCGAAGTCCACGATGAAGTGATCGTTTAGTCTGGCCATGAGATCCATCAAAGCCTTGGACAGGACCTCATTGTACTTAGCGGTCGTTTGGGATTGGGATATCATCGGGTAGGCCCCACCTCTTTCATGGAAGAACCCAAGCTTGTTTCTGGTACGCCCCTGGGATCGCGCTTTCAAAGCCGCATTCATTCGAACCTCGATTTCGCCCAGACCATTGTCCCCCCATTTTGTGATGTACAACTGCAACTCCGGCTGATTCTCAGGCACTCGAGCTCCAAAACGGACGATTTTGTAACCCATGGGAAACTCCGTCTCCCTGAGAACCTTAACCAGCGTCTCCTCAATATCGTAATAGCGGTCAGCAAAGTTTCCGCTGCCAAAGCCATCGTCATGATATATGTTATCGATGACGGTGATGTACAGTATCTGGTTCTGGTTCAGATAGATGAAAGGGATCTCCCGCTTTTTTGCGTGGAGATTCGAGAAGGCTAAAACCAGCAATCCCAGCAGCGCCAATATGAGTCTCGTCGTTTTCATCGTCGTAATCGGAAGGGAAATAGCCTTAAAACCGAGGCGATTGTACCACGTATGAGTTCGTTGGACAGACTTCATTGGATTCAATTTTGGCCATATCCGGCCAAGCGTTCACTCTCAGGCTCAATCCAATCGCTCCAAACGGAGGCGCTGCCGTTCGTCGAATAGCCGCCATTCGATCACTTTCAGGGCCGCCGCCATCCCAAAACCTACGCCTCCGGCGATGAGAAACCAAATGATGATTTGATACTTCACCGCTTCCGTGGGAATCGCTCCTGCTAGGATCTGGCCCGTCATCATGCCCGGTAGGGAAACGATGCCCGCTGTGGCCATGGAATTGACGACGGGCATGATGCCTGTGCGAATGCAATCCCTCAGGTAGGGAAGAATGGCTTGGCGCGATGACTCCCCTAACGCCAACCGCTGCTCGATAATCGCACGGTTATCATGAAGAGCGGATGTGAGCCGATCCATAGACAATCCAATTGCGCTCATGGTATTGCTCATGATCATTCCCAACAACGGTATCGAATATTGGGGAAGGTACCAAGGCTCCGGTCTGACCACGATAAATAGCCCGTAGAGGGCTATGGCGAAGGAGGAAACGAACAGCGTTGAAGCCCCTAGCCCAAATCCGCTCCAGCCTTTGAGGCGACGCTTCTGCCTGGCTAGGATTTCTCTCGAGGCGACCAACAACATGACCCCCGCCATGATGGCCACATACCCTTCCTTGCCTTCCTCAAACAAGAATCGCAAAACATAGCCGATCAGAAAGAGTTGAATCACTAGCCGAACGGAAGCGATAGCCAACGAGCGCGTCACCCCTAGCCTGTAATAGGCCAGCAAGATACCCAGGCCTAGTATGATGATTCCGGCAAAGAGGATATCGAAATAGTCCAACTGGATCGTTTCTGTCGTCACGCCTCCGCCTTTCCGGTTTCCCCAATCAATTCTCTGGGGGCGCCGTCCTTCATCTGCAGCGTTCTATCACCAATCCGGCGAGCTTGCCCTGAACTATGCGAAACCCACAAAGCTCCCCTACCTCGCTCGCGCATGTAAGCCAATAGCCGATTCTCCGCCAAACTCGCATTCGTTTCATCCAAATTGGCAGTAGGTTCGTCCAGCAGGAGATAAGCGGGTTCTCGATCCAGCATCCGCAAGATTCCTAGGCGTTGGCGCTCACCCATTGACAACCGGTTCGGATTCCAATCCAGACAGTCCGGGCTGAGCCGAAGACTCTCAAGGGATTGCTTGCTTGGCGGTTTAAGGAAGTGAGCCCCTACCGCGTCTTCCCACCAAAATATTTCCGCAGGCAGATATCCTACCTTCCTTCGCCAGTCCAAAGAACTCATGCTACTCCGCTCCGCCCCATCGATTTCGATCACGCCTTGGCTGACGATCAGATCGGCGATTGCTCGCAACAAAAGGGACTTACCGGACCCAGACTCTCCAACTAGGCAGACCACTTCTCCGTCGCCAATGGTCAAATTTATATCCTTCCAATCCAGGAACTGAAGATTCCGTATGCTTAAAGCCATTACTTAACCCCCCGTACTCTCAACTATAGGCAGACAAACTGGCAAGAAAAGATACCCATGGCTCGATGCAGCATTTTAATCCATCACAGGCCTTCGTCGATACCACTCTTTTCGGCAAGGTTACCGAAATGAGTGGCGCGATACGCGGAACGTCACGCAATAGGATTGGAAGCATTGCCAAAGTGGAGGTGAGACTGCAAAGTGGTCGCTTATGAGCAGCGAATTGAGACTGGGGCTGGCAGGAGCCCGATTCGGCGAAAAGCACGCAGCGGCATTTAGCCAAGTTGACGGGGTCATTTTGGCGGCAATCGCGGATCCTGAGGAGTCCAGGCGGCAAGCACTGGTTGACGAGTACGAAATTAAGCGAGCATTCGACACTTACGATGAAATGCTTGAAGCCGGAGAGCTGGATGCAGTGGTCATCTGCTTACCGACGGCCTTGCACGAACGATCCGTGAGCGCAGCCTTCGATGCGGGACTCCACGTCCTTTGCGAAAAGCCTCCTGCTGTGTCGGAAAGCGAAATGTCCAAGATCGTCAGTTCGGCCGGGTTTTGTGGCAAAACCTACATGTGGGCTCGGCAACAACGCTTTTCACCCGTAATCGCCAAAGCTCGAGGGATCATCGAGCGCGGCGAAATTGGCGAGGCCTATCGCGGCGAGTCATCCTGGCGATGGGCTTGGTGGCCTTTCGACGACGACAATTGGCGAGGCAATCGAGAAAACGGCGGCGGGGCCTTGCTGGACATAGGTATCCACATGATCGATTCAGTCTGGTATCCTATGGGCTGTCCTGATCCCGTGGAGGCCATGGCTTCGCGCCACAGCTTGTTTTTAGATGGACGCGTGCCCGATCGCGATGAAGTTGCCGAAGATTCCGTATATGGTATGCTTCGATTTAAGAATGGTTCCAGCATGAGCTTCTCTACGGCATTCTTCGGACATGTTGAAGGCGAGAAAGAGCCATGGGGATCCCCCAGTAATTTCGGTATACAAATATTTGGTACAAGTGGTTCACTAGATCTGGCCAAGGGTTATCGCGTGGTAGCTCAACAGCCAGAGATCGTTTCCACATCCTACGCGGACGGGCCGAGCGATGAGTCCGACTGGTTTCTAGCCCAAGCTCAGGAATTCGTCGATGCCATCCGTGAGGAACGAGAACCTTTAAACGACGGGAAACAAGGCCTAACACTCATGCGAATGCTGGACGCCCTAGCCCTCTCCGCGAAAGAAAAGCGTGCTGTGTCCATCAAAGCCACTCGCTCGCTGGACGATCTGTTTGGCGGTCTGTAATCGGATCTTGCTACTCGACAACAAATAACTCAATCAGCCCAACACCCTCTGTATCGCCAACACCTGAAAGTTGAAAGGTGTAGACACCTTGATTCAGGGTGAGCAGGAGAGCAGCATCTTTAGATCCAGTTGCAAGGGGCTTGTTTTGCCCAGTTAAAGCCTCAGTTAGCTCCGCGGCGTTGGGACCTTCTTCCCAATTGTCATTGGTCACTAGGAGCTGGCTTCGGATTGGGTTTTCGTCGAATAGTGTCTGAAAGACTTTAAGTTCTGGGTCAGCTAAAGCTCCCGGCACCCCATCCGAGGTCAGCTGAGGCCCCAATCCGCGAACGAGCACTGTCTTGGTCGACCCGCCCAGCACGGTGAGCCCACCAATCATTATATCCGCACCCGAGCCCACAAACCCACGTGTCGCGAGATTCACCAATTCCGCGGTTGCCGTGTCGTCAATGGTCAAGGTTCCCGCAGCAGACACGGCTGAGCCCGAGCTATTGGTCACCTCAACCGAATAAGCCCCTTCATCAGCTGCTGACGCTTCAGGAATAACCAGCGTCTGTGACGTCTCACCCGGTATCTCAACCCCATTCTTCAACCATTGGACGGATTCCACCACGCCTTCCGCTTCGAAGAAGAACTGGGCCCGACCGCCAGTGGGAACGCGTGTTGAATCTGGGGAACGCAGGATTTGCGGCACGGTTAGAGGAACTTCTACCGCTATCTCATACCATCCCCCGTCACTTTCACCGTTCCATTCTTCGCCCGAGGGGGGTGGAGACCATTTTGTTTCTCCCGGTGGCACAGGCACAAAATACGCTTTGACGCCTAGTACGTTCTGATTGGAGAAGAAGCCATCCGGCTCCAAAGTAGCGATTTGACTAGGCGTCGTCGGTGTACCTGATAATGTTAGTTGTTGGCTGTGAATCCGGTAATAATTATTGACTCCTGACGGGTCTCCCGTCCTCTCTAAAGGCCCTTCGAGAGTGCCCGCAGGAAGTGCGTCGCTGACGAAATCTAATCCGTCAATTAAGTCGCTGTTTGCATCAACTTCCCAGTAGCTAACCTGGGTGTTTTCCAACCTAAGTGTAAGAACCACCTCTTCTCCAACATCGCATGTAAAAGAGGTCCTGTTGGTGTAGGTACCCAGGTTTACCGACGATTGCAGTCCAGTCGCTCCCGCGGTAGCGTGAAACAGACCCATTCCTGTCGCTAGCCAAGTGGCAGACTTAACCACTTGAGCGGTTGGCAACCTGAGAGCTTTCTCGAATAGGCTCAGGATCTGAACTGCCGGCGAACGCTGCAAAATGAATCCGAGCAAAAGGATAGCGAACTGCCCTTTGGCTAGCTGGACTTTGAGGTTCAGAAAATTCATTTGCTTATACTGATCGCAATTTTTCGGCTCGATTCGCAAAGGCTAAAACGAATCGCTACAAACTAGGTAGAACAGGTTAGTCAACTTCAATGCAAGCGTGAGCTATCAGCGCCACCCCTAGGGGCTGGTTTCCGCAACCACAAAGAGCTCGATCAGCCCTACGCCTTCAGTGTTCTCGACCCCCGAAAGCTGAAAGGTATAGACGCCTTGGTTAAGAGTTAGTAACAAGGCCGCGTCTTTAGAACCGGCTACCAATGGCTTGTTTTGCGCTGTCAAAGCCGCTGCCAATTCCGCCGCGTTCGGTCCTTCTTCCCAATTGTCATTAGTCACGAGCAATTGGCTCCTAATGGGCGATTCGTCGAACAAGGTCTGGAATACGCTGAGCTCAGGGTCCTCCAGGGCTCCGGGCACGCCATCAGCAGTCAGCTGCGGTCCTAGTCCACGAACGAGCACCGTTTTGGTCGCTCCCCCAAGCACGGTAAGCCCTCCAATCATGATATCCGCTCCCGTTCCCACGAATCCACGGGTAGCCAGATTAACCAGGTCCGCCGACGCATCGTTATCGATAGTCAAACTTCCGGCGGCCGAAACGGCTGATCCCGAAACGTTAGTGACTTCGACCGAATAGGCTCCTTCATCCGCCGCTGATACATCTTGGAGCACGAGCGTAGCAGCCGTCGCTCCTGGGATTTCCACTCCATCCTTAGACCACTGGATCGAGTCCACCACGCCCTCCGGCTCAAAGAAGAACTGGGCTCGGCCTCCAGTCGGAGCTCGAGTTGAGGCAGGTGGCCGGAGAATCACGGGCGGATCCGGTGGGGCTTCGGCTACGATGATTGTGATGGTAATTCCCTGCGCGTCAGTCGGGCCTGATTGGTCCAATCCCCTCCACGCTTGTGCGTTTACTTCGTAAGTACCCGCCTGGGTGGGAGTACCCTGAATCGTGACTGGCTCCTCAGTGTTTATGCTGTCTCCTACTAACCCTGGCACGGATAAACCAGGAGGTATCGTGCCGGTTATACGCCATGACGATGCAGAAGAAGTTCCCGGGGTTCCCGTAACATCAAAGGCCAATGCGAATTCCTCACCAACAGTCGCGTTCGCAGGTGATGCAGGATTGATGACGTAGGTGGTCGCCCCCGCAGTCGCATGAAACAGCCCCATACCTGTCGCTACATAAGTCGTGGCCTTTACCAGCTTGGCTACCGGAGCGGCCAAGGCTCTCTCGAACTGAAAAGCGTATTTGATAATCGGCGTTCTCTGCAGCAGGGCCAAGAGAATGAAGAGGCCCATTTGGGCCCGAGCCAGTTTTAATTGGATAAGCATCAAGTTCATAGTTGGGTCGGTCAGTCTAATTGGGAAACGAAGTATGTAGTGAATTGGAAATTAATTACAGCCACAGCCACCGCCGCCCACGCCTTCACCGCCAGTCGTGGCTTCACGTGAAAACTGTATGTGAGACGTCATGACAGTAGCTATTTCATCGCGATCGGATCGCATTGTGTAATCGGCAAGGTTGCCTTTCTGATAGGGGGCGACAGTCGAACAGCCCGAGAACGCGATTGCGCTCGCCAGGACTGCCAGAACTGGCCCCAAAGGGACATAACGCTTGTTTTTCATTCGACTAATAGAGTTTGTATTTCTTCCGTCAAGTTTTGCACGGACTTCTTGGCGTGCCAACCTTCGTGGACGAATCGAATGGCGCCTTTCTTGTCTATCATAAATGAAGTAGGCATAACTTGGATACCGGCCTGTTCAACCAGCTTCTGCGAAGCGTCGTGGACCGTTGTGAAGGATGGTTTTCTCCGATCTAGAAACTGCTGCATCGACCGCTCCTTTTGATCCACGCTTACCGCTATGATCTGAAATCCCTCGTCGACGAATTCCTGATAGAGCTTTTCCATCTCCGGGAACGCCGCCTTGCAAGGAGCGCACCACGAAGCCCAAAAATCGATCAAGGTTACCTTGCCCTCCAGGCTCGGCGCATCCCCAATCAGGGAATATTCGTCGAGCGAAGGGACGTCCATACCCGCTTCCCAGCCAGCGGCCGCAGCGTTAACGCTAGCCAGAAGCAAGGCCAACCCGCCAATCCTAATTTTCAACCATTCTTTCATGAAATTTCGAAGTTTGCTGTATTCCAGAATTCATTACGATACATCCCTCAGCCCCAAAAGTCCCTTCTACAAGTTTAAGCCCTTCTTCTTCCCCCAATACGCAAACAGCAGTCGAGAGAACACCTGCTTCCAAACAAGAATTCGCAGTAACGGTTACGGAGAGAATGCCGTTATAGACCGGCCTTCCCGATCGCGGATCCAAAATATGCCCGAAACGCTGACCATTGTGCTCGAAGAATCGGCGATAGTCTCCCGACGTAGCCACTCCGATGTCCTTTGCAGCCAAGCTGCCCCAAATCGAGCCAGGATTCTCCGGGTTCTCCAGGGCCACATGCCAAGCAGGATAGCGGGGAGGTTGACCGAGGGCATGGATGTCTCGACCGAAATCAACCAGGCAGTCGTTGATACTATTGCCCACCGCAATCGCTGCCACCTTATCGACCGCATACTCTTTGCCAAAACCTCCTAGGTCCAGAGCCATTCCCTTCAACGGAAGCCTCACTGCTCCAGGCTTACGCTCAACCTTGCTCCAACCAATCAACTCGCTCGTATCCAAAATGGACTTCTCCTCGGGTAGAGCATCGTGATTATTCCGGTAGTCCCAAAGGCGAATCAGCGGAAGCATGGTCGGATCCAAGACCCCTTGGGTCATGAAATGCAGATCGTCGCAAATCGCAAAAATGGATTCCACTTCAGCATCGATCTCCGTCCAATCGCCTCCAGCGTTTCTATTGATCATGCTGATCAGGCTATCGCTTCTGAAGCGGGAATACTTGGTTTCGAAATCGGCAACCCACTTGACCGCCTCTTTGGCGAATCGGGCCGCTTGATCGTTTGATATCGCCGTGTATTGAATGCGGCAATCCGTACCCAATGCTTTAAAAGTCAAATCGTATAAACCGCGCTTCGAATCAAAGGCGACATTGGCACGGATTTTCAAGGGAGCTGGCTTTTCTTCTAAAACCATACCGTAGCTCCTATAGTCAATATGTCCGCATCCGGGAAGGCTGATTGCGGCGTATCGTCTTTGCCTTCCATTTCATAACGCTCGAAAGCGGCATCGACGCTGAATTTCTCCCCGAAATTGTAGATGATCTTCAATCCGTAGGTATGCGTATCGAATTTCCCAAGACGGTAGTCCGCGGAGTAATGCGGGGCCAGGCCAGGTGTCGATTCGCGTGGATCTATAGGCGTGCCTGTTAGGTCGAGCGTATAAAAGTCGGCAGCGTTTTGCGAATAGTAACGGTACTTGGGTCTCAGGATTAGGTTTTCTCCAAGCTTTTGGTACCACTCGAAATCGAAGGTATTGCTTTCAACGCCCCAGGTATCGCTAAAATAGCGGTAATCGAAGTCCAAACTAGCCCCAATCCCATCAAAATAACGCTTAACATTGAAAAACCAAATACGACGGTCTCGGCTATCAGGTCGATTCTCGGGAAAGGTGAGCGGCAAGGAAAGGCCTGGCAGAATCTCCGTTTCCCGTTGAATGATCTTATAGGGATCGCTAAGGAAGCCATTGTAGTCACTGTAGGTGAAATTCAGGGCAACCACCGTGTTTGGATCCATCACCTGGCTTATGCCTAAGAAATAGTCATAGCTGTCTTTTCGTTGGCTTTCATCAAGGAAGTTTGGGCGAACCAAGTCATCGATGTAGCCAATGCCGTAATTGATCCCCGTGTTTCGCTGATTGATTTCCGTCGTCTGCGAAAAAGCGTAGCCGCGGGAAAGAAAATCGTCTTCCGAGCTGTAGGAAAATTGGAAGCTCGATGTATGGATACCGCGTATCCAATCAAGATCTACAACCCCAGCTTCTCGAACATCAGTCAGATTGGACAGTGGTACATTAATACCATCTTCGGCAGGCACACCGGTCGGCGTCGCCCCTGAAATAGAATCGTACACGCCGTGCCCCTTCAAGGTGAGCTCGCTACTTACCCGCTTTTCGAAGCCGAGATACTTGGAAATAACCCGAATACGACCATCATCCTCACTGTAATCCTGCCACTTTGTAGATAGGTGATCTTCGGCATTCAGCAGTCGCGGTCCCACAAGATACAGATACCCTGCCAAAACGGCAATACGGCAGGTTTGGGCAAGGCGGATCATCGGAAAAGCGGTCGACCTGAATGGGTGGAACAAATAGACGGGAAGTTATTGAGCTCTTTCGAAGACTGACGGTTGCTCGGTTTCATGAATTGCAAGGGCAACGCGATTATTCAAATGAAGGTTACGCAATCTCAGGCGAGCCCATTGAGCCCCAATCTCTATTTCGCTGGAAGTTTCATAGAATTATAGCAGTGAGAAAGAAAACGCTGATAAGTAGCGTCAGCCGGGGCTTAGAGACTTCTCTTTGAATGAGAATAAGCTATCGAAAGGTTAATGATAGCTATTCGGTCCCAATTCCTCTTCGCCTACGGCACGTTGCGGGCTGAGGAGGCTGAAAGTAGTCGCTATGGACCTAAAAGTCTGTCTGTAAAGCCAGCGAAGGCCCCCGGACGCCTCTACAAGTTGAAAGAAGGATATCCCATCCTATTGGTTGAACCTAGCATACACTTCGTCACAGCCAGTCACGAATGGGAAGCGGATTGGGAACTGGCCTGCTCTAGTCTGGAAACGGATGCCTATACCTTCAAAAGTCCGCCAAGCATTGAAGGCGAGCTCATCGAAATCCCTCTAGAGCCCGGGGCATTTGACAGATCTGACGCCTGGGAAGGTTTTTCAGTGGGAGAGAACAGCGTCTACCAACGGATGGTCATACCTGTCACGAGAAATGACAGGAGCATCCTTCCCGCCTGGGTGTATGGCTGCCTGCGTGTCCCGGCCCTCGCGAAGCCCTTTGAGGGAAATCGCTGGAAACGCCCTGAGGGACTCTAAAACGGCGACTCTTCCAAATCGTCGAGGTTACCCTCCCCTGACGATGAATCGGTGACATCGGCAAGATTGCTATCCACTTCGCCACCTCCGTGCTCGATCCGCCAAGCTTGGAGATTCACATAGTAGCGGCCTTTATACTCGTTGCCTCGAATATTGAAACTAACTTTTACTCGATCGCCGGTTCTAACTTTGTCCAGCAGCTCGATTTTTTCTTTCGTGCACTCAAACTTGACGTCTTGGGGAAACTTCTCGTCCGAAGTAACTACAAATTCCCGCTTCTTGAACCCACTGCCAAAGGTTTGCGTATCGTCTATCAGCTTAACCGTGCCTTCCAATTCATACATGGTTCGGATGATGCCGATGCACTGGTCAATGTTAAGTAAAAAATGGGCGCGTAACTGAGGGAAATACGTATAAAAGGTAAAACCGATATTTCTGTTTTAACATCGTTCCTTTGCCAAGCGCTGGCGAGCATCGGAAGGAAGTGATTCTATCCGTAGGAGAGGGTTTACCCCGCGATTCAGTTGCATGGCACTCTCCAATCATCGCGGGGTAAAACCGCTCCTGCACTAGACTATAACTCATACCAACTACAAAGAAGTTTGAAACGATTCCATCGTTCAGTGGCCACCCGGCTTGCCTCGCCGTAGCTTTCAGCATAGGCGTGAGGTCGGCCGCTACCAAAAACACAGGCTGGAAGCCTGTGCTACTCCAATCCGCTCCGAAGCTGAGCGAACCGTAGACTGTCTACGAAATCGTCGCTGGAATCTAGATACACTTTGACTCGTTCCGGATCGACGAGTGTCCAGCTTTGCAAGGCTTCAAAGAAAGCGGTTTCCCGATCTAGATCGGCGACGCTGTTGGCGAGCCCCGCAAACTCCACGGAGCTTTCGAAATCGTCATGCCCGATCTCATATAGCGAGTCGTAATAAGCTTGGTAGCGATCCCCGGTAGATTCGATGGCGGCAAGCCAGGAAATAGATTCAATCGGTTCCCTTCTGGCCAGTAGACGGGCCCCTTCCGAAGCCACCGCATCCCTTTTGTATTGGCTTTGCAAATTCGCGTGAAAGTCGATCAGCCCATCGCGAACGCCGTTCAGCAAGAGATCCTTGGCGATTTCCTTGGCTCCCACGCTGGTAACTTGTCGCTGGTTTGCCAATGTCCACTCCATCGCTCCAATTGAATCCCGTTGGGCCCACTCCTCAATAACGGCATCCATAATCGCCGAATCCAGCAAATCGTCGCTTTGAAAGCGCATGCGTTCCAGAGCCTCGGCAGGATTTTTGGATACAACGTGGAATGCGATCAAATCCGCTAGCTCCAGTTTCAGGTCCGGTTCGACAACGCTGGCGAGCATACCAGCCGCCATTTGATAGTCTTCATGCTCCTCGAGCACGACGTCTAAGGTTTCGCGGAATAGACCGTTCTGCAACTGTCGATCGATGTACGCTCCACTAGAGTCCACCCACGCGGAATCGATCCAATCCCAAGTCGAAAGCGGATCCGCGCGAGCCCAGCCAACTGCGAGCTCTGTAGACAGACGCTCCTTCTCCGCAGGCGAAAGAGTGTAAAGAAGTTCCAACGCTTTGGCAGGATCCTGCGTCGCGATTTTCTGCAAGGCTAGACCAGCCGCTTCATATGCTTTGGCACTCTGGAGATCGAAGGACAGGGCTTCGATGTAAAAATCCTCCAGCTGACTTGAGTCGAGAGTGGCCAGTTTTCGTTCCAAGGAGAACTCGCCTTCTAGCAAACCTGCTTCCAAGAACGTTTTCACCAACGGTTCCATCACCCCGTCGCGCAGGAGCGGCTCGTCTTCAGTTTCCGCTTTGCTCTCCGGCGGAGCTTGGTTGACCGATTCGGCTACCCGATTCCTCGGAATGCTTGGTGGTCCGTTGTAGAGCCGGTCGCCAATTCGAGCCAGTTGATAGCCAATGGCGGAAACGACAACGATC
>CAZFUD010000017.1:24202-36561 GCA_964521705.1 uncultured Opitutaceae bacterium | reverse complement strand
TTGTGGTTCAGCTCAGTTAGAATGGTTGTTCCGGTATCGGTCCGAAGGCAAACGGGCTTTGTATTGTCAGGCGGGATACAAGCTCGAATCATTCCTCGCGTTCCCATAAGGCAGTCCGCATGATCGGCAAGAGGAGCGATATTCAGGTCGATGCGCTCTAGCCCCGAAGTGGGTCCCATGAGAAAGCCATGGTCGAAGGCCAGCATGACTGTGCGCCCTGACTTGCGGTTGAAGATTCGGGACATGCGATTCTTTACGCCCCAATCCGTGCTGTTCATTCCTTTTAGGTAAAAGGAATCGGTGTCGGCTGGGCTGTTAAGCCCGAAGTTGTCACCATCTCTAATGTCGTCTAGATCTGCCATTTTTATTTATGTGTTAAGTGTTTTAGGTTTTTCGAATTAATTTTGTTGGTTCGCGATTGAGCGCCAATGATCGCGAACTTGTATTAGATTTTGTGATTGGTTTCTTGAACTACTGATTTGCGAAGTCGCTCATTGTCTGGAAAATTATGGATACGGATAGCGCTCCGGGGTCGGGGAAGCCTATCGATTTTTCGCCCAGCGTTTTGGCCCGCCCCATGGTGGCGATCATAGCCTTGGTGGCTTCCATGCCTTCGTTCGCTCCCGCGGCGGCTGCCTGGCAGGCTTCGGCGATAGACTGGCATTCGGTATCCTCAGTTTTGTCACGAGCCTTAGCAAGCGCATCGACCATAGTTTTGTCGCCTGGCTTGGCCCCTCCTAGGTCGGTTACGCCGTCGCAGGCGCCTTGCAGGAAAGCGTATAGCCCTTCGGCATCTAAAGATTCGTTGGCTCCTAGGGCCGCCCCTCCGCTTTGGAAGAGCATTCCCATGACAGCTCCAGAGGCGCCGCCCATAGATGCCATCAAAGCCATGCCGGTGGTTGTGAAGACTTCAGCTACGGTTTTCGGGTCGAGAGCCTCGAGCTGGGCTTTGGCGGCGGTAAAGCCACGTTGCATACCGAGACCATGATCGCCGTCGCCGAGGTCGCGATCCGCTTGAGACAGAATCTCTTCAGATTCAATGATCACATCGGCCACTTTGAGTAGCATCTCTTTGACATCTGCGGGGGTGAGGGTTGGAGCGCTCATTTAGAATTCGTTGGTTTTGTTGGTAGGTGGGGGTAGCGGCCGATCGCAGAGCGGCTCATAAAGATTGAGCAGATGGTCCCGCAGTCGCGGAAAGATCGGCCGCTGCCTAAAAATAGTTATTTCCCTAGTTTAGTGTATCCAAGTGATGAGCACGGAGCGTCCCATAGGGGCTTCAGAGTGTCATTCATTTTCGTGAGGCTTAGAGAGATGCCGGCCATTTCCTGGCACGTCACTAAGGGGCCTAACAGAATATCGTAAATGCTTATTCCTTCCTCAAGTAAGAGGGCTTTCACTTTTTTCAGCACGATGAGGCATTCCATCATAGTTGTGGAACCGAGACTGTTGATAAAGACTAGGACCTCATCGCCTTCCCCGATTGGCAAATCGTCGGCCAGGACAAGGTCGACCATTTTGACAGCGAGGTTATCAGCCGACATCATCTTTTCCACGCCAACGCCTTTTTCGCCATGGATTCCCATGCCGACCCCGATCGAGTCTTCGTCGAGTTCGAAGGTGGGTTTTCCCGTGGCAGGTATCGAGCCCGGGGCCATAGCGACTCCGACCGATCGCGTATTGTCTCGAGCATTGGTAACTAGATCGACAAGCTCATCTAGGTCTTTGGCCCGATCGGCGGCTGCCCCGGCCAATTTGACAATTGGGATTAGACCCGCGATACCGCGACGCTTGTCCTTTTCGGTTGGCGGAGCGGATGCTACGTCGTCCCAGATGAGTACGGTCTCCACGCGGATGCCTTCGGCTGCAGCAAGTTGAGCGGCAATCTTGAAATTCATTACGTCACCCGCGTAGTTACCATATAGATACAGAACTCCACTTCCGCGATTTACTGCTTTGGTGGCATCGAGAATAACGTTTGGAGGAGGGGCGGCGAAAATATCGCCGCAGGCTGCTCCATCCGCCATGCCTTCGCCAATCAGACCATGGTAGATGGGTTCGTGGCCGGTCCCACCTCCGACGAGAAGGGCGACTTTATCGTCGGAGATATCAGTGAGGGCGATCGCTCCGGGGCTAACTTGCTCAATGGAACCATTGTAGTAGTCGACGAGACCGTCTACGAGTTCCGATGCAGCTTGAAGGGGGTCGTTAAGTAGCTTTTTCATTTGAAAGTGTTTTTGTTCCCACGAATACCACGAATTTTAACGAATAGAATCAACGTGAATCAGAAACTAATATTTTGACGTTATTCTAGTTAGTATAATCTTAAGAAATTCGAGATTATTGGCGAGATTTGTGGGCATTAGCTCAGATGATTCGGTCATTGCCTCCGTCAACAGGGATTTGGGCTCCAGTAGTTTTGGCGAAGGCCTTGGAAGCTAAGGCGACAACGGTTTTGCCCACGCTTCGAGACGTAATTTCCGTTTTCATGAGATTCCGTTTCTTGTATTGCTCTACCGTAAGTCCATAGCGTTCGGCGGACCGCTCTAGGGCTTCCTGCGTCCAGAGTTTGGTGTCGAAAACGGCATCGGGATGGATGATGTTCACGCGAACTCCGTCGGGAGCCAGTTCTAGAGCGGCGACGCGGCAAAGCTGGGTCAAACCTGCTTTGGCGCAAGAGTAACTTGCGGCGCCAGCGCCGGGGGCGTTTACATTGCGCGAGCCAATAAATATGATGGAAGGGTCAACCCCCTTTTTGACAAAAGGAATGGCGTGCTTGAGAAGAATTTGATGGCTGGTCAGATTGACCGCCATACTGCGTCCCCAATTGTCGGATTCCATATCCTCGATATAAGCCCCGGCAGTAAAGATGCCAGCATTGGAAACCACGATATCCAGGCCGCCGAATTCGCGAATGATGCGGGCGATCAAGGACTGAATTTGATCCTCTTGGGTCAGGTCTACTGTGACACCTAATGCTCCGATTTCCGACATGATGCTCTCGATCTCGGGATTGATATCCGCTCCGACGACACAGGCTCCTGCTTCCGTTAGGGTGGTCGCTGTCGCCAGTCCGATTCCGGCTGCCGAGCCTGAAACCAATGCGATTTGGCCTTGTAGAATGCCGTTCTTTTTTGGCTTGGAATTGGGCTTGGGAATATCGCCTTCCCAACCACCGCTTGCTTGGGCCAGCGGGATTGCTTCAGCGAAATTGGTGGCGATTGCGGCAAGGTCAAAGACGGTGGCTTTGTCGGAAGCGAATGAAAAGACTCCACGATTGGGACAACGGATATGCTGAATTTCGGATTCTCCAGCCAGTCGCGAATCATCCGATTTTTCCGCTATCGGTGAAAAACCGGAAGCGAATTCGCTAACCGCGAATGAAATTGCGTGGCTGGATGCGTCATGAACGGCAATCATAGCCTGTCCGTTTATTTTGGATACAGAAGCCCTCAGTTCGGCGATTTCATGCAGATCGATTGTATGCGAAGGGTTTGCTTTGCCCGACAAGGAACCTAGAGATTCGAAGTAGCGAGTCGCCAAATCGTCGAGTTCGATCGATTGTCGATAGCATTCCTGGGCTGTAGTTGCGAATGACAGAAGGCCGATTCCGGGAACGAGAATGCCGTTTATTTGCTCAGCGTTCGAGTCTTTAAGCAGATCGATAATCGACTTAGCTGTTTCAAGAATCGTTGTCGATTGAGGGAGAGTTTTTACACGCTCGCCAAACGCTTCTCCCGCCAACGATGGGGCCTTTTCGTGATTCGCGAGAGCCAGGCTGGTAGGGCTTTGGCATTGGTCGACGAATGCCGATGGAATGCAACTGTGTAGCACGGCATCCACAGGCACGTCGATCGCATCGCCCGAACGGATGCTTCGCTGCAATTCCAGTTGCAGTTGCTTGGCTTCTAGATTGGGCAGGTTCGCCAGTCGGGAAATACGATCCAAGTGAAGGCAGATTGATCCAGACCCCCCCCCGATCCGAATAACTGACTCCTTTTCGCCGAAAACGTTTGTGGAATCGAATTTGACCGATGGAAGTAGGTGAAAAGCGGTGCCTGTTTGGTAAAGCAGCGTTGCGGAGTAGTCGCGAAGCGCAATCGGATCATCGCCCAGATCTTGGGCTGCTTCATCATTCCACTCGTTTTGCATAATCTAAGCGTTTACGGATTTTCTCGAAGGGGCCATCCTTAAGTTGGAAGGTCGTATAATTATTAGGGAAATCGCCCAATTGAGCTAGGACTATTTTCGCAATGATATGTACAAAAACCGCGCTAGATCACGCTAAGAGAGCGACTGATAAGCCGCGCGGCTGAATAGGGATAGATAACCCTACCTTCCGCAAGTAGTGATGATTAGCGCGATCTAACCCAGGTCCGAAACCGTATTGGCGAATCGAAGAATTGCTGATGAGCTAGGTGTACCGTTTCCGATAGGCCGCTGGGGTAGTGTGGAGGACTTTAAGGAACGACCGGGTGAAATGGCTTTGATCATAGAATCCGCATTCTACGGCGATCGAGGAAATGGGGGCGTCAGACTGGCTTAGAGCCCCGCAAGACTGCTGTATTCGGTAGCGGTTAAGGTATTGTATAGGAGTGAGGTGAAAGCTCTTCTTGAAGTGGCGTTCGAAGGCGCTGAGAGAAAGGCTGCAGACCTTCGCCAGGTCCTTCAATTTTATCTCTTGAGAATAGTTTTTGCTAATGTAGTCGATCGCCAGATCCAGGGCGGATCGATGAAGGGCATTCGTCTTCCCTTCAAATTTACGGGTGACACCTGCGAGTCCGCAAATTTTGCCTTCACTATCGAAGAGAGGGATCTTGTTAGTGATGTGCCATTGAATCAGACGTTGCGAGGCGGTGATTAACTCGACCTTGTTGCTAATGGAAATGCCTTCTTCGATGACCCGTTTGTCGTCGGCTGCGTAGCTTTTCTCGATGTCTTCCGGGAAAAACTCGGAGTCGGGACTGCCGACTATCGATTCCTTGCTCTCGAGGCCCATGAAGTCGGCCAGCTCTTGATTGATGTAAATAAAATGGCGGTTGGCATCTTTTACGAAGAAGAGCAAACCGGGAATGCAGTCGAATAGCAGCTGGCCTGTATTCACTATTCCATTCTCTTGGACAAATTGGGAAAGTGAGTCGGGTTTGGACGGAGGCGGCATCAGTCGGGGAGATAGGAGTCGAGAAGATCAGGAGAGGCGAATGGCGGCAAGGGATTTGTTTTCCTCCCGGCCTGCGAAACGGAATACTGACTTCTGGTAATGAATTTAATTGAACAGGATACGATCGGCTAATGCCGATCTACATGATCCCCTGTTTCACTGGGGAACATGATGTGAATCGGGAACGGTGGTCTGACAAAGGCTTTTTATCATGTAGTCCCAACCGGCTGGGGCGTATCCTGTTTGCAGAAAACGCCCGGGTATTACACCGCGGGCGTTTGAAATTGAACGAATACCTAGCTGTCTAGCTGCTGATGATCGGGAGCAGCTTTTCCTTGCAGTATTCCCCGTCGTGCAGGGTAACGCCGTCAGGATCTTCAATAGCCTTGTCAGCTTCGTCTTCACAGATAATCCAACCATCTAGATCTTGGTCGACGAGCCATTGGGTAATGCCGACAAAGTCGACTTTACCTTCACCCATAAGCGTCCACTCGGGATTGCCGTCCCAGTCCTTGTAGTGGACGTGGTTGATGAGGGAACTGAACTCCTTCATCTTGGTGAGCGGGTCCATGTCGCCGTTGGCGATGTGCCCGACATCGGGAGTCCAGCCGGTGACGCTACTGTCGAGTCCATTGAGGATGACATCGTAGTCTTCTTCGGTACGATTGATGGAGGTCTCAGGCGAGTTAGGGTGGAAGGAGCAGCGCAGTCCGGCATCGTGAGCTCGTTTCGAGACGGCGTTGACGCAAGATACGAGATTTAGGCGGCGTTGCTCGAGATCGTGTCGACCATTGGGCATTTGCACGGTGCAGAGCGGCGCTCCAGGGAATTGCTTGAGAGTTTCGATGACGGAATCAGCCTGTTGGCGTTCTTCATCAGTTTCCTCAGGATTGTTCCAGTCGAGCACCAGAGCGATGCCCGCGAGCTTTACGTTGTGCTGGTCCAGTTTGTCGGCCAGCTTTGATGGGTCGGTCAAATCGCCCATCCAGAAGTGCATGGGCTCGATGCCTTCAAAGCCGGCTTTTTCGACCATTTCGATCATGTGGCCGAGCTTGTTGTCGTAGGCTTTGCCGGTTTCCCGCATAAACCAGGTGTAGACTTCTGCGCCGAGAGAGATGTTTGCCATTGGTTTTCCTGTGTTAGGGTTGAGGATATAGTCTTGGTTAATTGAATACGACTACCTAGGCATCCCAGCCGTGGGCATCGCGTACGTCGATCATCGATTTGAGGATCGTATTCCAGGTTTCCGGGGTTTCCAGCATGGTATTCGGGAACATGCATCCGTCCCAGCAAATGTGCTCAATTCCTCGTTCTTTGGCTCCTTCGAGCCAATAGCCGGAACATTTTACGATATCGACTTTGCCGTTAGGATCATCAGCCGGGCAGTGCTTGCCGGTCTTGTCATGGGACCCGGTGCCGTGGACGGTGCCATCGTTCTGGGCCACGTGGAAGTCAATCGTCCATGGACGGAGGGCATCGGTCATGGTCTTATAAGCAGCGAAAAACTCCTCTTCGCTATAGCCATCTTGGAGTAGAGCGTGCTCGGGGGCATTGTAGCCCATCAGATAAAGGTAGGTGTGAGCGAGGTCGCACTGAAAGCCGAGCGATTCGGGCATGCCCACCGCTTCGAGGAGGTCGAGCATGTCTTTCCATGAATGCATGCCTGCCCAGCAGATTTCGCCCTCCGCGGCAAGGCGCTCGCCGTGATCGGCAGCGATTTGGGCGGCTTTACGAAAGGTCTCGGCGATACGCGCTGTTCCTGCCTTGGGGTCCTCAGCCCATGCCTCGGGACCGGTGGCGGAATCGATTCGGATGACACCGTATTTGCGAACGCCATGGTCATCGAAGACTTTAGCGATGCGGCAGGCTTTTTCGACGGCCGTCAGGAATTTCTGTTGTTGTTCGTCGTCGCCCATGGCCGAGTCGCCAACCGTGCCGGGCCAAACGGGAGCCACTAGTGAGCCGACGGAAAAACCATGGCTGGCGATTTTGTCGGCGATCGTTTTCAGTTCGTCGTCGCTAGCGTCCGGATCCGTGTGCGGATGGAACAGGAAGTAGTCGATTCCGTCGAATTTCTGGCCATCGACTTCCGCCCCAGCGGTTAGTTCGAGCATTCTGTCGAGGCTGATTGCCGGTTCGGCGTCTGGCTCGTCTCCGCCTTTGCCGACGAGTCCGGGCCACATTGCGTTATGGAGTTTGGGATAGTTCATAAATGGGTGACTGGTACGAAACGAGAATATCACAAACGGGGCAACTCATATTGTACCCATTTCGCAAAGAATTGTATGATTCAGGCGCTTGGTCTGGCAAAAAGGACGGGTATCCGCCTCCGACTTCCTAGTTTTTCCAGTACTTGACGGCCATTGGGTGCGTTTCCATCAGGATTTCTTTGACTGCGGATTTTTCCCTTCGAGATAGATACGGGTAGTCCTCGTGGCGAAAACTGGGGTCGAGGATACGCTCAATCTCTGGCCAAATATAGTCGAGCGCCTCTTGCGGAAGTTCGTTGAAAGCATCGGTATAAACAATATAGCTAAACGGGTAGCGAAACATGCGCCGATTCATGCGCAGCTGGTAAAGGGAGCGGCCTTTAGAATCTTGTGGCCCGCGCTGATGGAAAGTCGTGGCAAAGGGAGAAGCCTGGTAGTCCAGCCTGGGCAACTCGGCTTCATCTTCGAAAAACATGTAGGCCAGCGCCTTATCGCACGCATGCTTGATTCGCCGGCGAGTAGAATCCGAAAGCGCGTCCTTCCGGTTGAGAAGCTCGTCCATGATCTTTTGATCATGAAGGGCGCGTCGTGTCGCCAGCACTACATCCGCCAATAAGGTATGCAAATGGACTTGGTGATTCAGTATCAATTGGGCAATGACGTCTCCTCTATCGGCCGGATATCCATCATAAGCAACGTCGCCAAAGGTGAAATCTTCTCCGGAATCCGCGCCTTGAGCGGTCTCGTTGTAAATCCGATTTCCCATGTGTTCGAAGTCAGCCCCATCAACCAGCCATCCCCCCCAACGCTGATGGATGGGCGTGGTTTGATCCACGACGCGCGTTCCCGCTTTGAAAATGGGTTGGCCTGTTCGGTCGGGATAGACTGAGCGAACCAGGTGCCCAGGTATGTCGCGGGTGAAGGAGCCTCCGTGACATTGAAGGCAGTTGTCGTCCTCGCGAACCAACTTGGGCGGAAAGACATCCATTTCTAGGGAGTAGAAATTGGTACCGGTCTCCGGGCTGGGAACAGAAATTTCCAATATGCCGCCTGAGGGAACCCATCCAACGTAGATCTCGTCGTTGAAATAGATGGCCCGCGGATTTGTCGGCCGAATGCGGCTCGCCTGAAGGCTGGTCTTGGAAAACACCAAAGTTTGCGAATCTGAGGGGATCTCGAAAGCGTCTAGGAAAGATTGCAGGTAGCCGCTGTCTCCGGAGCGCTGCCAGCTTTTGAAGTTTTCCTCGTCCGCAAAATAGGCAGCGATCTTGTCGACGGCCTCGCTCTCGTAATAGTTAACCGGAGCCGACTCGTAGAACTTTTGAGCTGCGAGAAACGGGAGGACTGCGAGAGCAAACAGGCTGATGAAAAGGGGTTTAAGCATTAAATTGGGGTGAGTTTAGGATGCCATAGCGAGCTCAAGTATCAAGGCGACAGTGACCCTAGAACCCAACTAGGAATATCGCTAATATGCGGATTAAGGCGATGCGCTGAGGGCTTTGCGGTCCGTCTTGCCCCTCGAGTAGAAGAGGCATTGAGGAGAGTAGAGAGGACCGGCTCGGTTCTTCAAACTGAATAAGCAGTTCGTTATCGGCGTAGTCCGTCTTGCCCCTCATTTTGGTAACCTTACCAAAATGAGTGGCAAGATTGGTGGAGAGGGGTCGGGCGTTCGGATTTAACTACTTTCCCTTGTGAGTATTGAGACGCTTTGAGAACTCGGCGATGAGCGACGCGTACTCGGGCAGGTTGGCGAGGTTCCGGTTTTCTTCAGGGTCTCGGTCATGGTCGTAGAGCATGCGAGCGACGATCTTCAGCTTGCCGGCGTTGTCTGTGGAGGCGTATTCAGTGTAGCGCCATTTATCCGTGCGAATGGTGTCGCCATCGCGAAAGCGTCCAATGGCGAATCCTTTGCCGGGATCCTTGGGATTTTCCAGAACCGGGATCAGGCTACGGCCATCCAGTTTTTTAGGTGGAGCGACCCCGGCTAGTTCGCACAGCGTAGGATAAATATCGATGAATTCAGCTAGCGTTCGGGTAGCGATTCCCTTGCTGGTAGAAAGATGATTTGGCGAGCGAATGATGAGAGGCGCGTGCATGGCATTCTCAAAGGTGCAGTGCTTGCACCAAAGCGTGTGTTCTCCCAAATTCCAGCCGTGGTCCCCCCATAGAATGACGATTGTATTGTCGGCCAGGCCTTCGGATTCCAGAGCGTCGAGCACTTTACCAATTTGAGCGTCGGTGTAGGAGACGCAGGCGTAGTAGCCGCGGATCAGCGTCCGAGCCATGGCGTCGCTAACGGGTCCCTTTTTTGGGACGCCCCCGTAGTTGCGTAGCTCTCCAAAACTGTGAATGGCTTCTTCGGGAACGTCTTCAGGAGGGTAGTAGTTGTCGGGTAAATCGATCTCCAGGTCGTCATAGAGTTCCCAATAATTCTTAGGAGCATTGAACGGCAAGTGAGGCTTGAAAAAGCCGACCGCCAAAAAGAATGGCTCGTCGTCTTTGGCGTAGGTCTTGATTCTCCTAACAGCTTCGTTAGCGACTTTCCCGTCCCCTAAGGCATCATCCTCTGTATCGAATGAAGCGAAAGGGAGTCGCTTGTTGCGAGATTGCTTGAGGAGAGCGTTGATGTTCGCAGGTTCGGTCCAACCCAGAATCGGCTCCGTAATCGCTGGTTCACTACGATTAGGGCGCCAGGGTGAATCGCTCCAGCCATCGGATTGATCTGCCGGGTAGTGGAGGATCTTGCCCAGGCTTGCCGTACGATAGCCCGCTTGCTTCAGATGTTGATGGAGCCCAATCGACTGAGGGGAGTCTTCGTCGATTCGGGCAGTGTAACTAACGAAGCGATTGGGACTGGGTCGTCTTCCGCTAAATAGGCTAGCCCGAGACGCCCCGCAAGTGGGTACCATGCAGTAGGCGCGATCGAAACGAAGCCCGCTAGCGGCCAAGCGATCAATGTTGGGCGATACAATATGAGACTTCCCATAGCAGCCGAGTTCCGTCCGCAGATCATCCACAGCGATCATCAGAATATTGGGGCTGTCGGACTTCACAGTAAGAGTGAGTGACAAACCGAAGAGGAAGGGAAGTATCCGATATTTAAGGACGAAATTCATACTGATTGTTTCGGAAAGGAGTCTGTTCCAAGAGGTTAGAGAGGGGGTCCCCAGCGTTCGGTTTGGGTCCGATGGATGTCGATGGGGGTATCGTTCTTTTGAATCGGGCCGGGACGACTAGTTCCTCTATTGATGACTGTCTCAAGATTTTGGGTAAGCCGCTGGACGATTTCCGGATGGCTCGAAGCGATATTGGTGGTTTCAGCGATGTCTCGATCGAGATTGTAGAGTTCGACTTGGGTAGCTTTACCTCGAGAATTATTGAGCGTGTCCTGGTTGCGAAAGACGATTTTCCAAGGGCCCTCCAGAAAGCCGAACTCACCATGAGTGGATTGAACCACTATTTGGTGACGCGAGGGAGCGCTGGCGCTTCGGACCAACGGGTTCAGAAAACTCAAGCTATCTTCCGCTACATGGTTGGGCAACTCTTGGCCCAGGATTTCGGCGACGGTGGCAAAGGTGTCATTTAGGCCAACGATGTTATGATCTTCGCTATCAGCTTCGACTTTACCCGGCCAGCGGACCAAGTAGGGCACTCGGTGGCCGCCTTCCCAGACGTCGCTTTTGTGTCCACGGTATTCTCCGCTGGGGTAGTGGCCTGCTTCGATGAGTTCCTCGAGACCGGTGTAATGGGAATGGCCATTGTCCGCGGTGAAAATAACAATCGTATTTTTCGAGATACCAGCGTCGTCTACGGCTTTTATGACCTGGCCGGCAGACCAATCCGTTTCCATCACGAAATCGGCAATGGGGTTAATCCCGCTTTTCCCTTTGAACTTTTCAGATGGGACCACGGGCTCATGAGGGGAGGTCATAGAGAAGAAAAGGAAGAACGGCTCTTCATTTCTCGCCTGATCATGGACATATTTGACTGCCCTGTCGGTGATCTCGGGTAAGATACGGTCGAATTTCCATCCGGGAGCGATGGGGCCTCCCTCAAATCCGCGTGGCATTACCACGCCTTCGTTCGGATCGTGGACGTAATGCTCCGTCGGCTGTTCGACTACGCGGTCGTTTTCGATAAAAGTGAACGGCGCGAAATTCGGTACGTGAGTGCCAAAGTAGTAGTCGAAGCCGCGAGTGATAGGTCCGTCCGCAATCGGTTTGGTGAAATCCCAATCCTTATCTTTAAGCCCATTGCGTTGTTCGACCATTTGACTTTGTTGTGGCCCTGCCCAGGTCCAGCCCAGATGCCACTTTCCCACAAGGGCTGTGTGGTAGCCTTGGTCTTGCAGAAATCCAGGCAAAGTCACCCGGTCTTTCGGGATGAGTGGTGGCTCGTAGCAAGCGATCACCCATTCCTGCAGGCGCGTTCGCCAAGCATAGCGTCCGGTAAGCAGACCGTATCTAGAAGGCGTGCAGCAGGCTGTATTGCTATGGGCATTGGTGAATCGCTTGGACTCGGCGCTAAACCGGTCGAGATAAGGCGTCGGAATCTTGTTTTCCGGGTAGTGAGTCTGAATGTCACCGACTCCGAAGTCGTCGGCCAAAATGAGAACGATATTCGGCTTGTCGGCGGCGTGACATGCCAGGACGGCGAGCAGAACTTTGAGCAGAGCAATGTGGCTTAGAGTCTTCACTTGGGTATTATTAACATTCGTAGGTTTTAAGGAAATGGAGGACGGTGCAGGGGCCCGTTGGGAACAGACCCTTGCTGGCCGCGCTTTGCGATTACGGGGCGCTGAAGGCGAAAATCTCAGAATTTAGAGCGAGAGACAATTCTCCTTATGAGATTCTGGAATGGAATAAAAGGCTTTAAAGCGGTTTGAGAAACTCTGAGGGAGTCTCTAATGAAATAATTTCGGTGTAGGGGCGTGGGGGGGGGGGGCGCGCGGGGGAAAAACACAAAAAAAAAATAGGTCGGCCCCCACC
>CAZFUD010000017.1:17566-24192 GCA_964521705.1 uncultured Opitutaceae bacterium | reverse complement strand
TGAAAAAGCCCTAAAACCATTTGCGGCCGCCGCAAGCGACGCCCCTGCAATTCTTGTTTATATTGGACGCTCTCCATTCTATTGCTCGGGCTGAAACTCTGAGCAACATTTGATAGTTCCAAGGGCAGTTTTTTGTTAAGGTTGTGATTGTGGTGTTGGGCTAGAACCTTCATTGTCGAAAAAGTGTTGCTATGAGCGTGAAACTAAGAATCGGTGTATTGGGATTGACCCATGACCATGTTTGGTCGGAAGCGGAAGCGGCGGCTGAGTGCCAAAGCGCGGAGTTGGTAGCGGCGGCGGACCCGAACGAGCCATTGACAGGGCGATTCACCGAGACTTACGGCTGCCCAGTTTACGAAGACGCCACTTCTCTGCTTGAAAACGAGAAACTAGACGCGGCCTACGTTTTTGGAAGCAATCTGGAAGGTTCGCATATGGCGATTGAGGCCATGGAACGTGGCCTGCACATCCTGATCGAAAAGCCGCTGGCGGCCAATTTGGATGACGCCAATCAGATGTTAGTCGCGGCCCGAAAGAATAATGTCCAGCTAGTTGTTAACTGGCCGTTTACCTGGTGGCCGCAGCTTCAGCAGGCGATCAAAATAGTTGAGGATGGCTCGATTGGAACTTTGCGCAGCGTTACTTACCGGGCCGCCCATTGCGGTCCCGAGGCCCTCGGATGCTCTGAATATTTTTGCGATTGGCTCTTTGATGAGCGAAGGAATGGAGCTGGGGCTATGATGGATTATTGCTGTTACGGAGCTGTGCTGGCCGCGGCCTTGATGGGCATGCCGGAATCAGTCGTTGGAATGGCTGGGGGCCGAGCCAAGGATTTTCTCTCCGTAGAAGACAGCGGAATCATCGCTATGAAGTATGCACAAGGAATGGCCACGGCTACCGCCTCCTGGACGCAAATCGGAAACCTTACCAGCTACGACACCGCGATCTATGGGTCCGAAGGAACCTTATTCGCTGAGCCGGGAGACAACGGAAAACTGTATTTGGCGACCAAGGACGATCCGAATGGCTCGGAAGTACCCGTTCCAAAGCCGGAGCTAGGCATGCGCGATTCCGCCCATAATTTTGTCGAGGTCGTCACTGGCCAAAGGGACCCCTTTATCCTTTCTCGCGATGATTATAGTCGCGACGCCCAAGAGATCCTTGAAGCCGGAATCCGTTCCGCCAACATAGGCGAGCAAATCAAGCTGCCGCTCTAGGCAGAGGAAGGTAGCGACCATGAATAGATGATCGGGTACCTGGCGGCCGCTCGGATATCGGCCGCTACCTTTCTCAGCGCGAACAGGTACTGCTAATTTCCATTCCGCGCTTGCCGGGCGCGGATGAAGTTTTCAACGTTCACGGAGATGATCATCCTTCGTGGCGCGCCGTCCCATTCCGAATTCCGTCTACAAAAGCTCGTTGACGATCTGAGCTCCGCTGATCTGCCGGTTAAAAGCGTATATGCGGAGTACCTGCATGTTGCTGAGGCTTCGGAGCCATTGACTAGCGAAGAGCAATCCGTCCTGGAGAAACTGCTGACCTATGGGCCCAAACTTGAAGGCCACGATCCTGAAGGACTGTTGCGAGTGGTGGCCCCACGCCCAGGAACGCTTTCCCCATGGTCATCTAAAGCGACTGATATCGCCCACATCTGTGGGCTGACGAAATTGAATCGGATCGAACGGGCCGTTGCCTATTGGATTGATTTGGGTGGAGCCGAGTTGGATGCATCGCAACTGAAGTCGCTCGATTCGAAGTTGCACGATCGAATGACACAATCGATCTTTGGATCTAACGAAGAGCTATCGGTCCTTTTTCGTCATGAAGAGCCCAAGCCCTTCGCCAGTGTTCCTGTGATTTCAGGTGGGAGCGAAGCCTTGGTTGAGGCCAATAGAAGCCTCGGGCTTGCCCTGGCTGAAGATGAAATCGATTATCTGGTCGAAAATTTCCAGAAGCTGGGGCGCGATCCCAACGATATCGAGCTGATGATGTTCGCTCAGGCGAATTCGGAACATTGTCGGCACAAGATATTCAATGCCAGTTGGGAGATCGATGGGGAAGCGAAGGACCGATCCCTTTTCAAGATGATCAAGAACACCTTCGAAATGCGCAGCGAAGGAATCTTGTCGGCATACAAGGACAACGCGGCGGTGTTCGAAGGAAGTCGGGCCAAGCGATTTTTCGCGGATCCAGAATCGAACGAGTACGGAGCGACCGACGAGGACGTCGCCATCCTCTGTAAAGTGGAGACCCACAATCACCCAACCGCCATTTCGCCATTTCCTGGAGCGTCGACCGGTTCGGGAGGCGAGATTCGGGACGAGGGAGCAACCGGTGTCGGATCGAAGCCCAAAGCAGGTCTAACCGGATTCACGGTATCTAATTTGAAGATACCGGGTGCGATTAGGGCATGGGAGCAAGATTTCGGAAAGCCCAACCGGATCGTTTCCCCGCTGGAGATCATGATCGAAGGTCCGTTGGGGGGAGCGGCATTCAATAACGAGTTCGGTCGGCCCAACATTTTGGGCTATTTCCGGACCTTCGAACAGGCGGTTCCAGCGAAGCAAGATCATGAAGGAGATGATGGGAGCGAGTTGAGAGGCTACCATAAGCCGATTATGCTCGCGGGGGGATTGGGAAACATCCGTCACGAGCACATTGAAAAAGGTGTTGTCAATGCGGGAGACAAACTGGTTGTTCTTGGGGGTCCTGCTATGTTGATCGGCCTGGGTGGTGGGGCGGCTAGCTCTATGGACAGCGGATCCGGCGAAGAGGACTTGGATTTCGCTAGCGTGCAAAGGGACAATCCGGAAATGGAGCGCCGTTGCCAGGAAGTGATCGATCGCTGTTGGGCCCTAGGGACTGAGAATCCTATCGCATTTATACACGATGTAGGGGCAGGCGGTTTGAGCAATGCCATGCCTGAATTGGTCAACGACGCCGGTAAGGGCGGGCGTTTTGACTTGCGTCAGATTCCCAATGACGAACCGGGCATGAGCCCTCTGGAAATTTGGTGTAACGAGTCCCAGGAACGCTACGTGATGGCGATTCCATCCGAACGGATAAATGCTTTTTCGGAGATCTGTGAACGCGAACGTTGCCCGTTCGCCATCATTGGGGAAGCAACCGATGAGCGGCGACTTGTGTTGGAGGATCCGCATTTCGGCAACCAACCAATAGATATGCCTTTGGAGGTACTTCTGGGGAAACCGCCACGCATGCATCGTAAAGAAAAGGCCCTTTCGAGAAATCTTATTCCGTTGAGTCTAGTTGGGGTTTCATTCGACGAAGCAGCTCGGCGCGTGCTTTCTCATCCCACCGTGGCGGACAAGACCTTTTTGATAACCATTGGCGACCGGACAGTAACGGGATTGATTCATCGCGATCAAATGGTGGGACCCTGGCAGGTTCCCGTCGCCGATTGCGCGGTAACTGCGTCTTCGTTCGACGGATACACAGGTGAAGCGATGTCGGTTGGCGAACGAACGCCGACCGCTGTGAATAGCGCCGCGGCCTCAGCCCGATTGGCGGTTGGTGAGGCCTTGACGAATCTAGCAGCTGCTCAGATCGGTCCCTTGACCGGCGTAAATCTCTCAGCGAACTGGATGGCGGCCCCTTCTGTAGCGGGCGATGGAGCAGACCTTTTCGAGGCAGTGCAGGCGGTGGGTATGGAACTTTGCCCGGCGCTGAGAGTGACTATTCCTGTCGGCAAGGACTCGATGAGTATGAGCACGGTTTGGCAGGATGGGGCAGAAGAGAAGCGGATCACGGCTCCAGTATCACTGATTGTCTCCGCATTCGCTCGCTGTACGGATATCCAGCTTTCCCTTACGCCGCAACTTATTCAGGACCGAGATTCGAGTCTGATTCTGATTGATCTTGGCCGAGGAAAGAATCGTTTGGGCAGCTCCATATTGGGACAGGTTTACGGGCAAATGGGTATGGAAACGCCCGATGTCGATAGTCCTGAGGATCTAACGAATTTCTGGAACGCTATCCAACAACTAGGAAAAGAAGGAAAGATTCTCGCTTATCACGACCGGTCTGACGGAGGTCTTTTCGCAGCCGTAGTGGAAATGGCGTTCGCGGGAAATGTTGGGGTTCACCTCGAGGTATTGAGCGAGGGCGATCCTTATGGACCTTTGTTTGCCGAAGAATTGGGAGCGGTCATCCAAGTAAAAGGAGACGATCTCTCTTCCGTATTTGAAATATTGAAATCTCACAACTTGAGCGATTGCTCAAACATTGTCGGCAGATTGAACTCTCAAGGCACTGTGCAGATCTCTGAGGCAGGTCAGGTAATATTCGAAGAAGATCTCTATGCTTTGCGAGCAGTCTGGTCAGACGTGACCTTCAGGATGCAAAGTTTGAGAGACAATCCTGAGTCTGCCGCTTCCGAACATGCGATCCGCCAAGATTGCGAAAATCCAGGCATCAGCCCAAAAATTGACTTCGACTTAAATCCAGCAAGTTTTTCCGCGATCTCTGCGTCCTCAGTCGCCAAGCCGCAGATCGCCATCCTGCGCGAGCAAGGCGTAAACGGAGAAATCGAGATGGCGGGCGCTTTCAATAGGGCCGGGTTTAAGTGTATCGACGTTCACATGACAGATGTCCTGAGTGGACGGGTTTCCCTGGCGGATTTCCAAGGCCTCGCAGCCTGCGGCGGTTTTAGTTACGGAGATGTTCTGGGCGCAGGCGAGGGCTGGGCCAAGAGCATCTTGTTCAACGATAAAGCCCGAGAAGAATTTCAGCAGTTCTTCCATCGCTCAGACACTTTCTCTTTGGGCGTCTGCAATGGCTGCCAGATGTTGAGCAACCTTAAGAGCTTGATACCTGGTACGGATCACTGGCCGCGGTTTGTGCAAAATCGTAGTGAGCGCTATGAAGGGCGTCTCGTTTCCTTGGAGATCGAAGATACGCCCAGCGTTCTCTTCAATGGAATGGCTGGCAGCGTGATACCCATCGTGGTCGCTCACGGAGAAGGCCGAGCAGAGTTTGAAAGTGATAAGGCTGCTAATGGGTGCAACCAATCAGGCCTGGTAGCGGCTCGCTATGTGGACAATCTGCATATTCCGACCGAAGCGTATCCATTGAACCCTAACGGGTCGCCATTCGGAATAACCAGTCTGACCAGCGAAGACGGCCGTTCCACGATTCTCATGCCTCACCCAGAGCGCGTTTTCCGGACGGCCCAATTCAGTTGGGCTCCCAAAGATTGGGGCGAGGACTCTCCCTGGATGCGTTTCTTCCGCAACGCCCGAGCTTGGGTGGGGTAGAGTCTTTACCCTCTCGAAATCCAACCATCGAGCAGTTCCACGGTGTGGACAACAGGTACCGGCTTATCGGTACCTTGCAAGTGAAACTCGATCTGGGTGAGACAGCCGATGTTGCCGGTGGCGATGACATCTGGATTAGTGGCCATTAGGTTCTTCACTTTTCGTTGTCCCAGTTCTTTGGCCGTATCCGGATGCTCGATATTGTAGCTACCTGCTGAGCCGCAGCAAATTTCCCATTCCGCTGGCTCCAAGAGCTCGATCCCTGGAACGGTCTGTAGAAGTTTGCGAGGAGCTGATCGAATTTTTTGGGCGTGGGCCAGGTGGCAAGCGTCGTGGTAGGCCACTTTGATGGGCGATGCTTCGTTGTCCTCAGGTGGAGCGAACCCGACCGAATCGAGATAGGCGCAAACATCCCGGACCTTGGCTGAAAAAGCTTTCGCTTGATCGGCGATTTCTTCGTCGGAACCAGCGAAGAGCGTTCCGTACTCCTTCATTCCTGACCCGCAACCGGCAGCGGTGGAGATGATGGCGTCTACATCGTCCGGGAAAGCTTCAAAGTTCTTTTTGGCGGCTGCTTGGGCCTCCTTGGAAGCCCCGATATGCATGGCTAGCGATCCGCAGCAGCCTTGGCTTTCAGGCACGACAACCTCGATACCATTTCGGGTTAGGACGTTGATGGCCGCCTGATTGATCTTGGGCGCCAGGGCTTGTTGAGCGCAGCCAATTAAGAGAGCAACGCGGCCGCGACGCGATCCTATCGCTGGATAGAGTCGATCGTAGGTTTGCTTTTCGGGCAGCTGAGATGGGGCCAGTTCGATCATGGCTCCAAAGCTTTTCGGTAGATAGGGCGCAACCGGTTTGAATGCACTGGCTAATTTGGATGCCGCCCGAAATCGATTTGGGTAAGGAATGGTTTTCAGGAGAGCGAAGCGTTGGAGCCTTTCCAAGATACCCCGCTCTCGTTGCTTCTCAGACCAGGAACGATAGGGGGAAATGAGTTCTCCGTATTCAACGCCGGAAGGGCAGGAAGTGACGCAGGCCAAACAGCCAAGGCAATTGTCGACGAAGGGATCGATTTCTGAAGGATCCATTTTACCCTCAAGCGTTTCCTTTATAAGGAAGATGCGACCACGGGGAGAATTCATTTCGTCTCCCATGGTTGAATAGGTGGGACAGGTAGGCAGGCAAAACCCGCAATGCACGCAAGCCTCGATAGGCTCCTTCATCGATGCGTACTGCGGACCCAGCTTGTCTTTGGAAATCTGGCTAATCATTTTAGTGTGTCAATCTTTAGGAGCGGCATTAAGCCGCGATTTTTCCTCTTGATCGCGGCGTAAAGCCGCACCAACA
>CAZFUD010000017.1:0-17556 GCA_964521705.1 uncultured Opitutaceae bacterium | reverse complement strand
ATCGAAAAAATTAACTGTACAGCTCGAGCCAGCAGCGTCCCCCCCAACCCCCCCGCTCCTACATCTATTTTTGCATGGGAGCACATTATATAGTAGAAAACTGGATACTATTATGAATACAAATCAGGAAATTTGCCTTTCGGATCGAAGGCTGATTTGATCTTCTTGAAGAAAGCGGCCTGGCTCTGATTGCCAACTATCGAGGAGGCTTCTGGCCCTGACGCCACTTGCCCGGACAGTCCAAGGTTATTCAGAATGTGATGAAGTTCGTCCAGAGACTTGTCCCAATGGATCCAGGCGACGTACCCGCCAATGCTGTAACGGCGGGCGGATTCTTGTGATCCTAAGGCTGCATCCAATGCAGGAAGGCTCTTAGGGCTGGTAGCCACCTTGACAAAGGCGCCGGTTTCGGGAAATCGGCTAAGGGCGATGGGTGTATCCCAGAACGCGTCGTCTGGTATTTCGCTCGGTATACCTAGCTCAGATTCTAAAGCGGCGGTTCGGTTTTCCATTGATCCCGGTTGCCCTCCGAGTTTGACGTACAATCGCCCGTCTTGCCTGAGGTCGAGAACGTCTAAGGTGAATTGAGATCGGCCAAGGGCGACTAATGCCGAGTGGCCGGTATCGAAACTAGGAAATTTGAATACGAGCGTTCGGTACTCGGGAGCGATTGGAAAAACTTTAAAAGTAGCTTCCGTTATAGCTCCTAGGCTGCCCCAGGTTCCGCAGATGAGTTTGGGTATATCGAATCCAGCTGCGTTTTTAACCACCTTTCCGCCAGTTCGAATGCTTTCGCCGAGACCATCGACGAAGGTCACGCCAAGAATGAAGTCGCGCAGCACGCCAAACCGGCAAGCGCCCGGACCGGAAAGACCGCGAGCGATGATGGATCCAATAGAGAGATCCTCCTTGATGAATGGGGGATCGAAAGGGAGGTATTGGCCGTACTCGGAAAGAGTGTTGGCGACGTCGCTTATTTTAGTTCCAGCCTCAACGGTTATCGTGTATTCGTCAGGCTGGTACTCAAGGATTCGATTGAATTTAGAAAGCGAGATATGGGTTTTCGAATCCCCCTTGTCAAATGGAGGAGCGGCTCGCTCCCCCCTGCCTTGGACGGACACGTAGTTCGCATCGCGAATGATCGATTGCAGCTCGACCGCCGAACTTGGCTGCAGCAATTCTTGTGTTTCCTCTGACATCTCTGCTACATGCGGGAAATGACACCGGCTTTTTCCAGAGGGTGGGGTCCGTGTGAGGAAAGGGCGGGGGCTTCCTTGCCGGGCAGCATTTTTCCGCGATTGGATATTTCCTTTGGATCGATCGCTCGCCGCAAGCGGTCGAAGGCGTTGAGATCCGTCGGGGAAAACATGTCTGGCATGTATTCAAGTTTCTCTACGCCCACTCCGTGTTCTCCGGTTATCGATCCGCCTAATTCCAGACAAAGGCGAAGAATTCTCCCGGCCAGAGCTTCCGCTTTTTCTAGCCCATCCGGTTCCCTTGCGTCGAACAGTATTAGAGGATGAAGGTTGCCGTCTCCGGCGTGGAAAACGTTCGCTACCCGCAGTCCTGCCTCCGAGCTAAATCGTGAAATCTCCTTGAGGGCCTGACCCAGTTTCGAGCGGGGGACGACCCCATCTTGAACTATATAGTCGGGTGAAAGTCGACCGACCGCGGAGAAAGCGCTTTTGCGCCCTTTCCAGATAAGCAGCCTTTCTTCGGTATTTTGGGCAACTCGAACCTCTTTGGCGCCAGTTTGCTTCATTGTATCCGAAAGCGCTTGGAAATCGGCGTCGACTGCTGCGGCTTCTCCGTCCAGCTCGACGATGAGGCAGGCTTCGGCATCCTCCGGGTAGCCTGCGCTGACCGCTGCCTCCGCTGCTTCGATAGCCAACTTGTCCATGATCTCCATCGCCCCTGGTAGTATTCCCGATGCCACTACGGCAGCGACCGCATCACCCGCGGCTTCTAGACTATCGTAGCTGGCCAGTATCGTTTGAAACGACTCGGGCACTGGCATCAGGCGTACCTGGATTTCCAAAGCAATCCCGAGCAAACCTTCACTCCCCACGAACAAACCGACGCAATCCGGTCCAGCGTTTTCCAAGCTATCGTTGCCTAGCTCCGCAATGGTTCCGTCGGGCAAGGCAACGGTCAGACCGAGAATGTGGTTGGACGTCATACCGTATTTCAAGCAGTGAGCGCCTCCAGAGTTGAAGGCGAGATTGCCTCCGATGGTGCACACGGTTTGGCTGGATGGGTCGGGGGCGAAATAAAGCCCGTGCACGGCTGCGGCAGCGCTGATTTCGGAATTGATGACTCCCGGTTGGACGCGAGCGATTCGATTGTCAGGATCGAAATCTAGAATCCGGTTAAGGCGATTTAGGCTTATAACGATACCATCGCTTACGGGTAGCGATCCTCCTGAAAGACTTGTGCCGCTGCCTCTGGCGACAAATGGAATTTCGAACTCGTGGCAAAGCTTGAGCGTCTCAATGACCTCATCGTTGTTGATAGGCATGACGACTGCCTTGGGCTCTTCGCGAAACACAGTTAAACCGTCGGAAACGTAAGGAGTTATGCGGGCAGCGTCTTCGTAAAGCCGATCGGATGGGAAGATGGATCTTAGTTTGGAGTAGAAATCGGACATGGGGGTGATCCACATAGGGAAGGTGGAATGTGGGCGGGAGTAAAGCTTCTAGGGTGGGGAAAGGGAATCAATAACATAAGCCGAAATGAATAATCAAATGGCGGAGAGACCACAAAGTAAGGTTTCCAAATAACTGTGGACGCGGTCGTTGGCCGCCTTACGCGATCAACGATCGCGCCTACAACAAAAAATAGCCGCCACCCGCGATTGACGATTTGTAGGAGTGGGTTGATCCCGCGATAACCTAACCGAGCCCATATCGAGATCGCGGGATTAGCCCTCTACGACGCTCAACTTTCCTTAGTAGCCGAGGAGTGCCTCATTGCGATCAGCGGCCCTGCCATAAATGCTTTGTAGTTGAGTGATCCGGGCGAGTAGTGTTTCTGGTAAACTAAATGAACCCCCAGAAGCTTTCCTTCCTCGTTCCAATTTTACTAGCCCTCGCCAGCCTGCTACCTCTTCAGGCCGACAAGCCCAATGTTCTCTTCATCGCCACGGACGATATGAACTGCGACTTGAGCGCCTATGGGCATCCGTTGGTTCATTCACCCCAGATTGATCGTCTGGCCAGTCGAGGAATCCTTTTTGAGCGGGCCTATTCCCAGAACCCAGTCTGCAACCCCAGTCGAACGTCGTTTTTGACCGGACTTTATCCGGAACAGACCCATATTCTGACTAACGCAGGCCACTTTCGGGAACATATTCCGCAGGTTCTCACCATGCCCCAGCACTTTCGAAACAACGGCTACTATGTGGCCCGCGTGGGAAAACTCTATCACTATGGGGTTCCCGGCCAAATCGGAACTAACGGCCGTGATGACCCCGCCTCCTGGGAAGAGGTGCGCAATCCCATCGGCGTGGATAAGGCTGTCGAACCCGACTTGAATATCATCATCGAAGGAGCGAGCTCGGGAGGAACCCTGAGCTGGCTGGAGGTAGTGAGTCAGGAGTATGAGCATACCGATGGTATTGGAGCGGCTCAATGCATCGAATTGCTGGAGGCCAACCATCCGGAGAAGACCGGCCGTCCCTTCTTCATAGCCATGGGATTCTACCGACCCCACACGCCCTACATCGCCCCTCACACTTATTTCGACATGTATCCAAAATCGCTGATCAATCCGTATTTCATGCCGGAGGACGATCGCGATGATATCCCGAAAGCGGCGCTTCAAGATCGTCCGGGCCAGCTCGAGTTGGGCGTGGAAATCCGTAAAGACATTATTCAAGCCTACTACGCGTCGATCACATTGGTGGATACGCAAGTGGGCAAATTGCTGGATGCTCTCGACCGCTTGAATCTATCGGACAACACCATCATTGTTTTTGTATCCGATCATGGATACCATTTGGGAGCTCACGGATTGTGGCAGAAGAGCGATTTGTTTGAGGGCTCTGCCCGAGTTCCGTTGATTATCTCCGCTCCCGGAGAAAAGTTTGCTAGAGGGGAGATAGCGAAATCGCCTACCGAACTCGTCGACCTTTACCCAACCTTTAGCGAACTGTGCGGACTCGAGCAACCGAGCCATGTGATGGGGAAGAGTCTGTTACCTGTACTAGCTGATCCGGATACGCAATTGAGGGAATCGGCGTATAGTGTGACCGAAGCCAGGACCGTTCGCCGAGCGGACAAATCCAAATTCCTAGGCCGCACTATTCGTACGAATCGCTATCGCTACACCGAGTGGGATGAGGGAGATTTCGGCGTGGAGCTTTACGACTATGAAACCGATCCAGAGGAGCTAACCAATCTTGCGGGCAATCCGGAAAGCGCCAATTTGATCAAGAGGCTACAGCAAGAGCTGCAAAACCGCATGGCTGAAGCTGCCGTTGAATGGTAGAGTAAATACATTATCGGAATTCCAAAAAAATATCACGATGCCCAAGAAAACGAATCATCGCCTTATCCTCGTCTTGTCGGCCTTTCTGGCTACTATCGGAGCCATTCCGGGAGAATCAGCGCAAATCCCCGAAGCGGATGCTGCAAGGGAGCAGCGCATCCAGATGTGGCTCGATGACCAGGATAAGAACCAGGATGGCAAAGTTTCTCCGGACGAGGCGATTCGCCAGATGAAGGCCAATTTCATTAATCTAGATCGTGACCAAGATGGCTTTATCGATCGAGCGGAGCTAGGCCAATTGGCCGACCGATTGGCGGGTAATCGGAATCGGAGCGAAGGAAATAGCCCCCCAGGCGGGCTGCGCAACCAAATCGACAATCAGCAAAACTCAGCAAGCCGCCCTGCCTCTGACGCGGTACAGGTGATTGAAAACATCCCCTATGCGGATATGGACAATCCCCGCCAAACGCTCGACCTAATGTTGCCCAAAGTACGTAGGGGCGAGGCTTTGCCGGTGGTCGTTTTCATTCATGGAGGAGGCTGGCGCAACGGAAACAAGGAGCGGGGCCGTGGCCGAGTGGAACCTTTTGTGGCCAGTGGCAATTACGCCGGAGTCACCGTCGGCTACCGCCTTAGTGGAGAGTCTCAATGGCCAGCTCAGATTCACGACTGCAAGGCCGCTATCCGCTGGATTCGCGCTAATGCAGAACAACACAATCTCAATGCCGACCGGATAGGCGTTTGGGGAACGTCTGCAGGGGGACACCTCGTAGCCATGTTGGGGACCAGCGGAGACGTAGAATCCATGGACGGGTCTCTGGGTGCCAATACCCAGTACTCCAGCCGGGTGGCCTGCGTCGCTGATTTTTATGGTCCGACTAACTTTCTAACCATGAATGCCACGGCGGTAGAGACGGCTCGATTGGATCACGACGCGCACGATTCTCCGGAATCATTGCTAATCGGGGGCCCCATTCAGGAAAACCCAGAAAAGGTAGCCGCTGCCAATCCCATCACTTATGTCAGTGCTGATGATCCTGCATTTCTAATAGTGCATGGTACAATGGATCCTTCGGTTTCTTTCAACCAGTCGGAGCTTCTATATGACGCCCTGGAAGACAACGGGGTGGTTAAGACCCTAATTACCGTCGAAGGTGGCGGCCATGGTCGAGGTTTCCCGCCCAAAACCGGGCAGCTCCTAGAAGCATTCTTCGATCACCATTTGCGAGGGAATGAAACGACTTGGGCTGATCAAACGGTTCAGACTGTCTCTTGGGAACGCCGTCGTTGATTATTCTAGGATAGCACTTCCATTCCAGGGCGACAGGAGGGGGTAATATTGGCCAATCGTCGGGATTCGATTGCCAACGTGGCTTTCAGGCATACGTATGGCCGCATCTTGAATCGAGGCGACGGCGTCAAAAATGAAAGACAGGCCATCGAAAGGTGTATAGATCTCTATTAGAATGGCGGTTATAGTGTGTCCAGTTGGATGGAACCAGGTCATTCTCAAGCCAGTCCGCATCAAGAAGAACAAGGCCACCAATTTCCCAAGTAACTATCTCGACGATGAAAAGTACTCCGCTAGCTCTCCCGAATAACGTTTTTGCCCGACCGTTTATGGGCCATTTTAGCTTGTTCGTCTGCTCGGGCATTGATCATAGTCAACGCATGTTGCGGAAGGTGATTTCTACGGCCACGATTTCTGCGATTGCCCCGATCGGCTTCGCAGTAGATTTTGAATCGGACATTCAACCTATCTTCGAGGGGCATTGCGCGTCCTGCCATGGCGATCGCAAGCAGAAGGGTGACGTGCGTATGGATCGGCGAGCCGATTTGCTTAGGGGCGGCGAGAGTGGCATTCCGAGCCTCGTTCCAGGCGATCCAGCAGAGAGCTATCTCTTGGAAATACTCAGAGACCCGGACCCGGAATTCCGTATGCCTTTCGAAGAAGATCCATTGCCCGAGGATCAGATTGATTTGATTGAAGAATGGATCTCCCAAGGTGCCGATTGGCCGGGGCAAATGGATGCGGTAGCCGATGAAGGTGTGGAAACCGACCATTGGTCATTTCAGCCAGTCGAGCGGTCCGATGTGCCAGACAGTGATGGGGCCGAACCGGTAGACGCCTTTTTGCTGCAAGCCTTGGAAGAGGCGGGGATTGGACCGAATGGGGCTACGGATGCTCGTTCGCTGATTCGTAGAGCGTCGATCACCCTTACCGGATTGCCGCCAACGCCAGAACAGGTGGTAGCGTATCAAAGCGAATATACCGCGAATCCCGATCAAGCCTATGAGGCGCTTGTGGATGAACTGATGGCGTCGCCCCATTTTGGCGAGCGCTGGGCGCAGCACTGGCTGGATGTCATTCGGTGGGCGGAGACGAACGGTTCGGAGGCCAATCTTTACCGCAAGAATGCCTGGGTATATCGCGATTACGTGGTTCGCGCTTTCAACGAAGACATGCCTTACGATCAATTTATCCGCGAGCAAATCGCGGGGGACAGCTACAATGCCGGCGAAGCTATGGGGTTTTTGGTAGCGGGCCCCCACGTCCCGGCGGCGACGGTGGGTCGTGAACCTTCGGCGATTCGGCAGGCTCGGGCCGATCGCATGGATGAAGTGATGCAGACGGTAGGAGCGTCCATGATGGCGATTACCCTCAATTGCGCTCGCTGCCACAATCATAAGTTCGATCCGGTAAGCCTTAAAGACTACTACTCGATGACCGGAGTCTTTCAGGATATCGAATTTGGCGGAAGACGTCCTGAACTGCCCGAATCCCACCCGAAGCAAAAAGCTGCCCGACCGTTGTGGACAGAGATATCCAAGCACCGAGCTGCCTTGCCCATCTCAGGAAATTGGGAAGAAGATTGGGGAGCTTATAGAGAGTTGCATTTCAATCCAGTAGTGGCCAAGTCCCTACGTGTCATATTTCTTTCAAAGCGGGTGAGACTGGACGAATTGGAAGTCTTTGGCCCGGAAGAGCGTCAGAAGAACTTGGCCTTGGCAAAGCATGGTACGGAAGTGAAAGGGCCGGTTCACATGCGAGCGGATATCCGGCAGGCCGAAGGCTACGTTAATGATGGCGAGTACGGTACCATGGTCTGGGGGGCGGCGACGAAGGAAGGCAGTGACGAGCAGCCTTGGATAGAGATTCATTTTCCTGAACTGAAAGAGATCAATCGGATGCGGTTGAGTTCGAATCGGGAATACTATTACGATGTCGACTACCTGACGACCATGCCGAGCATGGGATTTTCGGATTACAAGATTGAAATAGAGAATGCCGACGGAGAGTGGGTGGAGGTCGCTTCCCTGCCGAAAATTAGAAAAGCGAATGAAGCCGACGCCGATCGAGCCGCCGCCCTAGCTTCGCTGTCCAAGGCGATTAATGCTCTTGAACGGGAAGGACCGAAAGCGGCTTTTGTCGGACGATTCATCGACCTGGCCGTCACACGCGTACTCGCTCGTGGTAGCCCAGAAAATCCCAGAGACGAAGTTGATCCAGCAGGACCGGCTGTCCTCGGCGGGGTACTCGGTCTATCATCGGAAACGCCAGGTCCCGAAAGACGAAAGGTATTCGCAAGCTGGATAGCGGATGAAGCCAATCCACTTACGGCCCGTGTGATGGTCAACCGGCTATGGCATCACGTCTTTGGAATGGGGATTGTGCCAACAACGAGCGATTTTGGCGATGCGGGAGCGCGGCCGAGTCATCCGGAGCTATTGGACTGGCTGGCGTCGGAATTCGTGGAGCCCACCGTATCCGACGCTTCGCCTTGGTCGATGAAATCGATGATCCGCATGCTGGTGATGTCGGATGCTTTCAAACGATCTAGCGCTCCTAACAATGATGCTATCGCAAAAGACGCTACATCGACTCTGCTCTGGCGATTTCCGCCGCGACGCGTGGAAGCTGAAGTGATTCGCGACTCCATCCTGTTTGCCTCGGGAAAGCTAGACACGACAATCGGCGGTAAGAGCTTTCGTATCCACAATGTCAAGAAGACCTATGCTCAGTGGCAGGTGGTTAATAACTATGGTCCGGGAACCTGGAGACGCATGCTCTATCAAGAACGCATGCGACGCGTGGACGACCAAATGTTCACGGCCTTCGATTTTCCTGATTGCGGTCAAGTAAGGGCTAAACGTCCAGTGTCCACAACTCCCTTACAAGCTCTCAATTTATTAAACAGCGACTTCTCTCGCGAGCAAGCGGGGCACTTGGCGGCTCGAGCAATCGAGGAATCAGGCAGCGAATCAGTGGAAGCGCAAATTCGACGCAGCTTCCAGCTCTTGCTCAATCGGGATCCGGACAGCGAAGAATTGGCCTTGTCTCAGGAAGTCGCGAAAGAAGCTGGCCTGGAAGTCGTCTGCCGATCTTTGATTAACTCTAACGAATTCGCCTTTTTACCGTAGTATAAATTTAACCACAGATGACACGGATTTCACGGATGGAGATTGATGATTCCACGATGGATATCGAGGGTAATATGGTTGTAGGAGCGGGTTTATCCCGCGATGCAGGTAAAATATTAATCGCGGCATAAAGCCGCTCCAATAATTTGGAGCTCATTCGTGAAGTTCGTGGTTAACCAAACGTATTTATATAATGGATAACAAAGCTGAATATCTTTCAACGCATGGTCGGGCCTTGTTGAATCGCCGCGAATTTTTAAGGCAAAGCGGCATGACTATGGGGGCCATCGGCTTGGCTCACTTGTTGGCTCAGGACAAATTGTTAGCGGCCGATGAAATCACTGTGAGCGGCAAGACGCCGATTCGGCCGAAGATCGATCCGGACAATCCTTACCTTCCGAGGGCGCCTCACTATCACGCGGAGGCCCAGCAAATATTGATTATCTACTGCCCTGGGGCGGTCAGCCACTTGGATACCTTTGATTACAAGCCGGAGTTAGAACGTTTTCATGGGCAAAAGCCACCGGGCGTCCCGGCGGTAACTTTCGAAGGACCATCGGGAAACATCGCCAAGCCGTTTTGGGAGTTTCGGCCGCGCGGGAAGAGTGGGAAGATGGTATCGGATCTATTGCCCCATATGGGAGGTTTAGTTGATGACGTCTCTTTCGTTCATTCCTTGCACACCCAAACCAGCGCCCACCCGCAAGGGGAGAATTTTTTCAATACGGGATTTACCATGGAGGGTTTTCCGTCCATCGGCGGCTGGTTGACTTATGCCCTGGGTACAGAGAACCAGGAACTGCCCGCATTTGTGGCTATCAACGACCCGAGGGGATTGGCTCGCTCCGGAAAAAACAACTTTGGCAGCGGCTTTCTGCCTGCTGCCTACCAAGGAACTGATTTCAATGCCAAGAATCCGCCGTCCAATCTCGACCGTCCGGATAAATACTCCGCCAGCGATGACCGCAGTACGGTAGACTTGCTCAATCGCCTCAATGCTAAGCATATGGAGAAATTCCCAGGCGATGCTGATTTGGCTGCCCGGATTGCCAGCTATGAGCTCGCAGGTAAGATGCAAGTGTCCGTGCCCGATGTGATGGACCTATCGGGGGAGCCGGAAAGTATTCACAAAGAATATGGGACCGATACGGGTACGGATTTAAAACGCGAATACGCCAAAAACTGTATTCTGGCCCGCCGCTTGGTTGAGAAGGGTGTTCGGGTAGTTCAGCTCTTCAACGGAAGCGATCCGTCGGGTGGTAATGGTATTACCAATTGGGATTCCCACAAAGACATCCTCAAGACTCACGCCATGCAGGCGGAAATCATGGATCAGCCAACGGCGGCGTTGATCAACGATATGAAGCGCCGAGGATTGCTGAATAATACTTTGGTGGTTTGGGCGACTGAGTTTGGACGCATGCCATTCCTGCAAGCCAATGGTACGGGGCGCGATCACAACCCGGATGCGTTTACCTGCTTTTTGGCCGGGGCCGGCGTGAAGAAAGGCTTCAGCTATGGCGAGAGCGACGAATGGGGCTTCAAAGCGGCCGTCAACCCGACAAGCGTATACGACTTCAATGCGACTATCCTCCACCTCATGGGCTTGGATCACGAGCGCTTGACCTATTACCACAACGGCTTGGAGCGGCGTTTGACCAACGTCCACGGCCACGTGGTTAAGGACGTGTTGGCTTGACCGATAGTCGCGGCCTTCAGATTTCGAGAGAATGTGCAATAATTGGATGATATTGGATTTATCGATCTAGGGTCGCCGCGAGCGACGACCCTACGATTCTTGTATTAATTGGACAGTCTCTAAAAAAGTAGCACTGGCATACTGCCTGTTTTCTAGTTTCTTATAACAGGCTGGAAGCCTTCGCTACTTTTCATTGGGGCCCCGCAGAGCGCGTGCCACTCCTACGTTCTACTCTTCAAAAGGAATCCCTTGATTCATTCGCTTGATTCTTCATAAGTAGAGACAATGACCCGCTCTGGCGAATAGTAATAGGAGAATTCACTTTATGAATAAGGATAGTGATCAATCGCGGTACGATATTCCCGACATCGTATACGGGACCTGGCGAATACTTGATGGTAACGAAAAGCCGTCCGCCGCTGCTTTGGCGGAAAGGTTTCACGTTTGCCTGGAGCATGGTATCGACACCATTGATACCGCGGAGATCTATGGATTATATAGCGTTGAAGCGGCTATTGGGGAAGCTCTCAAGGCGGATCCCGAGCTGAAGGATCAATTGCAGATCATAACCAAAGGGGGTATTGATGTTCCTTCGACAGAAAAGTCCGGAGCGTCGTTGCCGCACTACAACGCGACGAGTGAGAACTTGGTTGCCTGCGTGGAAAAATCGCTAAGCTTGATGAACATCGATGTGGTCGATCTATTTCTGGTCCATCGGCCGGATTGGTTGACACCGCCAGAAGAAACTGCGGCTGGACTTGATCGCTTGCTCGAGCAAGGGAAAGTCAAGGCCGTCGGCGTTTCGAATTACACTTATCACCAGTTCGAAACCCTCGACCAATTGATGGACGGTCGTCTCGCCACTAATCAAGTCGAATTCAGTCCTCTTGAGATGGCTCCGTTGTATGATGGCGTTTTCGATCAATGCCTGCGTGGGCGCCTTCGACCCATGGCCTGGTCTCCGCTAGCTGGTGGGGGGCTCTTCAATGAAAAGAACGAGGCAGGAATGCGCGTTTGCTTGAAGCTGACAGAGCTGTCATCGAAGTATGGGGACGCTCCGTTGGATGCCTTGGTTTATGCTTGGATTCTCTCCGTCCCGGCCAACCCGAGCGTCATCTTAGGGACCAACAAAATTAGCCGCATTCGCGATGGGTCCAAGGCTTCCGGAATCAAGCTTTACCGCCAAGATTGGTATGCGGTTTGGGAAGCCGCTCAAGGAAAGTCCGTACCCTAGCCGGTAACTCCCTCGTTTATCAGCTCGCGGACGGGCGGCCTAGAGCCCTCTAAGGTGCTTATCCATCCATTGGATGTAAATCGTAGGCAAATCGGGAAGGTTCACAGCCCCTGAAAAATTGAACCCATGCCCGCCTCCTTCAATACCTACCAGCTTACTGGGTACACCGGCTTTTTCCTTCGCCAGGGCTACGGCTAGACGTGCGGTCCTCCGTATTGGAGTTTCTGAGGATCGTGCCGACCCGTCTCGGTATAGCAGCGTATCGATAGCTGCTTGTTTAAGTGGTTTTAAGCGGCGCGGACATTTTGCATTTGCTAACGGCCGATCTCCACTGAAAGGAGATAAATAGTTCGACTTGGACTGCGATATGCCTTGCCTAACGAACACCCTTTATATGCCCCCGAAAAATCAACTTACCCATCAGTGAATTCACCTGCTTCAGACAACGTCCCCAAGCCGACGAAAATCCATAAGGTGGTGCTTGTGCTGGCCGCCGCCACCTCGCTAGTGCTCTACCTGCACCGCTACACTTGGAACATTATTCGACCCGAGTTAGCTCGGGAGTATGGTTTCTCAAATACGGAGTTGGCTCAAATTTTCACCTCTTTCCAGTTCTCCTATGCTCTTGGGCAGATTCCCAGTGGCGTTATCTGCGACTTCTTCGGAGCCCGTTATTTTCTCAGCGCTATTATCGGAGGGTGGTCTCTTAGTTTGGTCCTATTCACTCTGGGCGGTTCGTTCGCCATGTTTATCGTAGCTCGTGTGATATTCGGCGCGGCTCAAGCGGGCGCCTATCCTAGTTTAAGTAATGTATCCAGAAACTGGTTTCCGATCGCTTCGCGAACGACAATGCAAGGCTTCGTCGCCAGTTTCGCGGGCCGAGCCGGAGGAGCCCTGGCCCCGATATTGATGGCCACGGTGCTTATGAGTTACTTCGGGCTCGATTGGCGTATCGCGATTGTAATTATGGCGCTCATCGGCCTATTGCTCGGGGTCGCCTTTTTCGTGTTTTACCGAAACAATCCAGAGGAAGACAAACGCGTCAACGAGGCGGAAAAGGAGCTGCTTCGCGAGGCTGAGCCCCATGGCGAAACGAAGCGAAGAGTCATGAGCTTTAAGCAGGCGATCAAGAATCGCGGTTTCGTTACCATGGTATCCGCTCAGGTAGCCAATGCGGGAGCCGATATCGTATACACCTCGGTGCTAGGGAGCTTTTTCTTGTCCAAAGGAATCTCTATCGCGGAGATGGGCATTTACGCGAGCTTTCCACTGTTTGGCGGAGCTTTAGGCGGACTCGTTGGGGGATATCTCAACGACTATGTCATGAAAAGGATCGGTAGCAGAAAATGGGGCCGCCGAATCATGGGATCGACTGGTAAGTTCCTCGCGGCGATCTGCCTTTTTTACGCCATAGCCCAGACGAGTGTGCTAGCGATTGCGATTGGCCTTTTCGTTGTGAAATTCTTCAGCGATTGGTCGCAGCCGACAGTGTGGGGGACCTGTACGGATATTGGCGGACCTCACTCGGCAACCGTATTCAGTGTCGTCAATACGGCGGGGAATGTTGGCGCCATTCTTATGCCGCTCTTAGCTATAGGTCCATTGCTAGACAAGTTCTCAACGACGCGAGTGACCAATGGAATAACGGAAACGGTGACTAACTACTATCCCATGTTCGTCGTTGTTGCAGCTCTTTACGTGGTCACTGGTCTTTGCTGGCTGACCATCGACTGCACCAAGCGGATCCGCGCGGAAGGATAGGAAGAGTAGCGCAGGCTTCCAGCCTGTGTCTTCAAGTTGGGCTACAGACTAGAAGACTGCGCTACTTCCGCTTCACCACTCAGCTACTGAACCGTCGTCATGCAACCAGTCCCGTTGTACCGGAGGAAAACCCTCTTTGTCAGCTTCTATGACAGCCTCTTCGTCGATCTCTATACCCAAACCGGGCAGCTTCGGAAGGTTCAGATATCCGTCGGTTACGTTGAAAACGTCTTTGTTTTTTACATAGTCGATCAAATTCCCATTCTTGCTGTATTCAATAGGTAAAGACATTTCCTGAATGACGAAATTCGGGGTGCAGGCATCCAACTGCATGGAGCTTGCCAAAGCGATAGGCCCCAACGGGCAATGGGGAGCGACCCCCATATCGTAGGCCTCTGCCATGGCCGCGATTTTGCGGCTCTCCCAGATTCCACCGGCATGAGAAAGATCGGGCTGCACGATGTCGACCGTTCCCTGAGAGATGAGCTGCTTGTATCCCCAGCGTCCGTACAGCCGTTCCCCGGTGGCTAAAGGAATACTGGTGTGGCGGGATAGTTCCGGCAGAAAATCGAGGTGTTCCGGGAGGATCGGTTCTTCGAAGAAAAGAGGCCGAATAGGTTCCAGCTCCTTGACCAGCGTCTTGGCCATGGACTTGTGAACGCGCCCATGGACGTCGATAGCGATGCCGACGTCGGGACCCACCGCATCCCGCACACTAGACACGTGACCAACGGCGGCATCGATTTCGGCGTAGCTGCCGATGCGCTCGCATGGACCTGTCCCGGGCATCTTCACGTTCCTGAAACCCTGCCCTAGCCGGATTTTCGCGTCCTCGTCGGATAGGGCGAGGTTGGGGTGACCAACCACGGCATAGGCTTTGATCTTATCCCTGACAGCTCCGCCGAGAAGCTCGTAGACAGTGAGTCCGAGCGCTTTCCCCCGAATGTCCCAAAGCGCTTGCTCGATTCCGGAAATGGCGCTCATAAGAATTCCGCCGCCTCGGTAGAATGTCCCACGATACATTCGCTGGAATAGTTGTTCGATTTGGGCAGGGTCTTCACCGATGAGCAACGGTTCGAACTCCTTTACAGCCGCGATTGACGTATCGGGTCGGCTTTCTAGGATAGGTTCGCCCCAACCAGATATTCCTTCGTCTGTCTCGACTCTTAGAAAGACCCAGCGGGGCTTCACTTTGTATAGGGTAAGAGAAGTGATTTTCATAACGGGCCGAATAGGATTGAGGCTTGATTCGGAATATTCAAGACGCCTTACCACTCTGCGATGGAGCCGTCTTCATATTGCCAGTGGATTGGTTGGGTCCAATCGAAACCTTCCTTATCGGCTTCGATGACAGCCTCTTCGTCGATTTCAATGCCTAGCCCGGGGAGCCTGGGCAGGTCGATGTAGCCATTCTCCACGCTGAACACCTCCTTGTTTTTTACGTAGTCCAGAAGATCTGCGGACTCGTTGTATTGCATTTTTAGCGACGTTTCTTGAATCACGAAATTGGGAGTGCAGGCATCGAGTTGCAGAGAGCTGGCTAGAGCCAGGGGGCCGAGCGGACAATGGGGCGCGACTCCCATGTCGTAAGCCTCTGCCATAGCGGCGATTTTCCGTCCTTCCCAGATTCCGCCGGTGTGGGAGAGGTCGGGCTGGACGATGTCGATGGTACCCTGGGATATGAGTTGCTTGTAGGCCCAGCGCCCATACAAGCGTTCGCCAGTAGCGAGCGGAATTGAAGTGTATCGAGCTAGCTCAGGAAGGAAATCAAGATGCTCTGGAAGAAGTGGTTCTTCGTAGAATAGCGGTCGATAGGGTTCCATTTGTTTGACCAAGGTCTTGGCCATCGATTTGTGCACCCGACCATGAAAATCCACGGCGATACCGATCTTGTCGCCAACGATCGCCCGGACACGGGCCAGCCGCTCTACCGTGGCATCCAGTTCACCGTAATCGCCAATGCGCTCGCATGGACCCGTGGCATTCATTTTCAGATTCAGAAAACCCTGCTCGAGACGCTTCTTAGCATCCTGATCCGCTTTTTCAGGATCATCGCCGCCTATCCAAGCGTAGGCTTTGATTTTGTCCCGAACAGTTCCGCCCATCAAATCGTAAACAGGGACTCCCAAGGCTTTTCCTTTGATGTCCCAGAGCGCTTGTTCGATACCAGAGATAGCGCTCATCTGAATTTCGCCGCCCCGATAGAAGCCTCCGCGATAAAGTTGCTGGAAAAGACGTTCGATCTGAGTGGGGTCTTGTCCGATCAAATGACGTTCCACCTCCTTGACAGCGGCGATGGACGTATTGGGCTTTCCTTCTAGGATCGGCTCTCCCCAGCCTGACAAGCCTTCGTCGGTATCCACTTTTAGGAACACCCAACGGGGTTTCACTTTGTAGAGGGTAAGTGAGGTGATCTTCATATGCGAGCAGTGGGCCTTTGGCTTGAGCAAGAATAAACACCGAGTGTCGACCCAAGGAAAGCCTTTGTTAATCTGATTTTCGTTTTTAACATCGCTCTCCCGCAAGTGCGGGATCGCTGGATCCACGCGATGCGTGGCGAGGATCCGTTCACTTCGTTCTCGGGCAGGATATAGAGTTAGTGAATTGGGTTTTTAATAGGTAGGGAGGACCGGCTCGGTCCTCCTATGAAAGGGTTGAAAATTCGGAGGACTGAGCCAGTCCTCCCTACCATTTAGGGTTAAATCTATTTCGCCATGAGTCGGCCAACATGATTCTTGCGGAATTCTGCTAGCCTTCATCGAAGGCTATCCTGCTCCCGCGGAGACGGGATCGAGTACGCGTCGCGTACGTTGTTAAACACCTAATTGATGAAGGTCAGAATCGCTCTTTACTCTCCCAGGATCTGCTTCATCTTTGCTCGAAGGTCCTTCGCTTTTTCCGGCATTTCTTCGATGAGATTGTTTTCCTCTGACAGATCTTCGGCTAGATTGAAAAGCTCGAGAGGGTAGTCCTTGCCTCTATCCGAGGTGAAGCCCCGGCTCCGCTTGGTATTGATCAATTTCCAATCGCCATCGCGAATCACCTGGTTGCTGTGGAGTATTGGCGATCTAGGTTCATGCTTTCCATTCGGATCGAGTAGAACGGGTAGGAAGCTGGCGCTGTCCTCTGCCGTTCCTTCAGCGATTTTCTCTTGTCCCGCTAGATCCGCAAAAGTCGCGAAGACATCGACAAACGAAATGGTTTGATCCGTCTGAGAACCGGCTTCAATTCGATCCGGCCAACGAGCGATAAATGGCATTCGGTGTCCCCCTTCCCAAGCGCTACCTTTAGCCCCTAGTAGCGGTCCAGTGGATCGATGCCTGAAGCGTTCAGTATCCTTGTCGTACCAAACAGGCCCGTTGTCGCTGGTAAAGATGACAAGCGTGTTGTCGCTAATCCCGGCTTTTTCGAGACTGGCCATAACCTGTCCGACCACTCCATCCACTTGCATGACGAAATCGCCGTACATGCCTGCGCCGCTCTTGCCAACGAACTTCTCGGTCGGGAGCCAGGGAGTGTGGGGGGAGGGAAGCGCGAGATAGAGGAATAGCGGTCGGTCTGCATCACGCGACTCCATCACCTTACTGGCCTCGTCAGCAAATCGTGGCGTGACCTCAATATGCTTAAAGTCAGGAGCGACGGCTCCACCGCGCCAAAATTCGCCTTGGATGCGATTCCAGTCCTCTGGACCTCCGACGCTGGTCCGGTCTCCGATCGTTTCGGTGGGAGCCATCGTTGGTGTCCGGTTCTCGATATAAAAGTAGGGAGGGATATCGAGCGAAGCGTGCATTCCGAACAGGGACTCAAAGCCTCGATCGACGGGTCCACCCGTTAGCGGTTGGTCAAAGTCGAAAGCGAATCCATCGATTTCCTTGCCAGTCGCTAAACCCTTTTGGTCAAAGCCGAGATGCCATTTACCGACCATGGCGGTTTGGTAGTCGTTGTTTCGAAG
>CAZFUD010000016.1:0-37812 GCA_964521705.1 uncultured Opitutaceae bacterium | reverse complement strand
TCATGGCCAGAACGACTCCCGGAGTCATTGTCCCAACCCAATTGAAAGCCCGATGCAGGCTTTTTTGCCAGGACGTTTGCAGAAGCCGTTCGCCAGGAAGCGCTTCAATCACAGCCGGCTCGTAATCCGGAACACCTTCCATGCTGTTCAGCGATTGTACCTCCGCTGGATCAAGAAATATGTTAAATTCGCGATTTGCTTGGGCGCTCATCGTGGCTATCGCTTGGGCTGTGCGAAATTGAAAAACCCTTCCGCTTCTTGACCCCGCAATACAGCGGCGGCGTCTCGGCAGACGGCGGCGACGACGCGTTCTTGCGCCTCGGATGTAAACGCCGCGATGTGGGGAGTGAGAATCGCCTTATGGTTAGTGACCAGCGGATCTCCGGGCATTGGCGGCTCCGTTTCCCTCACGTCCAACCCGGCCCCGGCAATAGTCCCACTATCAAGAGCGCTGACAAGCGCTTCCTCATCGACGACTTCTCCCCTAGAAGTGTTTACGAAAAATGCGGACGGCTTCATCTTCGCGAACCGCTCCTTATTGAACATCCCTCGCGTTGTTGGAAGAAGAGGGAGATGGACAGTTATGAAGTCCGATTGCTCCAGTAATTCGTCAAGCTCTACAAATGAAACGTCGAGCTCTCGGTACTGAGGCGCGTTTTGATCTACGAAATTATCGTGAGCCAGCAAGTTCATGCCGAATGCTTTTGCCCGCTGACCGACCAAAGTGCCTATTCGGCCAATGCCGACGATACCGAGGTTTTTGCCGGAAAGCTCGCTGCCTGTGAAGAGGAAGCGATTCCAATTTCCATCCCGGATATCCTTGTCCGCCGAGGGGATCTTTCTGGCTAGGGAAAGGAAAAGGCCCATCGCGAGCTCAGCAACCGACAGGGAATTCTCGTTGGGGGCAAAGCTCACCACAATGCCAGCTGCCGTCGCGGCTTCAGTATCGATATTATCGAGTCCGGCGCCCGCGCGAGCGATTATCTTCAATTTTGGCGCCGCTTTGATAAGATCCGCCGTCACCTGAGTTTGATTGCGAACGATGATGGCCTCCGCCTCGCCGACAGCTTGGGCGAGAGCCGCAGGTTCCTTCCAGAGGTCCGGCTCGAAAACGACATCCAGGTCAGCCTCTCGCCTTAGCTGATTCATGGCTTCACCCTTAATGGCTTCGGTTACTAGGATTCGGCTCACAGGAGTTTATGGTAGTCGATGGACTTAGTGCAGTCCAAGGTATCTTCGGCAGGCGGCATTTCGTATTTCAATCCGGTAGCGCAATTGAAGAGAACAGCGGTTTCGTCTGGGGAAATAAGGCCTTTGTCTAGCGATTGCTTATAGGCGGCGTAGGTAGCCGCTCCTTCGGGGCACAACAGCAATCCTTCCTTTTTGGATACTTCTTCGAGTCCAGTGGAAATCGAATCGTCATCCACGGCAATGGCGAATCCTCCGCTTTCGCGCACGGCTCTTAGTATCAAAAAATCGCCTACGGCTATGGGAACGCGGATACCGGCTGCCACCGTATGGGCGTCCTTCCATAGTTCGGCGTGTTCGACGCCATCCTGGTAGGCCTTGACGATGGGGGCGCAGCCGGTGGCTTGAACCGCGACCATTCGGGGGAGCTTTCCGGTGAGCCAGCCTATCTGTTTCAATTCATTGAACGCTTTCCACATGCCGATGAGACCCGTCCCTCCACCGGTGGGATAGAGAATCACATCCGGAACCTTCCAACCCAGCTGGTCGGCCAGCTCCAGACCCATGGTCTTTTTGCCCTCGATGCGATAGGGTTCCTTGAGCGTCGAAAAGTCGAACCAGCCCATCGCTTCCTTTCCTTCCCCGACGATGCGGCCGCAGTCGTTGATAAGGCCGTTGACACTCCAGACTTTGGCTCCCTGAGCCGCGATCTCGCGAACGTTGATAGTCGGCGTGTCGTCAGGGCAGAAGATGTAGGACTCCATCCCAGCCCGGCTGCCATAGGCGGCGAGGGCGGCTCCGGCATTGCCGTTGGTGGGCATGGCGACTTTGGTGATCCCGAATTCCTTGGCCATGGAAACGGCCATGCATAGGCCGCGGGCTTTAAAAGACCCCGTGGGCAGACGGCCTTCGTCTTTCACTAGAAGTGCGCCTGTTCCTGTCGCCAGTTTCGGTATGGAGATGATGGGCGTGTGGATTTCGCCTAGGCTAACGATATTCTCCTTTTTTCGTACCGGGAGAAATTCCCGATAGCGCCAAAGGTCAGCTGGCCTGCTAGCCAGTTCTTCCTTAGTAACCGAATGTCGGATACCTTCAAGATCGTAGCGAACGAGCAGGGGCTTGCCAGCTTTGGATAAGCCATGTATCGTATCCGATTCGTAGCGGTCGCCTTCCATTCCACACTCTAAGTGCGTCACAAAAGTAGGCCGTTCAGTGTTTAGATTGTCGTTTGAAGACATTAAGTATTTCGTCGTTTTAGAGTGCTTAAAATCTACCGACCGTACGGTAGGTATCAAGGAAAAAGCAGTGTTCAAGCTAGAGCCAAATCGCTTGTGAAGCCAATTTAGAATATCGGGAATCAGGAGTCATTCAATAGGTTCAGGAGAATGGTTGGGCGGTCCCTGCCATTGAATTCGCGAGCAGGCCTGTCAGTCGTGCCATTTGATTCCGGCAATGGATGCGAACCGTTTCAATTTCTCAGAATGATTTCCGGGAAACGCGTTCAAATGGTGTGGCATCCCGGCCCGGCACATATCCTCGAACCAGTCGTTGGGATTGCGATTCAGCAAACGGGCTCTTCCGTTGCTGCACATGAGTTGGCGTGGCTTGACGCTCTCTGCGTCGCAGGAGGTGAGGCGGTATTCGCCGTCGCATCGCCACAAGCGGAAAAGAGTTAGCGGCATACCTGTTTTCAATTCGCTTTCCAGTACCGTCGGTTTCTTGATATTGAAATGCTTGGCGAGCTTGGGGGCTCCCGGTTCACCTTTGGGCGGGCTAAGTGATGGTGGCATGGCCCCGACGTGCCAGAGAGTGATTGCCTCATCATCGTGCTCGAGCCAGTCGGAAAGATAGCATCGTCCCATTCCGAACATTTCTCCGATCAAGGCGCCGATAGCGCCATCGGCGTCGCCTTCACAAGCGATTGCCCGGCCTTCATCTGCTAGTCGAGCCATTCCGAGGTAGGGCCATTGGCCGAAGGTATTGGGCATTTCAGGCCAGCAGCGAACACCAAGGGCATCCAAGTTTTCCTCATCGAAAAAGTGGCGCATGGCTAAATAAAGCCGCGAGGCCATGGGGAGATCCGATTCGCTGGCGTCTTTGTACTCCAAGCCAAGTTCCTTCGCCTTATCGACATCGGCGGCAACGGCTTCCTCGCTCAAATCTTTGAGGACGTTTTCGAATTCGATCAGACTGTAGGTTTGAAATTGCGGACCCAGGTCTCGGTGCATAGCGAAAGGATCGATAGCCATATTGGCGAATCCAGGCGCTTGTCCCCCGACCACTCCGACACGGGCGTGATGCAGTCTTCGTACGATGGCTGCTGCCCGGACAGAAACATCCAATTGCTCCAAGGTCACCGAATTTTCAGGATCTCCATAGACCACATCGGATGAGCGACCCATTTGCCGGAACGATGAGGCCCATAGGTGCGCTCCGACGAGCGAACACGAGCTGATCATGTCGCCTTCCTGTTTTTCAGGCGTGGCCCAAAAAATGGGAGGGTGCGGCCAAATTTGAGCCAGCGTAGGAGCCATGCGGCCATCCGCCATGGTGGTTTGCAAAAGCACGAGCGCCTCGACTCCCGCTTCCTCGCACTCCGCTACGACTTCTCTAAGAGATGCGTCATCCACCGCTTTCTTTGAAGGCTCGAACACATCGAAAGCCGATTGGCTGGCCGCTTTCCGCGCCTTTATCTCGATGCCGGCGCCCCAATCCATATCGAAACCGGGCCGTTTTCGGCCGAGGAATAAGAGGCCTAGTTTGATCTTTTGGCTAGCTACAGCGGAACACATAGGAATACTCGATGAAGGACGTCGAAACGAGATCTGCCAGACCCCTCCAACTGATTGGAGCCAACAGCGTTAACGGAGAATCAGAGCATGTTGCCTCGAGTTCGTTCGAGTCAAGAAGTATATATCCATTTATGGATATTAACCATTGACTTAGGCTATTAGGATATGATCTGATGAAGCAGGTGGCAAGTGAAAACGCAATGGTTGTTCGTTCGGATACCGTCTCCGGGAAAATGGAGATGCGGAAGAACCTGCTTTTACAGCACATCCATCGCAACGGATCAATAGGGCGACTTGAGCTCGGCAGGGATTTGCAGATGAGCAAATCGCGTCTCTGCGAAGTTGTTCAAGAGATGATCGATGAAGGGCTAATTCTGGAACGCTTGAATGGAACGGAACGACGAGGCCGTCGTCCTGTTCCGCTGAGTCCAAATCCGGGTCGTGGTTGTTTTGTAGGGCTGGATTTCGAGGCTAAGCGAATGCGGGTTGTCGTGGTCGATTTTTCCGGCCAAACGCTGTTCAAGCGGCATCGAGCGTTAAGTCCTATTAGTGATCGAAAGAAGCTGATTGCCCGTCTTCTGGGAATTATCAATGAAGGATTGGAGGCGGCTCGAGGAATCGGGACGGAGATTCTAGGAATCGGTGTGGCAGCCCCTGGCGTTATAAACCGAAATACCGGCAATCTCGTCCATTACGATTTTATCGAAGCGGCTCAAGACATTCCTTTAGGAGAATTAGTAGAGAGTCAGACCGGTTTACCCTGCGTGGTGGACAATAATATAAGATGCTACGCGATGACGGAATGGACTTCTGGAGCTGCTAGAAATATGTCCGATTTCATCTGTTTGGCTGTGCGAAGCGGATTTGGTTCGGCGATCATACTCAATGGCCAGCTGCTCGATGGAAGCCATGGTTATTCTGGTGAGGCTGGCTACACGCGTGTTGCCAGCGCAAAGCCTGCCTCGGAGTGGAAGACTTTCCAAGAGGTCGTGTCTGAAAAGGCGTTGGATGTTGATTTCGAGGCCAAGGATTTCGCCCTTTCCAAGAAAAAGGCGCAAACGGCTGGCGAACTTCTGGGGGCCCGGGCAGCGTCATTGGCGACCCTCCTTGATCCTGAAGCCATTATTATGGTGGGCGCGCTTCTGGAGCCGGACGGTCCGCTTTGGCCCTACGTTGAGGAGACCTACCGCAATTTTATTCTTCCCGATATCGCCGAGCTTGTGCCTTTGCTGCATTCTCAGGTTGATTCTTATGCGGCCGCGGTAGGCGCGACTCAGCGGTGTTTTCAAGAGCTGTTTCCTATCAACGCTACTTCCGTCCGGAAAACCGGGATTGGCAATGCTGTCTAGAAGCCCCAATAGTGAAAGAGTCCTCGCAAACCCGTTAAGGCTTTATCGCCCTTTAATGGATCCAGGATCCGATTCTAGTCGGAGTGCCTCTCCATCAGACCAATTAACAACAAGCAACCCGTCATGAATTTCGAAAAACCGAACCATAGCGACCAAGGCCTAGTAGCCAGGCGATCGTTTGTAAAGGCCTTGAGCACGGCGCTTGGTGCCAAGATCGTATTTTCAAATCTGATACCAGAAGGATTTATGCCGGTAGCTTTGGGTCAAACTGCGGAGCCGTTTAGCATACGGGGGAAGCCGGGTCTGACCATCTTGAATGATCGTCCAGTCAATGCCGAGACACCTGCTCATCTCTTGAACGATCCCATCACGCCGGCGAGTCGGCTCTTTGTTCGGAATAATGGCCTGCCACCTGAAAAAACCGATATCGGGAGTTGGACATTGAGTATTGGGGGTGAGTCGGTGGTGAATACGAAGACATACACCCTCGAGCGGCTTAAGACTGAATTTGAAAACATCGATTTGGCGCTTACCTTGGAATGCGGTGGCAACGGTCGGGCGGAATTCTACCCGCCTGCTAGCGGCAACCAGTGGACGACCGGAGCGGTGGGATGCCCGGTTTGGAATGGTATTCGACTCAAAGATGTCTTGGAGGATTGCGGTATAAAAGGCGATGCGGTTTACATCGCCTACCACTCGGCGGATCGACACCTGAGTTTGGACCCCAGTAAGGACGCGATTTCTCGGGGCGTTCCGATTTCCAAGGCGTTGGAAGAGGAGTCGATGATTGCCTGGGGCATGAATGGGGAGCCATTGCCATTACATCATGGATACCCGCTACGCCTCGTTTTTGGCGGATGGCCCGGATCGACCTCCGGCAAGTGGATTAAGCAGATCGACATTCGCAACCAGGTCCACGATGGAACTAAGATGACGGGAAGCTCGTACCGAGTCCCCGAATACCCTGTCAAGGCCGGAGCCGAAGTTCCAGACGAGGATATGGCGATCATTGAATCGATGCCGGTCAAGTCGCTGATCACCTTCCCAAAAAGCGGAGTGGAAGTCGATTTGGGGGATTCTATGAAACTGAATGGTCACGCTTGGGCAGGGGACCGAGAAGTGGAGAGCCTATCGCTTTCTAACGATTTCGGGCAGACATGGGTGAAAACGGATCTCAAAAAACCGGTCAACCGGCATGCTTGGCAGCAATGGGAGGGGGAAGTGTCTTTCCCAAAGAAAGGGTACTACGAAGTGTGGGCCCGGGCTGTCGATTCGGAAGGGGTTTCCCAACCCATGCTGATCCCGGGATGGAATCCCAAAGGGTATCTGAATAATTCTTGTCATCGAATAGCTGTTTACGTAGTTTAGCTATGAATACTAGAAAACTAATAGCTAGTCTGATCGGTTCGATTTTGATTCTGTCGAGTCCATCGCTGTTCAGCGAGGAGGAGGATGCGGAACTGGAAACGGACCCGGTCTCCGGAATGGTGATTGACGAGCATTGGGATTTGGTCAGAGCCCATTGCGTCGTCTGTCATTCGACCAAGGGGTTTACCCAGATTAGGCTAGATCGGAATAATTGGGAGAAGATCATTCGGCTCATGCAGGAGAAGAACGGTCTTTGGCCCTTAGGCCAAATGGAGCCGAAGATTCTTGATTACCTCGAGAAGAACTACGGACTGACTGACGAGCATCACAACCCCAAGATTCGTCGGCCGTTGTTGGATTGACGGCGTATTTGATTGGCCAGGCTGATTAATAGTATGCGATCGTCCCTCGCTTTAATGATCCCGCTTCGCGGTAACATGATGGTGATTGAGGATGGGGATTATCCGTGGATTTTTATCATGCTAGCTCAGCGTGAATAGGACTATCCTAGATCGGTTAAGCACGCGTATCCTTTTAATAATGACATTCTTTTAGATTAGCAGGATGCGTTTTACACCTCTTGAGAGCATTATGGAATCACCATATTCTTAGGACCTGCTGAAAGTCTCCCATCTTGCTCTTAGTTGCTCTTGTTCTTCGTAGGTAACCGTGGTAAGAGGTGGGAACATTCCTGTTCCACAAAATCCGGATACATTCAAAAGGCCCTTCAATGCCGCCAGTGAATCGCCCAAGGATCGATTTTCCTGGAATATTTTCGATATCTCATTAGTTTGGTTTTGCAGGTGATCAGCCTTATCGCCGTCTCCCTTATTTACGGCGTTATACAAATCGACATAATGTTGGGGAACGAAATTGGCTACTACGGGGACAAGTCCGTTCGATCCACATCGCAATGCCTTGACTGATTGGGCGGCCCAGCCGGTGAGGTGGGAAAAATCTCCCCGGTCTTTGTATTGGCCGGTGGCTGCTTCGAGTCTTTCGAGATCGCGTTCCGAATCCTTTAGCCCCGCGATATTTGGGTGGTGGCTCAACTCTTCAAGGAGATCGAGGGGTATGGACATATGAGTGGTTACGGGGATATTGTAGATGATTAAGGGAAGCGGGATGGCGTCCGCCAGTCGTTCAAAATAGTTGCCCATCTGTTTGGGGCTAAGGGAAAGGTAGCTCGGCAAATTAGCCACGGCGACCTGAGCGCCGGTATCGGCAAACGCCTTCGCCAGATCGATGGAGTCCGCGAGACAATTGCTGGAGATACCCATGTAGACATTCGATCGCGCGGTGAATCGAGGACAGACCTCGGAAGCGATGCGGATTTTCTCCTCGTTGGAAATGGAAGAGGCTTCTCCCGAGGTCCCGAAAAGAAAGGGATCTGCTTTAGCGTCGACGACGTATTCGATTAGTCGAACGATTGCATCCGTGTCCACGCGACCGTCTTTGGTGGCCGGAGTGACCATGGGTACGACAACGCCGTGAAATCGATTGTCTAGTGTTTTGGATACGGGAATAGGATCTGGGGATTCATTGTCCATTCTATCTCTATTTTCTATCTGGGTTCGGGAAGTATCAACTTAAACTTGGCAAGTAAACGGGGTATTTTAATCAGGATGCGCTCTCCTGCTTGGCGGGATCGCTCATATGATCCCGCTTCGCGAGAACATGATGCTAGTTTGAATCGTACTAATTCGAATCTTATCATGTTGGTCCCGCGCGAACGGGGCCATCCTGTAGCGGGGAAGCGCTCTCCGGCTTGGCGAGGTCGCTCGCCTGATCCCACATCTTGTCTCGGTCAAGCATCGTAATGACGTGAGGTGTTATCTTTGCCTTGCTCGAGGACAAAAAAACCGGGATTTCGCGTCAGCGAGATCCCGGTTTGAATGAAAAAACTGAAACGTTCCTAGAATCTAAAGGTGTTGGTCAATTCCCAGGTTTGCTCGACTGGGATACGGACTACCGAGATGCCGAAATCAGGATCGGAGCGAACCGGGATGAGGTCATTCTCGTCAAGCAGATTACGCACGTTCAGCTGGACGCGCCAGTCTACATCCTGACCGCCAAACGTAATCGGGCGCCCAAATCCTACCCAAGCGTCGACCGTGGTTTCGGTCGGGCCGAAGATTGGGGCGGTTATATCAGGAATGGGGGCGCCGAGATCGTTGCTGGTGAGCTCCCGTCCAATACCGACGTCATCCTGCCACCGCAAGGCTCCGCCCACGTTCCAGCCTTTCAAGGCGGAATCCTGCGAGAAGGTGTAGTTGGTAACCGCATTGAAGCGCCACTCGCGAATCTCATTGGTCTTTTTCCCGCCATCCTCGGCGAGAGCCAGGTTGATGGCCGTGATAGCGTTACGATCGAGCCAGTTGAAGAAGGTCTCACTTCCACTATCGCTCAACGGGAAACCGCCAAATCGAGACAAATTAGGATTCACTTCTTCCTCGATGAACCGTTTAAACAAGCCGCCTGTATTGGTGGCGGTAACTTCCTGCTGAGACGCATTGAACATAAGCCGCCAATTCTCGCTCATGGCAACGACCGCTTCGAATTCCTTTCCCTCGGACAGCAGGTCCGAAGTGAAGGCCAAGCTAGAGGGATTTTCATGCAGTTCATTCCCATTTGCGTCAAATCGGTGGTTTATCAAGGACGCTACTTGCTGTCCCAATTCCGAGCCATAGGGCTGGAAATTTAGAATATCGTCCGGGTTGGAAACGCCTGACCAAGCTGTTGGGTCAGCCGCCTGCTCCTGCCGCACAAAGTCAGCGACAGCTTGTTGAGATTGTGGGCTACCCAAGTTTCCGTATACTTGGGTCAGAGGGCGAAACTTTTCGGTCAAACTCGTGTTGGTTTCCCCGATCTGCAAGGTCTCGTAATCGTTGTACCGAAGGGTGAGCCAGTTGTTGACTCTGAGCGTGAAGCCGATTTCGGTCGTTTCGCCACTGACGGGCGCCAGATTGTTCCCCAGTATGTTGCTCCGTTCTTTTCCAATCTGATTGTTTGCTGATTCCGCGTAGTGGAAGCTGAGCCCCATTCCTCCCACGCTATCCATCCAGGCGTCAGGAAGGTGAGCTACGATGCCCCAATTGGTAGAATCGGTGGAAGAGACGAAGGTAGGCGACGTGGGCAAGAACCAGGCTGCTGGGCTGATGTTAGCGCTATTGTCGCGATTGCGGGGGGGGGTGTCGTTCGAAAATGCCTCTACATCGTCTTCGCGATAGCCGTAGTTTGCTACGATATGGTCATCGAGGAATTTGCTCTGCAGGATGATGGCTTGGCTTTCGATTCCGATCTTCTGCATGAGCGTGTTCGCGTTCTGCGCGGGGAATCCGGCCGCGCCGCGTTCCGTGACACCGAAGGTTTCCACTGCCCACGATCCCGTATTTAACTCTACTCCCGAATCGTCAAAATCTCGTTTGAGGTACATCAAGCTGTATTCAGGCTGAAGCTCAAAGGGGACTTGCCAATTGGAAGCATTGGCTCCGGCGGAACTAGAGGCGCCCGCGAGGCTATCTGATACATAGACCAAGTGGGTGACTTCAACTGCTCCTCGCGTTCGGACTGTGTTAGAGGAACGTATTGCATCGCCGACCCTTCGCCAGTGGTCATCATAAGTGGGCTGATACCAGGCGATGTTTCTGGAAAAGTCCCTCTGATCCTCATAGAGACCGGTGACGGTGTGATTTCCCAGGAGTTTGCCCGCTATGCCTTCCGCTTGCTCGGTAAAGTCCATTTTGAAGAAACCGGTAGCGCGGTGGTTTTCGAGTTCTCTTTCACTGGTATTGATTTTTCCTCGGCTTCCCGATATCCAGACACGCCCGAAGTTCGGATTCGTAGCTCCCCATGGAGTGTGCGTATTCACATCGATACCCAAGCCCTGGAAGCGAGAGCCTATAGCCAGCTTGGCGTCGAAATCGCTCCGGTGCTCTTCTCTAGCGAACTGATAGGACAGTCCCGCATTGCCTTCCAAAAAGGTCCGGCTGATAGAGAAGTTCATGTTGTCGAACCACTCTTTCTCGTGCTTGTTGGGGCCGTCTAGAAGCTTGTTGCGGAAATCGAAAAGCGTATCGTCCTGAACGACATCGTTCGTATAGAAGCCTTTCGTGGCCGCCTTGGAAAAGCCGTTCTGGTCAAGGGAGTCTGGACGGTCTGGAGTGACCGCTCCAAGATTTTCTGACGATCCCCGCATGGTGGCGAAACTTTGGCCGGCAGCCCCATTGGATTTGTCCACTCCTCTTTTCGGGCTTCCTGATCTGATGAAAACGGTTCCGTCTGCGCCTAGCGCTCCCCCTGGCAGCTTGTTTTGCGAGTTCTGATAGACAAGAACGGGCTCGAAGGTATAGCCCCCGAAGCCGAAATAGTTGGAGCGGGCAGCCCCAGGCGACCATTCGTTAACATCCGGCGTGGACAGGTCGTCCGGCACGTAGGTACCCGGAAAACGGTAGTTGGTGCCGCCTCCCTGGTAGGGATTGTGGGTCGGCTTTGGCGTGCCCTCAGGCCCTGGTCCGAACCAGCCGCTTACCAGGTCCTGCGGAGGAAGCGTGCGGGGGCGGTTGGCATTGATAGTGCCCCACTCGTAGGTCAGGTTTATGTCGGTGAATTGGTCTGGCTTGTATCCAATCACCGCCGTGATTCGCTCGTCCTTCTCATGGGAAGGGTGCTGCTGCCATCTTCTATCCTTTCGGAGCGCGGCCACGCGAACCGACAACTTGTCCTCGATCACGACTCGCTCAACATCAAGCGTGTATCGTTTCGAGCCGTAGCTGCCGAATTCAATGCCGATTTCGTTGTGATCCGAAAAGAGATTGCCGACGGTCTGGTTATTGATGATGCCGGCCGGACTGCCGAGACCGAAGAGCGTGGCGTTGGCCCCGCGGTTGATGACGACTCGGTCCGTGTTGTAGGCATCCATGGGGATGTTTGTGGGGAAATAGTTCCGGGTCAGGTCAGCGGCAGCTAGTCCCCGCACGCGGGTATTGCGAACCGGCTGCCTGAAATTGGGGTCTTCGACACCCGAGACCGTGTTGGCCCCATCGGGGTTGGCTAAGGTGCCTCCAGCGCCGCCGATTTCCGTGTTTGCCGTGTAGACCAGCAGCTCCTGCAAGTCGGTGGAACCGGTATCTTCAAGGAACTGCTGAGTAATGACGCTCACAGTAGAAGCGACATCTCTCAGCGGCGTGTTCAAACGGGTGCCCGCGAGAGTGGACGTGGCTTGGTAGCCGGTGTCCCCTTGAGAGTCGACAGTGAAGGGTGATAGTTCGATGACTTCGTCACTATCCTGAGCCGTAGCGACAGGAACACTCGCGATCGCGAGGGCTAAAAAGCCCCGTAACAGGCTTTTAGTTGATAGGTTTTTCGTTTTCATAGGTTGTGGCTGGTAAACAGGTTTAATATTCTTCCGGCGAGTAAGAGTATCGCGTTTCTGGTGACGATATCAGTCGAGCCGTTACTGCTAACAGGTGTAGGGTGTGTTTTTTAGGGTTATCTAAGGGTATGTCATTCGGCGATAAATCGCCGATGGATTGTTTTAAATCAAGTGTGTCGATTGGGAGATGGGGAAGTCAAGGATTATATGTCCATTTTTGGATATTGAGTAGGCGCGTGTTCGATTGGCGTTCAATATCGATATCGGAGTTGACTGTCGTTGCGGGGTTTAGTTTGGGAACATGAACTGCTAAAGACGCAGTAATGTAAGATTTACGAGGGAGAATTTTACCGACCGTACGGTAGAATTCAAGCAGGAAAATCGAGTTTTTTATTGTGATGATGGATCCGGATTCTTTGACAGCATTACGATATAAGACCTTTGCTGTAAGCGCATTAGGTGGATTTTATAGCTATTGTGAAAGCGCTGGCCCTGGGTTCAGGCGCGATCCGGATTTGATTTTGGCTTGTTGGTGGAGTAGGATTGCAGTAATATTCAACGTCAAACGTCAAGTTCGGGAACCCTCCCTGTAGGGAGATTTCCGTGTATCAAGGAGCGGTCAAATGAACCATTATAGACAAGAGCAAGCGTTCGGCTATTCTCGCCGTGAATTCCTAAGCCGGTGCGGCATGGGATTCGGGGCCATGAGTCTGGCGTCGCTATTCGGCACTGAATTGAAGGCGGGCCAGTCGGGCGCGGTAGCTACCTTGGACAATAGAGCCCCGCATTTTCCTGCCAAGGCTAAACGGGTCATCCACATTTTCGCTAACGGAGGTCCGTCGCAGGTGGATACATTTGATCCCAAGCCTTTGCTCAACAAGTGGCATGGCAAACCCTTGCCGGTCACATTGAAGACCGAGCGCACGACGGGAGCGGCGTTCGGCTCTCCGTTTGAGTTTAAGCCCTATGGTCAAAGTGGCACGGAAGTGAGCGAACTGTTTCCGCATGTGGGCGAATGTATAGACGATATTTGCCTGATTAGGTCGATGCACACCAATGTTCCCAATCACGAGCCTTCTCTTTTATTGTTGAATTGCGGCGACTTCCGCCAGGCTCGGCCGAGTATGGGGTCTTGGCTGACTTACGGGCTTGGCACGGAGAATCAAAATCTGCCTGGTTTTGTCGTCATGTGTCCTAACGGATTTCCTGTCGGGGACGCCGCGAACTGGCAAAACGCGTTTTTGCCGGGCGTATTCCAAGGCACCTACCTGGACACCAAGCACGAGAAAGTCGAAGACCTTATTGAGAACATCGAGAATGATTACACAGGTTACGATAAGCAGAGGAAGCAGCTCGACCTACTGAATCAAATTAATGGATACCACAAGGGAAGTCGGGCGGAGGATGATCGTTTCGATGCTCGTGTGCAGTCGTTTGAGCTCGCCTATCGAATGCAGATGGAGGCGACCGACGCCTTTGATATATCCAGTGAGCCTGAGTATATTCGAGAAATGTACGGAGAAGGGTTGCAAGCACGCCAGCTCTTGATTGCCCGGAGGCTGGCTGAACGAGGCGTTCGATACACGCAAGTGTGGACGGGATTCCGCCAGCCTTGGGACAATCACGATGATTTGGAAAAAGAGCATCGACGACTTTGTCGAGAGTGCGACAAGCCTATCGCCGCCCTATTGAAAGATTTGAAATTGCGCGGGCTTCTCGACGAGACGCTGGTGATCTGGGGAGGCGAATTCGGGCGGACGCCGGTGGTCGAGCTTTCAGTGCCTGGCGCCAACCAAGGCAAGGTTAATGGTCGCGACCACAACAATCACGGCTTTAGCATGTGGATGGCTGGAGGCGGCGCGCGGGGTGGCTATGTTCACGGGGCTACGGACGAGTTTGGATTTGCCGCGGTCGAGAACCGTGTTCACATACACGATTTACAAGCGACGATCCTTCATCTGATGGGTTTCGACCACGAAAGGCTAACTTACCGGACGGCTGGTCGGGATTTTCGCCTGACTGACGTGCATGGGAACGTGGTGCATGATTTAATCGCTTAGTGAAATGGGGAGGAAGATTTTCATGAGAAGGACAACATTCGTCGTGGGTCTGGCGGTTAGCCTAGGGATTGGAAGCTGGCTTGGATTCGCGTCTTCGGAAGAAGAGACGCCGGCCCCCGCTTACAATAAGGCGGCCGCGGAGACACATTGGGCTTTCGTCCCCTTGAAAAAGCGAGCCACTCCTTCGGTGGATGTGGGGGCAGGGAACGAAGTGGATGCATTCATAATCGAAAAGCTCCGTGAGCACGGACTGAAGCCAAATGGCCCGGCCGAGAAACGGAGTCTCATTCGCCGGATAACCTACGACCTGACGGGTCTGCCTCCCACCTACGACGAGATTCAATTCTTTTTGGCCGACGAATCGCCGGAGGCTTATGAAAAAGTAGTCGAGAGACTCTTGGGTTCCAAGGCCTACGGCGAGCGCTGGGCGAGGCACTGGCTCGATGTGGCCCGCTACGCCGATACGAAAGGGAGGCCGAATTTTAGGGACGGCAACCGCTACTCGTATGCTCATACTTATCGGGACTACGTTATTGATGCATTCAACGAGGACAAGCCGTTCGACAGGTTTATTCTAGAGCAGATCGCGGCTGACCAGTTGGATTTGGGAGAGGATAAAAAAGAATTGGCCGCTTTGGGGTTTTTGACACTGGGCAAACTGATGACCAAGGAAGACCTGATTGACGATCAGATCGATGTGGTCACCCGAGGGCTGCAAGGATTGACGGTTACCTGCGCCCGCTGCCACGATCATAAGTCCGATCCCATTCCCACAGCGGACTACTATTCCCTTCATGGGATTTTCAACTCGTCGGAAATTCCAGAGGAAGAGGAATTGCCGGTGATTCGGCATCCGGAAAACGAAGCGGACTATCAATCCTACTTGGCGGAAGTAGCGAAAATCCAAAAACGAATCGATGTAAGAGCCGATGAAATTATCGATGGATGGTTGTTGAACGAAAGGCTGCATGCGGGGGTTTTTCTGAATACCTACGAAGAAGCTAGAACGATTGAGGATGATCTGAGCGTAACGGGCGAATTCACTGTGTTTGCGGGAACCAATAACATCAGCCCTCACATTCTGCGCCTTTGGATGGCTTATCTGGATACAGAAGAAGGGCGCTCCCACCCGGTTTTGAAAGATTGGTTCGAAAACTATGCTGAAAATGACCGGGAAGCAGGTGTCGCCCATTACAACCAGATATTCAAAAAGGCTCTCGATGGGGAAGACGGCTACGATGCGGTTAGGGATTTTCTAGCAGAGCCGGGCACGCCCCTCAATCCGGATCGTGACGTGGTTAAAGTTTGGATCGCCCGAAAAATTAGAGAGCCTCAGAATGCGGGCGACATCATGAAAGAGCGTGATGAGGTTGAATGGACCCATCCCGGAGCGCCATTCAAGGCCCACATAATTGCCGATGTCGCTGAGCCTAAGGATTCACCTATTTATAAACGAGGCAATGTCGCCACTCCAGGGGATATTGTTCCTCGACAGTTTCTTGGACTTCTCTCCAAAGGGGAGCGAAATTCCTATTCCAAGGGCAGTGGTAGGCTTGAGCTCGCTCGCGATATAGCGGCTCCGGAAAATCCATTGACCGCCCGTGTATTCGTCAACCGCGTTTGGGGATGGCACATGGGCGACCCGCTTGTGAGTACGCCAAGCGATTTCGGAGTTCAAACGCCTGAACCCGAGCAAATCGATTTGCTCAATTGGCTGGCCGCCTCTTTTATCGAGTCGGACTGGTCGATCAAAGCGTTGCATAGGAAGATCGTCCTTTCCAACACCTACCGGCAATCGAGCTCACCCAATCCGGAGGCGGTGGCTGCCGACTCAGATAACTCCTTGTGGCACCATTTCCCCAAGGCCAGGCTGGATTTTGCATCCATGCGCGACACGCTGTTGACCGCGTCCGGGAATTTGGACCGGAAAATGGGAGGTGTCCAAGAAGATATCATGGACCCTTCTGCAAACCGACGAACGGTCTACAGTTTTCTCGACAGATCCGAGCCTCCAGGCGTTTTTCGAACCTTCGATCATCCGAGTCCTAATGTGACCGCGCCGGCGAGATTTGAAACGATTGTGCCGCAGCAGGCGCTGTTTTTCATGAATAGCCCGTTCGCTATTCGTCAGGCCAAATTGCTAGCGGAGCGCGTCGAGAACCAAGCGGGGGATGATCCGGAATCGCAGGTTCGCGATTACTACAGGATCGTGTATCAGCGAGAGGCGTCCGAGGAGGAGATCCAAACAGGCGTTGAGTTTATTTCCGACTTCGAGGCATCAGAGAGTTCAGCGTCTGGCGGAGCGCAAACCGGCCCAGACGCAGAAGAGCCCCTCAACGGATGGGAACTTTACGCCCAAACCTTGCTCCTCTCCAACGAACTGATGTTCGTCGATTAGACGCGGACCGGGGCGCTGGAGCATTGCCAAACCCGAACTGCTTTCTCATTCTTTTTCGTAGATGGTATAAGGCCCATCCCATCAGTTTACGGAACGATAGACCGCCTTCCGTAGTTGCCGCTGGAAATCCTGGGGGACGCCCCGGGCTCGGCTCAAGAATAGGCTGAACAGATTTTTCTTGGGGTCGATCCAGAAGTGGGTGTTGTGGTATCCTGACCAGCCGTAGATTCCTTTTGTGGAGCCGACGCCATCGGCCTCGGGATCTTCCAAAACGAAAAGCGAAAATCCGTAGTAAAAGCCGAGTTTATTCGTTCCAGTGTATTCCTCGAAAGGATAGCCCTCGGAATGCTTGGCGGTCATGGCGGCAATGCTTTTAGGGGAGATAATATCCTGTCCCTCGAAGCTCCCGCCGTTGAGCAGCATCTGGCAGAATTTGGAATAGTCGGTGATCGTCGATACGAGCCCTTCGCCTCCGAAATAGGCGCGATTGTCCTGGGCGTAGCTCAGTCCGTCTAACTCGTAGGTAAACCCTTTTAAATTCCCTTGATTGATGAACAAGGGTTGGAATCGGTCCTTCCGTTCCGCATCGGTTAAATAGAACTTGGTATCGACCATGCCCAGAGGATCGAAAATCGTCTCCTTGAGGTACTCGTAGAACGTTTTTCCCGACACGACTTCGACAATTCTGCCGAGAATGGCCTGATTGATTCCATATAAGTATCGCTCTCCCGGTTCGAATAAGACGGGTTGCTTGGCCACGTCGTCGATGAACGCTTCTAGATCCTGGTACCTGATCGTACTTGTGAATCCCTTGTGGCTGGGCCTCGCCAAGTAGCTGTAGCCAGACCGATGTGTCATTAGATGGATTACCTTAAGTTCGTTGTCGCAGTCGTAGATCCCGTTTTCGCCCAGACATTTAAGATTCTCGAATTGGGGAATGTATTCGGATACAGGATCATCGAAGTCGATAAGGCCTTTTTCGTGGAGCGTCATCATGGCCACAATCGTAATGGGCTTACTCATGGACCATATGGGGAATAGCGTTCTGGAGTTCACGTCTTTATCCCCTGGCTTCGAGGAGTTTTCCGCATGGAAGTAGACGACCTTGCCATCTTTGAAGACCATGGCCACATTGCTCCCGGTCATTGCATCGTTTATTATGTCCGCTTGGAATTCACGGAGCGGTTCGAAATCCGCCTGGACAAGGCCCGTAGAAAGGATGACGAGAAGGCATGCTAAGGTTTTCATATCAGTTCGTCGTCTAATTGCTGGAAGGTGGCGCTAGAAAAAGAATCCTGCCGAAAACAGCCATTGGTAAGCGCCATGTGTTTGCGGATATTCAGATAATCGAAATAGGAAATCAACGACGTTTACTGGCTAGACTGGTGTAAACGCGATCGATGAAACCTATGCCCCGTTGTTGGATAAAGCGGGTGTCCAGGTGGATTTCGAGATCGTGAAAGGAACGAGTCACGGTTTTTTGGCTACTCATGCCGCATCGAGAAAACGCATTGGCCAGTTTATCCAGTCAACGGGTAAATGAATTGGATAGGATACTTTTCTGAACGGGATAAGACCCGACCTTGTCAGGCCTAGATGATGGCCCCGCTTTGGCGGGCCCAACATGATGATATTCCGTTGGAAAATTGAAGACCGGTTAGTCCCTGGTCACCCTGTTCCCGCGAAGCGGGATCATTAAAGCGAGGCGCGAGCGCATCCTGTTAATTCAATTATGTAGATGCAATTGAACAAGATCCTAATACATCGGCCAACCCATTGATCCCTAATCGACGATGGCCTGATAGGTCATCGATATCATGTCGGGCATGAAATTAAGTCGTGAGTAGGGATAGACTTGCCCCATTAAAATGCCGATGAGCTCTTCCTTTGGATCCACCCAAAAAACGGTCCCGAATGCCCCGGACCAAAAATAGGTTCCCTCGGATCGCAAGGTGGCTGCCGGTCCTTGGTCGGTGACGATGGCGTAGCCAAGCCCGAAACCGTAGCCAGGTCCGGTCAGCCAAATTGGCATATTTCCGGTATGATTGGCCGTCATAAGTTCCACCGTTTTTCGGCTCAGCAAGCGGACGCCATCCAGTTCGCCGCCATTGAGCATCATCTGGTGGAATCGGAAATAGTCTCTCGGGCTCGATAACAAGCCGCCAGCGCCGCGAAATTGGACGCGGGGGCCTCTGACCCAGCGGCTCTCCGCATCAGGCGCTTCCGCCAGCTTAATCTTATTGTCGTCGTCAAGGGTGTACAAGGCGCAAAACCGATCCAGCTTTGATTCAGGAAGAAAATAATGCGTGTCGGACATATCCAGAGGCTTAAAAATTCGTTCGCGGAAGAATTCGTCGAGCGTCATGCCCGATATTTTCGTTACCATGATGCCCAACACGGATGTTCCCAGGGTATATTCCCATTGTTCTCCCGGGTGGAAACTGAGTGGCAGTTTGGCTAACCGCTTCATGCGATCGTAATCGGTTTCGTGGAGGGGAAACTCGGCCATGGCTTCAGCGTATTCCGACTGGGCTATCCCCCGATTTCCGTTAGCGAGACCTGCGGTGTGTGTGAGCAATTGTTGAATGGTTATCGGCCCATTGGCGGTAACGGTCGTGTAGTGCTCTCTTACGGGGGCGTTGTTTGGAGACGGGACCGCGACCTTCATATCGGCAAATTCGGGTACCCATTTCGAAATCGGGTCGCGCAATTGGAAATGCCCTTCCTCGTAGAGCATCATCACGGCAACAGAGGTTATCGGCTTGGCCATGGAAGCGATTCTGAAAATGTTGTCATGCTGCATGGGGGTGTCGCTTTCCACCTCCCTTTTACCGAGGGCGGAAAAGTGCACGACTTTGCCTTTGCGGGCGACTAAGGTAACTAGGCCGGCGGTTTCATTGCGATCAATGTATCCTTGCATGACCTTGTCTAATCGCGTCAAGCGCTCGGAAGACATCCCCACTTTTTCCGGTTCGGCGGTCGGGACGCCATCCATTTGAGGCAGCTCTGCAGTTGCCAATCGCGCTTGGAAAGCGAATACAATTGAAAAAACCGAAACGAAACCAAGCAATCGGGAGGGAAGACGACGAAAAGTTGTTCTAGTGGTGTAGGTCATGTAGTTCAGAGCTTGTCAGGAGTAATTGTTAATGGACGTCAGATTTGGCAGTACGAAGGTTTAGAATAACGATAAAAAGGGGCAAACGCGTTTTAGGCTCTCGTTCTTAGAATAACTTTGCCGATGTTTTCATTGGCTTTCAATATCGCATGAGCGGAATCCGCCTCCTGGATGGGAAGCGTTTTGTAAATTACGGGATTGATTTCACCGGATACCAGGTTGGGCCAGAATCGCTTTTCAAACTGGTCGCGCAGGTTGACCTTTTCTTCCAACGAGCGCGGGCGGAGAACGGAGCCGACTATTCGCTGTCGGCCGCGCATGAGGAGCGATAGGTCAATCTCGGCCCTCGCTCCGGTAAGCAGGGCTATGATCACTAGGCGCCCGCCTGTTTTCAATAATCGCATATTCGAATTCAGGTAGTCCGCCGCTGCGATATCCAGAATTACATCTACCCCATCGGGCGCTTGTTTGCGGATCGCCGTTTCAAAGTCTTCCTCCTTGTAATTGATCGCGACATCGGCCCCCAGGCGTTTACAGAATTCGATCTTATCGGGGCGCCCCGCAGTCGCCATTACCTGACAGCCCGCGCGTTTGGCCAATTGTATGCCGGCCGTTCCAACACCGCTGGCTCCTCCATGGATCAAAACCGTTTCGCCTTCCTTCAATTCGCCTTCAATAAAAATATTCAGAAACGCTGTATAAAAAACTTCGGGCACGGCTGCCGCTTTTTCGAAATCCCAATGATCGGGGATGCGAATCAGCATCGATGCGGGGGCAGCTACCCGTTCGGCATACCCTCCACCAGCCAGCAGGGAGCATACGCGATCCCCGATGTTCCAATCTGTCACGCTCTCGCCCAATTCCGAGATTACCCCTGCCGCTTCTAGGCCCATGTAGGGCGGGGCTCCTGGCGGAACAGGATAGCTCCCGATTCGCTGCAGCAGATCAGCTCGATTTACGGCGGTGGCGTGAATGTCGATGACCACTTCATCCGCGGTGACTAAAGGGTCGGAAACCTCCTGCCAATCGATCTTATGGGATTTGGGATCTACGCATATTGCTCTCACGGTATTTCGAATTACATTACGAGGGATCTGAACTGCGATCCTATTCTGTGGTTAACTCGTTCAGATTCTCCGGGTAGGGGCGTGATTTTTTGTTGTGTAGAGCGGACGGGCCATATATCGAAGGGCCTCGATGAAGGATAGGGAATTTAGTTGTGGTATCCATACGTTGAGGAGCCACCGGACGGATCTAGGGAAGCCGCTTGAAGCGAGCGTCTAGCTGAAAGCGTTGGGCAAATAGGTAGCTTTGTCTCTACTCTTATTCAATCGATTGGCATACATGGTCAAGAGCCATCGGGCTGGGCGGTCGGATTTAAAAATAACTACCGACCGTCCGGTAGAAATTTAATTGACTAATTGGCTGGTCCGAGGCGATAACGTTATCGCCTCGCTTGTATATTGGGAAGCTTGATAAGCTGCCTTCACAAGATTTATGAGATTGATACCCCAGATTATCCCCCGTACGAGTTTCTTAGCAGTCACCAGTAGCCTTAAATAGAAAGGGAATTCGAAATATGAATCGCCGAAACATGATGAAATTAGCCGCCCTCGGCACATCCGCAGGAGCACTCAGCGCAATGACGAAGCAGGGGGAAGCTATGGCCGCTACCTACGAGAAGGGAACGAGAGGTCTGGCCCCGCTCAAGATCACAGACGTTAAAACCTTCCTGACGATTCCGCAGGATCAGAACCTTGTCGTGGTCAAGGTAGAAACGTCGGAGCCAGGTCTCTTTGGATTTGGGTGCGCGTCGTACCGCCGCCGCCCTCACTTGGTAGCTGAAGCGGTAAACCGCTACCTCAAGCCATTTCTGATTGGCAAGGATCCCGATCAGATTGAAGACCTCTGGCAGACAGCCTTTAACATGTCCTATTGGCGGAATGGCTCCATATTCAACAATGCCTTGAGCGGCATGGACCAAGCCCTTTGGGATATCAAAGGCAAGCGGGCCAATATGCCGGTTTACCAGTTGCTTGGAGGGAAGGTCCGTTTTGCGGTGGACTGCTACGCCCATGCCAGGGGGGATGATTTAGAAACGGTCGAAGCGAATGCGAAGCGCCTAATGAACGATGGATTTCGGCACATTCGGATACAGCTTGGCGGGTACGGAAGCGAAAACTTGTCCAAAGAACCCGACTATAAGAAGCATGGCTTCGGATCTCCCGGCGATATCACTGTGGATACGCGCGTGTATTTGGAAAAGTTGCCCGAATTGTTCGCCCACATACGAAATACTTGCGGCAAGCAAGTCGAGCTGCTGCATGATATTCACGAACGTATCAATCCTATTGATGCCATTCATCTTATCAAGCAGCTAGAGGACTATGATCCGTTTTTTATCGAGGATCCGTTTCCGCCCGAAACGCATCAGCACTATTTTAGAATGCTTAGGGAGCAGACCAGCTGTCCCATAGCCATGGGTGAGCTGTTCAACAATCCTACTGAGTGGATATCTCTGATATCGGAAATGAAGATCGATTTCATCCGCGTCCATGTTTCGCATGTGGGCGGGCTAAGCGTGGCCCGGAAGATTTCCGTGCTGAGTGAAATGTTCAATGTGCGCACGGCTTGGCATGGACATGGAGTGTCGCCTGTAGGGCATGCGGCCAATGCCCACTTGGATTTGGTGGTCCCGAATTTCGGTATTCAGGAAGTGGTTCAATTTAATGACGCAACCCAGGAAGTCTTTCCGGGATGCCCTAAGATTGAAAACGGCTATATGGTTGTGAATGAAGCTCCAGGATACGGAGTGGATTTCGATGAAAAACTGGCTGCTAAATTCCCGATTGTCGAAGAACCATTGAATTGGCCTCCGATTAGGAAAAGCGATGGTACCGCGATTAGGCCGTAGCAGATTGATCGAGCTGAGCAACAAGTGTTGGAGCGACGCCCGAGATTCGATCAAACGCGGGAAACGGAAATTGGAAATCGGTCCCGAACGCGTTCCGCGTCTATAATTCTTCTCGATTCCGTTTTTTGCCGAATCTCCCGCTATCAGTGGTCCCGTATCGATATTTAAGAGAATGTCCTAGTTGAAAGGAGTTTCTCTGTATTCGAAGATTTAGTGCCCACTGCCTTGATGATGAGCCCCAACCAATTATGAGATCCAAATCCGAACTCCCCATTATAGCTGTAGCGGCGTTTTCAGGGACCATGCTCCTGATGGCGTTTGCCGGCGATTCAATCCCGATCTTGCTTCGAACGATCATCTACGCGGTTTGCATAATGGGGGTCATTGGAGTTTTGGTATTGAAGAACCTTCTAAGCAACGCCCGGTCTTCGGCTTTGCGCAGGCTTTTCGGAATAGGCTTTTTCTTTTATGCAGCGATATTGATCGCCATTATTCTATTCGATAAATCGTTCGTAGTTGGAGACACATTACTGCTCGGCATGGAGCCTGCGACGGCTATGCTAGTGTTCGGAGTCACGTTTTTCCCGTTCACGTTCACGCTATTGTGGCTGATTGGATTCGACCAGGCGATAGTGACGCCCGAAAAAGAGGAGCACCTCAAAAAGCTTACAGAAGAGCGGAAGGGGAGGGCAACTGATGGATGATCGTTCAATAATGTTGAGCATCATAGCTGCCTATATGCTAGCTTGTCTTGGAATAGGCGTCTGGGCCGCAAAGCGGACCCGGTCCTCGTCGGACTTTTTTGTAGCGGGCAAGAGCGCTGGAATCGTAGTTATGGGTTTTGCCTCGTTCTCAACGGTTTTGAGTGGCTTCGGTTTCATTGGCGGACCGGGTCTCGTTTACAAATTTGGGACATCATCTTTTTGGATATGCCTTCCAGCAGCTCTTGGGTTGACGGTCACCGGAATTCTTTTGGCCAAGCGATTCAAAACCTTTGCCGAGCTTTTCGATATTCTGACGCTTCCGGATGCCGTAGCGGTCCGTTACAATAGCGAACTTTGCCGCTTCATGGCCGGTCTGGTCATTCTCCTGGGAGTGATTGCCTACCTAGGGACGAATATCCTGGCTTTCGGAGCGGTTGCCGCGACTTTTTTCGACATCAATTTCACTACCGCAGCGATAATTGGTATGACGGTAGTAATTGGATACGCGGTATTCGGGGGGATTATCGCCGGGCTTTATACGGATGTTTTTCAGGGCGCTATTATGATGTTTGCCGGTGTAGCGGTTTTTTGGATAGCCATGACGACTGCGGGTAGCGGGGAGTTTCTTTCCGGCTCGCGAAACATAACCGAGGTTTTCACAGCCGCAGGGCAGAAGGACTTGATAGGGCCTTGGGGCGCGTTAGGCCCGATGGCTTGTCTGAGCTACCTTTTTCTTTTCCAATTCGGCGGGACAGGCCAGCCGCATACGAATACGAAGATGTTCATGGCCCGGGATTTTCACACTGTCAAATGGAGCCCGTTACTTGCATCAGTGGCGTACATGCTTTGCGTTCTTCTGTGGATCAGTGTCGGTTTCGCGATGAAGTACTTGGTGCTCACAGGAGACGCGGAAGCGCTACCAATTGGGCAAGAGGATAACGCTGCCCCCCTCTTTTTGATGAACCACACGCCCGTTTGGCTGGCGGGAATCGTTTTTTCCGGACTATTCGCGGCCATCATGTCTACCGCGGATTCGTTTCTGAATATCGGAGCGGGCGTATTCGTCCGGGATTTTCCTCGGGCGATTCTAAAGCGTCCTGTTAAGAACGAATTGTTTTGGGCTCGAACGGCGACGTTCGCGATTGCTATTTCCGCGACCATCTTCGCTCTTTGGGCCAAGAATCACGGAGATCTTATAGCCATACTGGGAATCTTTGGCTGGGGATTGTTCGCCGCTGCCTTTGTCCCTATTGTAACAATTGGCTTCAATTGGAAACGAGCGACGTGGCAGGGGGCGTTCGCAGCCGTCGTTACCGGACTGACCGTTAACGTAGGGCTGGACCTAGCGTCAAAGTATCCGCTCGGAGATCCGCTTTATATCGTTCCAAACGCCATCAGCGTTGGCGCCATAGCCCTTTTGTCTTCGGTTTTCGTATTGATCGTCGTATCGCTGGCCACCAAACCGGAGCCGCTTGATCCGCGAGTGGAGGAAGCTGTCGATTTTTAGAACCTATCCCGAAGAGCTCGTTTCAAGAGTTTGCCTGTAGGGCCTTTGGGCAGGGAATCCATAATTTCCAGGTGGCGTGGATATTTGTAAGCGGCGAGGTATTCTTTGCAATAGGCGATGATTTCCTCGGGGCTGGCCTGTTGATTCGGTTTTAGGGAAACAACGGCTTTCACCTCTTCGCCATACCGTTCGTGTGGAATGCCTATTACGGCAGCTTCCATAATCGCCGGATGCTTGTAGAGGACTTCCTCAACTTCCCGAGGATAGACATTATATCCACCTCGAAGGATCATGTCTTTTGTACGGTCGACGATGAATACATCCCCATCTTCGTCGATGTATCCAATATCCCCTGAATGAAACCAACCATCGCGAATTGCGGTCTCGGTGGCTTCGGGATTCCTGTAGTAGCCTTTCATGATGTTGTGGCCTCGAATAACGATTTCGCCTCGTTCGCCCAGAGGGGCCTCTTGATCGTTCTCGTCGAAAATCTTCACGTCGATTCCCGGAATAGGCTTGCCCGCGGTACCGCATTTATGGGTCTCGTTTGGCCGTTGCACGGTCGCCAATGGCGAAGTTTCGGTCAGTCCATACCCTTCTTGGATAGGAACGCCAAATTTCGCCCGGAAGCTCTCTTTAACCTCGACTGGCATGGGAGCTCCACCCGACACGCAATGCCTCAGACTAGATAGGTCGGCCTTGCCGCTACCTACATCATGAAGAATCGCGAAAAACATGGTCGGCACCCCAGGCAAAAACACCACTTTCTCCTTCTCGATGGCGGCCACGGCTGCTTCGGCTGAAAATCGTTTCATGCAGACGAATGATCCGCCGCCCATTAGCAGGGCGCTTTGAACGACGACTTGTCCGAAAATATGGTACAAAGGCAGCGCTCCCAATCCCACAAATCCGGGTTGCATGACATTAATTTCGCGCGGCCAAAGACTAAACAAGCGTTCCGCGGAATATTGGGCATTGAAGAAAAGATTGAAATGCGTCAGCTCCGCTCCCTTGGGTTTCCCCGTTGTCCCACTCGTGTATAGAATTACCGCGGTATCGTCCGGCATTGTTTGGCAAATGTCGGCGTGATCCGAGCGTGCCAGCGCGTCTTTTACCGATCGGGCATTAGAAGGGGATTCATTCCCGTTATTGTCATCCACAAAGTAGAGAGCTTTGCAGTTGTCGCTACGATTGAATCCTTCCAATCCAGCTTCGCGGCAATCGGCATGCACGACAAATGCTTTGGCTTGGCTTTGCGTCAATTGATAGTTTAGCTCGTCTGCTGAGAGCAGGATGTTCAACGAGACGACAACGGCTCCAGCATAAAGGATCCCAAAGTAGGCGATCGTGAATTCGGGAACGTTGGGAAGCATGATGGCGACCTTGTCGCCGCGTTCGATGCCGGCCTCTTTCAAGTCGGCTGCGAATTTCCGAACGCTGATGTCCAAATGTTCGTAAGAGTAACGATCCGAATCGCATATAAGAGCCGTTTCGGCGCTGTATTGACGGGTCGAATTCGATAGGAGACTACCTAGGTTCAAGGACATATCGGGGCATAAATTAAACAATATGGGGAGCGAGGATCGTTGAATAATTAAGGTGGATTGGCGAGCGAATTCCTGATGAGAATCGACCCGGTATTTCGGTTTCTAAAAAGACGTCCCCACGAAACGGTCTCTCGGAAAGGAGTAGAGAGAAAAATTTGGAGGAAGATTCCGAATCACTCACTGCCTGTAACCAGAAAAACGCTACAATTACATTTGGCTGGGCGATTGGCTGGAACGAGCTCATTTCGAAATTCCTCGGAGGAATTGTATGATCGTTGTATTCGTCCTATCCGGAGCCTCTTGCTGTACCCAATGACCTATATCCGGTATTAGCTCCACGCTTCTCAGATCGGTAGTGACAGGCTTCATCATTCTCGTCAGGTCATCGGCTCTCGCTTTAGCGATGACGACGTCTTTTTCGCCAGCGATGAACAAAGTCGGGACGTCTACAGTTTTCCCTATCAGGTTTTCAGTGATCTCCCAATTTCGATGAAAATTTCGATAGTAATTGATGCCGCCTCGAAAACCCGCTTTCTCGAATTGAGAAACGAAGTATTCGAAATCTTCAGCCGTTAGCCAATCCGGAAGATCCTTAGGCGCTCCGAGGCGATCGATCCAACCTCCCGCTGAGCGTCGTTTATCAGTAACTACAGGGGCCTTTCTTGGGGAATTGGGCGACAGATACAGGCGACCTAGCAGGCCCCGTGGATCGGAGTCGTATTCCTTCTCGGCGATCCCCGGCTCATTGTGGTAGAGAATATAAAAAAAACGGTCGCCGAATTTCTCCTTCCAATACTCAAGCGGAGACCGTTTGGGCCGGCCGCCGTAGGGCACGCTCATTGCGACTAGGCCTGTAAACCTGTTTGGATACATCAATACGCTGTTCCAGGCGACGATCGATCCCCAGTCATGTCCGATTATGACAGCAGTCTCCTCGTTTAAGGCGTCCAGAATCCCAACCATATCCCCAGTAAGATGATTTATGTCATAGCTTTCGACATCGGCAGGGGCGTCGGTACTACCGTAGCCGCGCATATCTGGGGCGACTGCTCGATAGCCGGCCTTGGCTAGGGCTACGAGTTGATGTCGCCAGGAATACCATGACTCGGGCCAGCCGTGGGCTAAAAGGATGAGGGGTCCCGTGTCCCCGGCTTCGGCTAGGCGCATAGCCAGGCCATTGCTTTCGATCATGCGGAATGTGATGCCTTCTACGGGTGATGGTTGGTTCATAGTTCGATCGATTTTTTAGACGATGCCTGCTACATGTCAGTGTGAAAATGGGTGCTTCCCATGATGATAACTTCGGAAGCTTTCCCAGCTATGAATAAATTCATTGCGAACTTCGTCTTCTTGGCGCTCGGCGCAAAATTGGCCGGTCCCGATTGGATATCATAAAATTGGGGGAGGAGGTATTAAGAATCGCGTTACGCAGTAGGGGGATCATTAGTGAAGTCGAACTCATTTCAATACTTGTTTTCCCTTCGATGAAACGGGGGATTGCCTAGTAGTGGCAAAGCTTGTCTGGATGATTCAAGGCATGTATCGGAAGAATAGGATACTATCCAGAACAAGGCCTTATTTGAATTGGATTGCCTTTTAATTTGATATGGATTCCTCTCAATGCTGGGTGGGTCAGGGGAAAAGCGCGATGACTGCTGAAACTAAAAAATATAGGATTGTTCGAGGAAGATCCTTGGCCTATATCGATTTGGGGGCCGGCGATCCCATCGTATTTCTTCATGGCAATCCGACCTCGTCCTTTCTTTGGCGCCGTATTTTGCCAAAACTCAGTGGATTGGGCCGCTGTATCGCCCCAGACCTAATCGGTATGGGCGACTCCGAAAAGCTTCCCCAAAGCGGTCCGAAATCCTATCGCTTCGCCGATCATCGAGCTTACCTTGACGGCTTTCTCGACATTCTGGGTGAACTGGATAACGTGGTGCTGGTGTTGCATGACTGGGGCTCCGCCCTTGGATTCGATTGGGCCAATCGCCATCGAGAACGCGTTCAAGGAATCGCCTATATGGAAGTTATTGTTCGTCCCATGACCTGGGACGAGTGGCCAGAAGGGGCCCGCAAGATTTTTCAAGGGCTTCGCTCACCGGCGGGAGAAAGCATGATACTTGATAAAAACGTCTTTATCGAACGCATCTTGCCCGGTTCGGTCCTACGGAAATTGACCGAAGCGGAAATGACCGTGTATCGCGAGCCTTACCAGTCGCCTGGCGAAGACCGCCGACCTATGCTGACCTGGCCGCGCGAGATTCCGATCGATGGGGAACCAGCCGATGTCGTCGCCATTGTGGAAGACTATGGCGCTTGGCTCTCGGAGTCGGATTTGCCGAAGTTGTTTATAAACGCGGAGCCGGGAGCGATACTGACAGGCGGGCAGCGCGAGTTCTGCCGGCAGTGGCCTAATCAGAAGGAAGTGACGGTTAAAGGAAGCCATTTCATCCAAGAGGATTCGCCAGACGAAATCGGGGCTGCTATTGCGGATTTCGTTAATCGATTACGGGCGTGATTAGAAAGCGCCCAGAACGATGTTTATCCCGAATTTTTAAGCGCGCTTTTAGAGTCAAAGATTAGATCATTGTGAACATAGGAATTATCGGTAGTGGAATTATGGGGTCGGGTATTGCCCAAGTTGCTGTCCAATCGGGATTGGAAGTCCTCATATCGGACCTCGATTCGGAGGCTCTTGAGAACGCTGTATCGGGAATTGCAAAACACCTGACCCGAGCGGCTGAGCGGGGACGGCTCGTGGAGCCGGTCGATCAGGTTCTAAACCGCATACAAACGACCTCCAATCTCGAGGACTTTGCTGACAGAGAAGTTGTCATCGAGGCGATCAGCGAGCAGGAGGATATTAAATGTCGGCTTTTCAGCGAGCTTGATCGGATATGCCCTGAATCGACCCTCTTAGCCAGCAACACCTCGTCCATTTCCATAACCAACATTGGTGCCGCGACGCGACATCCGCAGCGTGTTGTTGGGATGCACTTCTTTAACCCCGTACCTTTGATGCCGCTCGTTGAAGTTATCCCGGGAGCGGCTACCAGCGACCGGACTGTCGATACAATCAAGCAATTCGGCGAGCGATTGGGGAAAACGGTGGTGCAAGCTACTGACACCCCAGGATTCGCGATAAACCGTATTCTTATTCCTTTTCTAATTGAAGCGATCTTTGCATTGGAAGAGGGCGTCGCGACCAGCGAAGATTTGGATCGGGCGGCCAAACTAGGACTTGGGCATCCCATGGGACCGCTCGAGCTGGCGGATCTCGTAGGGTTGGATACGCTCCTTTCGATTTGCGAAGTGTTCCACCGTGAGTTCGGTGATCCAAAGTACCGCCCACCCGTATTGCTGCGCCGCTACGTAGCGGCAGGGTGGCTGGGTCGTAAAACGGGCAAGGGATTTTATGATTACCCACCGAGCAGCGGATGATTCTAATTCGGCGAAGATGGTCGCTTTCGCCGATTGGAAGCCATCGCCTATATGCCCTAGCTCAAATCAGTAAAGTTGTGAAAAACATTCGTCTTATCGCTGTATTCATAACATGGGTGCGATTACTCGGGAGCCTGGCGGGCGCCGAAGAAAGTGCGAGCGAGATCAGGCTTCTTGTCCGCAGCGATGATATGGGCGTTGCTCGGGCGGTTAACCAAGCCTGTTTGGAAAGCGTGACTAACGGGATCGCCCGATCCATCGAAGTGATCGTTCCTGGACCTTGGTTTTTGGATGCCGTTGAAATGTTGAAAGACCATCCGGAAATCGATGTTGGGGTGCATTTGGACCTCACCAGTGAATGGTCCGGTTTGAAGTGGGGACCGATTGCCAAGGATGTTCCGAGCCTGGTGGATGAAAACGGTCATTTCTATCCGACGACCACCCGGCGTCCTGGTTGGCCGAAAGACACGGGTTTTTTGGAGTCGAACTGGAAGATCGAGGAAGTCGAGCGCGAACTCCGGGCTCAAATTGAGACCGCTTTGCGGCTACTGCCCAATGTGACCCATCTCTCTGCCCATATGGGGACTGCCGCGAGCACGCCCGAATTGATGACTCTCACAAGGAGACTTTCGCAGGAATACGAGTTGCCGGTACAATTGCCCAATCTCAAGTTCGCGGGCCGGTTTGGAAATAGGAGCGATTCGCCTGAGCATCGGGAGGAAGCGATGATCGAATTAATCGATAATCTGAGTCCGGGCGATTGGATTCTTGTAGAACATCCGGGGTTGAATACGCCGGAGATGAGAGGGATTGGCAACCAAGGGTATCAGAACGTCGCTCACGATCGATCCGCAGTGACCTATGCGTTTACCAGCGAACGGGTGATGGCGGCGATCGAGAAACGGGGAATCCAGCTGGTTAGCTATGCGGATTTGCTGCGACCCTGAGTTGGGCAACGAGCGAATCCTCGACACAGCTCCGACCCGAGGATGTGGGCTTGCGATTAAATAGACGCATCGACCTTCGTTAGGGCTTTGGGTAGCGCCTCAGCGAATACTTGTCGATCTTCTTGCGTCCCAACCGTAACGCGAATGCAGCGGTCCAAAGGCGGGGTGCTCGGCTTTCGAATGAAGACGCCTTGGATCGCGAGGCTGTCCAAAAGGGTCTGAGCTCGCAGTTTCGAGCGGCAGTTGATGGTAACGAAATTGCAGGCGGAGGGAAGGGTTTTCAGACCCAGGCTTCCGGCGAGGGCTTCGTAATCCGCTCTGCCTGTCTCAACAGCTTTCACAACGCTTTGCACAAAGCCCATGTCCCCGAGGGAAGCGAGCGCCCCGGCCTGGGCGACTAGATTGACGTTGAAGTGAAGGCGGATTCTGTCGAACGCGGAAATGATTTCAGGCCTAGCGATGGCGTATCCGACGCGGCTTCCGGCCATGCCGTGGGCCTTGGAAAACGTACGCATGACAATGATACGCGGATCCAGTGAATCCATTTTCAAGGATGATCCTTCAGGAGCGAATTCAATATAAGCCTCGTCCAGAATGCAGATGCAGTTTCTTGGCAGCCGGCCTACAAAAGCCTGGATATCCGCAGACGTGCGCCACGTACCCGATGGATTGTCGGGATTGGAGAGGTACACGAGCCGCGCTCCCGTGCGGACGCTGGCGTCGGCAAGAGCCTCTAGATCGTTCAATCCATTCTCTTCGTAAGACACTGTTTGGTTACGGGCCCCGAACCCCGAAACATGATAGTGGAAGGTGGGATACGATCCTAACGATGACACGGCGAGATCGCCGGGTTCGAGAAACGCTCTCACGGCCAATCCTAAGAGTTCGTCAATGCCTGCGCCAACGCAGATTTGGGCACTTGATATACTGTGATGTCCAGCCAAGGCTTCGCGAAGGTCGTGATTTTCGGGATCATTGTAATGGGAAATGCGATCGAGAGCTTCGACCATAGCCTTGCGTGCCACTGGCGAGATGCCGAACGCGCTTTCATTAGCCCCAAGTCGCGCTCGAAAGGTGATGCCTTTTTGGCGTTCAATGGCCTCGGGACCTACAAATGGAATCGTGTCGGGGAGCGACTCGACGATTGGCGTGAATTGAGGCTTCATTACGCAAAAAATTAGGTTCGAGCTAATTGGTGAGCAATGTAAATGTCATCGTCCCTTTCATTGCAATTCAGGTGAAAGTGAAATAGGCAGTCATTGCATTTCTAATGAGTAGACATGAGCTGGGAAAAAGAAGTCGAAGAAATTAGGCGCCGGGAAGAACTAGCCGCCAAGATGGGTGGCGAAGAGCGTGTATCGCGGCATCGTCAGGCAGGCAAATTGACGGTGCGGGAGAGAATCGGACGATTGCTCGATCCCGATAGTTTTCATGAGACGGGCGCTCTCGCAGGCAAGGCTGCCTATGAAGGCGGGGAACTGGTTGATTTCATCCCTTCTAATTTCGTTATGGGGCGCGGCTCGATCGACGGTCGCCCCGTCGTCGTTGGCGGCGACGACTTCACCGTTCGCGGAGGCGCCCAAGACGGGGCGATCGGGGAAAAGATGGGCTACAGCGAAAAAATGGCTCGAGAGCTTCGACTACCTATGGTTCGGCTTGTAGACGGAACGGGCGGCGGCGGTTCTGTAAGTACAATCGATACGACGGGCAGGACTTATGTACCTGCAAATCCGGCATGGGATCTTCATGTCGAGGTGATGTCGCAAGTTCCGGTAGTTGGAGCAGCGCTGGGATCCGTAGCAGGGCTCGGAGCCGCAAGAGTTGTAGCCACGCACTTTTCGCTGATGGTGAAGCAAACCAGTCAAGTTTTCGTGGCCGGTCCGCCGGTCGTCGAAAGAGGAATGGGCCAGAAACTGGATAAGGAATCACTCGGCGGGTCGTTCATTCATGCCCATGGCAACGGAGTGGTGGACAATGAAGTTGATAGCGAGGAGGAGGCCTTCCAGCAAATTCGACAATTCCTTTCTTATTTACCCAGCAACGTCTGGCAGATCCCGCCGCTCGGGTCGCAAAACGACGATCCTCTTAGACGGGAAGAAGAGTTGATTTCTATAATACCGCGCGAACGGCGTCATCCCTATAACGTTCGCCGTATCCTCGAGCTTGTCTTGGATCGAGACTCGTTGTTCGAGATGGGCCGGCATCAGGGCCGCTCTCTCGTTACCGCGTTCGCCCGACTCGATGGGTGCCCTGTTGGAGTCCTGGCCAACGATCCCAACCATTCGGGGGGCGGGCTCGACGACCGAGGTTCGGAGAAAATGACACGATTCGTGGACCTGTGCGATACGTTTCACGTACCTGTGGTTAACTTTGTCGATCAGCCGGGATTCGTGATCGGTCTCGAGTCGGAGAAAGCTGGGACCATTAGGCGAGGCGTGCGAGCCCTTTTCGCAGTCCAACAGGCCCGGATCCCTTGGGTATCCGTTATATTAAGACGCGTATTCGGCGTCGCTGGGGCAGGACACGGGAAACCACAAGGTTTGAATCTGCGCTATGCTTGGCCATCAGGCGACTGGGGATCGCTCCCTATCGAGGGCGGCGTGCAGGCGGCTTATCGCCGCGACATCGAGGGCTCCGACGATCCAGACAAGCGGCGAGCAGAGCTCGAAGATCATTTCAACGAGCTGCGTTCCCCGTTCCGCACGGCCGAATCTTTCGGCGTAGAAGAGATTATTGACCCCCGCGACACGCGTCGGACGCTTTGCCAATGGGCCCAATTGGTCTATGGCAGTTTGCCAACCCAGGTCGGGGAGAAAGGAAGAGGGACCCGGCCATGACGGAACCTATGCTGGTAATGCTCCAATAGGATTCGGCGTTTGATCGCTATCCAACTTCAAAGAGTTGCTTATATATATCCATTTTCGGACATAAGGATTTGACCTAGCTATCCTTATAAGTTCAACTCCCTGCTCTATGGACGGTAGCGATATAGTTTTAACTTTGCTGAGCTGCGCATTCTTCATGGGGTTGGTAGCGTGGATATCCTACTTGAAGACTCGGGGGGAAGTGAGCACCAAAGATGGTTATTTCCTAGCAGGGAGAGGACTGGGGGCGGTTTTTATTGCCGGTTCGATGTTGTTGACGAATCTTTCGGCCGAGCAACTCATCGGATTAAATGGCTCGGCTTACGGGTTTAATTTGAGCAGCATGGGTTGGGAAGTCACGGCGGCGGTGGCCACGATTTGCATGGCCTTGATTTTCCTGCCCCGATACCTGTCGGGCGCTTTTAGCACGCTTCCTCAGTTTCTGAACGACCGGTTTGATGGAAGCGTTCGTCGAATATCCGTCATATTGTTCATGGTTGGCTATGGACTCATAACCATTCCTTCGGTACTTTACGCGGGATCGATCGCTGTATTGAGGTTGTTCAATGTTCCGGAGCTGTTCGATCTGAGCTACAGTTTCAGTTTAGTCCTCACCATCGTTGTGGTTGGTATCATTGGGTCGATTTACGCGGTTTTCGGCGGTTTGAAAGCGGTGGCTGTGTCGGATACGTTGAACGGCGTCGGTTTGTTGATCGTCGGGATCGCCGTACCTCTTCTGGGATTATCCGCGTTGGGCAAGGGGAGTATCGCGGAAGGACTTTCCATCATCACGACTGTCGATACTCACAAGCTAAACGCGATTGGCAGCGCGACCGATCCGACTCCTTTCGGCACGCTATTTACGGGGATGATTTTCGCCAATTTGTTCTACTGGTGCACAAACCAATACGTGATTCAGCGTACATTAGGCGCTAAGAATTTGGCGGAAGGGCAAAAAGGGGTTCTGTTTTCCGGCTTTTTCAAAGTGATGGTGCCGTTTCTGATGATGATTCCGGGCGTGATCGCCTTTCATCTCTACGGCCCGGGATTGCCAACGATCGATCTCGCTTACCCGCAGCTTGTCCGTGACGTAATGCCGGTGTATGCCACGGGATTCTTCCTAGCGGTCCTATTGGGAGCCGTATTCAGTTCCTTTAATTCGTTGCTGAACAGCGCGGCGACGCTCTTTTGCTTGGACGTTTACGCTCCCATGAAGAAAGAGCCCGTCAGCGACGCCCAGATGCTGCGGGTAGCTAAGATTGCTAGCGTGGTGATCGCGATCTTCTCGTTTATCGTCGCTCCGCTGCTCCAGTACGCGCCAGATGGTCTCTTTCAAGTTATTCGGATATTCACCGGCTTCTACAACATACCGGTGATCGCTGTCGTTCTGGTCGGCTTGTTCACCAAGAAAGTACCCGCGATCGGAGCCAAAGTTGCGATCGTATTCCATGTGATCGCCTACGGCCTCTTTCAATTCGCATTCAAGGAATATGTATCCATACATTTTCTACATTTGTATGCAATCCTTTTTCTAATCGAGGTGGGCATAATGTTGGCATTCGGCTATTTCCGCCCACGGCCTGAAGCTTGGACATACCACTTGGATAATCTCGTAGATATGACTCCCTGGCGATACGGCATTCCCTGCGCCTCGACTTTGTTTTCCTTCGTGGTGGCTACTTACCTTTTGTTTTCCAAAGTGGGATTGGTCGATGGGCTGACTCCGCTATTTTGGGTGTTGATAATAGCGTTGATAGCGATCAATGCTTTCTTGTGGCATTGGTTCAGCAGGCGAAAGAACGTACCTTCCATGATTGCCGGCTCCTCTGAGCGCTAGATTCGTTCGCATTTAATCCTACCTTTATCTCCAGTACACCATGGCATCCTCATTCAATGCTGAAGACGTCTATCTATTTGAAGAGCTCATAAGCCGCGAGGATCGGATGATTAGGGACGCGAGCCGCGAGTACGCCCAAACGAAATTGGAGCCTCGAGCTTTAGAAGGCAATCAGGAGGAGCGTTTCGATTTGGATATCCCACGAGAGCTGGGGGAGCTCGGATTGCTTGGAGTCAACCTGCCTGAGGAATACGGTGGAGCGGGAGCCAGCTATACTGCATATGGATTGATTCAGCGAGAAATGGATCGGGTGGATTCCGCCTATCGCTCATTCGTCTCGGTGCAATCGTCCTTGGTCATGTATCCAATTTTCGCCTTCGGGACTGAGGATCAGAAGCGGAAATTCCTGCCGCGCTTAGCCTCCGGCGAAATTATTGGCTGTTTCGGCCTAACGGAACCGGACCACGGGTCGGATCCGGGATCGATGATAACTTCGGCCCGCAAAGTGGAAGATGGATGGGTTCTGAATGGCGCCAAGATGTGGATTACGAATTCGCCGGAGGCGGATATCGCAGTGGTTTGGGCCAAGGCATACGACGGTGGACCGGAAGACGGGGTCATCCGGGGCTTTCTAGTAGAAAAGGGTAGGCCCGGATTTTCCGCCCCCCACATCAAGAACAAAATGTCGATGCGAGCTTCGCTCACTGGCGAGATCGTCTTGCAGGATTGCCATGTCCCTGACGCTAATGTTTTCCCGGAAATCCGAGGACTCAAAGGGCCCTTTTCGTGCCTGAACAATGCCCGATTCGGGATTGTCTGGGGTGTCGTCGGCGTCGCTGAGAATTGCTATCAGCGAGCCAAGGATTATGTTATGAATCGTTCCCAATTCGGCCATCCATTGGCCTCCATGCAGCTGATCCAGACTAAATTGGCGGATATGGCGACAGCCATCACCCAAATGCAGCTTCTGGCTTGGCGATTGGGATCCTTGAAAGACGAGGATCGGGCAACGCCAGAAATGATCTCCCTGGCGAAACGGAACAATACTGGAGCCGCTCTGCGAATCGCCCGCCAGGCTCGCGACATGCTAGGAGCTAACGGAATTACCGGCGACTATCGAGTAATTCATCATATGATGAATATGGAAACAGTGAATACCTATGAAGGGACCTACGATATTCACGGTTTGATCCTGGGTAGGGCGATTACGGGAATTCAATCCTTCGTTCCCAAGGGGAATACCAAGGGGTAAGCGAACGAATTGGACGACCTCGTTGGCCGGTTGCCCTCCGGTTCTTCCAGTGTCGAATATGGATGGCCACAGCGTGTCCACTCGATAAATACAGCGCGATCTAAATCAGAAATCCGCCGTCCACAGTTTGGGCGTGGCCCGTAACGAAGGAAGCTCCTTCGGAACATAGCCATATTACAGCGGAAGCGACTTCCTCGGGTTGCCCAAAGCGGCCGATTGGATGCATGGCTGTAAGTCGCTCCGCCAAGTTTTGATCGTGAAGAAAGGCTCGCTCGACCATGGCGGTTTTGATGACTGCGGGACAAACGGCGTTTATGCGTATCCCTTGGGCGGCATATTCGCTGGCGGCTGCTTTGGTTAACCCGATCACCCCGTGTTTGCTGGCGTAATAGGCCACGCCAAGGCGTCCTCCTTTAAGGCCAGCTACCGACGACATATTGATGATGGAGCCTCCTCCTCGTTTAAGCATTTCCGGGATTTCGCTCTTCATGGAAAGCCACACACCCTTGAGGTTGATATCCATCACCGTGTCCCACGCTTCTTCATCGTAATCGGCAGCCGGGACAAAGGGCGTACCCTCGACGCCTGCATTGTTTACCGCGTAGTCCAATCCTCCATACTCGGAAACACAGGTGGCGACCATCGCTTCAATATCGCCTTTGTCGGTGACGTCGGTTTTCGCAAATTGGGCTTCCCCACCTGCATCTCTAATTAGGCTAACGGTTTCCTCGCCTTCGGCAACCCGGCGGGCGGCCACTACGACGCTGGCCCCTTCGTTGGCGAAGGCGATAGCGGTTGCTCTTCCAATACCTGCATTCCCCCCCGTAACTAGAGCCACTTTCGATTCAAATAGCTTTGTCATTCAAGCTGACTAAATTGGTGGATTACCAAGTGTCAATTCGCAACCATGAGAACAAAGCTACATTCCCATTTTTTACCTACCGGTCGGTAGAAAATATTTGACTGATTGTTTGTTGACCCAATAGCGTAGAAACGTTGATTCCCGTCATGAATGCGGAACGAAAAGAGAGAATTAAGTCACTGTCTTGCCGGGCGGGTTTAACAATAGGTGCGGTAGCCATTATTGCCGGTTCGCATTCTTTAGCATTGGCCAATGAGGAATTGTCAGGCGAACGCTTGTTCGAGCTTAGC
>CAZFUD010000015.1:0-37929 GCA_964521705.1 uncultured Opitutaceae bacterium | reverse complement strand
AAAATAAAACGTAACTAGTTTTTTCGGTCCGTCCCCGACTCAGACTCCACGGCATTCCTTCTTGGAGGTGGGCTTATTGCAAAAGCTGCTGCTAGATGGAGGTTGGGATAAGGGTTCCTAGCTTCAGAAGCCCTCAGGGAAACAATTTTTTCTGGGGCTAATGATGAATATACATTGCGATGCGCGCCGCCCCCGCGACCCCCTCCCCCTAGTTGTCGGCTGGTACACTTCAGCAAGATCAGCTGTTTCAGAAGACCAAGATCAGAGTGCTGACAAAAGGGTTTTAGTGGCAGCTATACGGCAGTAAGCATTTATTGCCCCAATTAAATATGGCCTCTAAATTCTTTTTAACTTTTGTCTGTTAGGTATTTATATTTTCTAATAGTCTTAATTAATCCAATGATCTTCACTCATTCGGCTACCGTTAAGCTTATAAAGCGGAAGCGGCGATGGAATTCACTCGCGAGACGGGATGGCGGTCGCGTAGGCCTCTGCTAGGTCATCCGTTCGCTTCCTAAGCTGATTTAGAATCGCTTCGAATTCCGGATTCGCCACCAGATTCACGAGTTCGTCAGGATCGTTTTCGAGATCGTGGAGAAACTCGTACTCGGGGTCCTGATCCGTGTAGCGGGCGTACTTGAAACGCTCGCCTCGCACGCCTTCCCAGGACATCGAATAGCGGGGATTGAAATGTTCGCAGTAGAAATCCTTGCGCCAGCCAGTCGGCTCAGGTTCGCCTTCGATCAATGGTTTTAGGCTAAATCCTTGGTAGCTCTCGGGAATCGTCACGCCTGCCCAGTCGAGAAAGGTCGAAGGCAGATCCAAGTTGAGAGACTTCGTATCCACAATCCGGCCACGCGATGCATCCGATTGACGCGGATCGTAGACAATGAGAGGCACTCGCTGCGATTGCTCGTGGTGCGACCATTTACCCGCAAAGCCGCGATCGCCCATATAGTAGCCGTTGTCGGCCGAATAAACCACGATGGTATTGTACGCTAGCCCCTCTTCCTCGAGAACCCGCAATACACGGGCCATCGCATGGTCGATCCCCGAGAGCATGCGGAAATAGGCGCGCATATTGATCTGATATTTCTCGGGCGTATCCCAGCGCCAATGGTAACGCTCGCGATGATTTGAAGTTTTCAGAAACTCCGGGTGGGCTTCCCAAATCGCGGGATCGGACAAACGCGGCTCCGGAATCTCGAAGTCGTCATACTTGCCATCCATCGCTTTGGGCCAGGGAAAGTGACCTGTACCGGGAACGCGATCGTTGTCTTCGGCGTGTCCCGCATTGAACCAAAGATTCAGGCAGAAGGGTTGATCGTTCTCTCTCTGTGATTTCAGGAATTCGATACCGCGATCGGCAATCAACTCCGTCTCGTGCCGTTTCGATCCGTCTGGCATGGTTTTGAAATAGGGTCTGCGAAAGATCCGCTCGTATTCATCGAAATGCTCATCCGGCTTGAACCCCTTTGGCATCTTGGCGTGCCACTTCCCATAGAATCCCGTCCGGTAGCCTGCATCGCGCAATAGATCGGGAAAGAGCTGGGTCAGAGCTTCCGATTTGACTTGGTCCGAGTCGTCCGCCTCTACCGAGGAACGCGAGGTCAATCCAGTTAGGATAGTCGTACGACTCGCCCAGCAAGTCGAACGTGTAACGAACATATTGGTGAAACGCACCCCTTCTTCTGCCAGCTTATCGATCGTCGGCGTTTCCAAGATGGGATGCCCGGCGCAACCCAAGGTATCATGACGCTGGTCATCCGCGAAGAAAAAGAGGATATTCGGGCGATCCTGGCTGATTGCGTCGACCGACATTAGGAGAGCGATTACAAGAGAGAATAATTTCATCAATCTAAACTTGGATTCATGTATTAGAACCACAGATATAACGGATTTTCACAGAATTGATTCGTGCGGCACATCCACCAATCTCTGAACCCAATCATCTGTGTTATCAATGGTTCAAACTTAATCTGATTCTAGAATCTATTGGCTCGGCCACCAACACTCCATCTGAACGCTCGATGCGTTAAAACATCGGTTCCTGCATTTCGCCGTTCATCTTTTCCCAGATGGCTACCAGCTCAGCGAGACGTTCAGGGTGAGTGTTAGCGAGGTTTTTTTCTTCTGAAATGTCATTGGAAAGATCATACAATTCCCATTTTTCGTTGCCAACTGTTCTCCTATTACCCATGCGTACAAGTTTCAGATCGCCGTGGCGCAGCCCCGACTTGCCACCTTGGCGCCAAAATAGGGTTTGATGCGGTCGGCCGGATTTTGCGCCATTAAGATAAGGAACCAAATCCACGCCTTCGATGTTCTCAGGCGCCTTCGCATTCGCATTCGCCGCTGCAGTCGCGTAGATATCGAGCGAGGTGACGGGATAGTCGTACACTTTTCCCTTGGGCAGAGTGCCCTTCCATTGGACCATGTACGGTACGCGCAAACCGCCCTCGTACATAGAGCCTTTTCCCTCACGCAAAGGAGCGTTGGACGAAGTCAGTTCCCGAGTCGGGCCTCCATTATCGCTGAGGAAGAAGACCAGCGTATTCTCTTCCAGACCCGATTTTCGGACCTGTTTCAAAATGTCTCCCACGCTATCATCCATATTGGCCAACATTGCTGCGAAGATTCGTCTGTGAATGTCTTCGATGTATGCGAACTTGCGCATGTAGGCATCGGCTCCCTGAAGCGGACTGTGCACGGCGTTGTAAGGGACATATAGGAAGAAAGGCTTGTCGTCGTGACGGTCGATAAAGTCGAGCGCTTCGCGCGTTATTGCGTCGGTGAAGTACTCCTCTTCCTCGACCGGTTGGCCACCGCGTACGATTGGGTTGTTAGCGTCGTAATCGGGCTCGTTATTAGGCCAGGTGTGGTAGATCAGCTTCTTTTTCCCGATCCAGCGGCCTTCGCCTCCGCCCGGAATCGTTTTGCGTCGCAACATCGTAGTTACGCCATTCCAGGGTGGCGGTACGAAATAGTGGCCTTCGTGAGTGAAGCCGAAGAATTCTTCGAAGCCGTGCCGAAACGGATGATAGGCCGCGGTCCCGCCCAAATGCCATTTGCCGATTATTCCGGTGACGTAGCCAGCGTCCTGCAAGGTCTCGGCTATGGTGGTCTCTTCCGCTGGGAAGCCGATCGTCGGGTCTTCGTTGCGATGCCCGATCGGGTTGTTTTCGTAGCCGAAGCGCGTGGGGATGCGCCCCGAGATGAGTCCGGCTCGCGAAGGACTGCAGTTCGGGCCGGTTGCGTATCCATTCGTGAAGCGCACGCCGTTGGCGGCGATGGAGTCGATATGCGGCGTAGGAATCTCGGGATTGCCTTGAATGCTCAATTCGCCGTAACCGAGATCGTCGGCGAAGAGCACAATGATGTTGGGTTGCTTGGCGGATTGCGAAGGAACGGCGATCGCCAACGCTATGATTGCGCTGAGAAGAGGGAATATTAAACGGGTCATGATTTTAAGCGTTATGGTAGAGATTGTATAAAGCAAGAGAAGTGACGTTCGATGCTACTCGAATACTTTCACGACGTTTCGTTCCGTGACAGGATACCAATTGTCGATCTGCTTCACCAGTCGCTTCACGAAGTCTGGGTGGTTCCCAGCAACGTTTTTCGTTTCGCCCGGATCCTTGAGAAGGTCGAATAGCTGCGGACGTTTCTCATCGCGTGGATGAGTAGTCTTATGGTAAGCCACCTCGCCGTCGTAAGTTAGCAACAGTTTCCATCGCCCCTCGATTGTCCACCGATAGAGCAGGGTCTCCTGCGGATTGTGGAGGTCGGCGATGTCGTGTGCGAAGCCTTCGCCGAAGATCACCTTGCGTTTGATCTTATTGCCGTCCTGCAAATTGGACCAGAGGTCCAGCCCCGGCAGCCCTTTCGGCATACGAGCTCCAGTGGCTCTCACAATCGTAGGGAAGATATCGATACTACTCACCAACTCGTCCCGGTCGGCCGGTTTTAGCTTCGCTGGCCAATTGAAGAAAATCGGCTGACGAATACCAGCCTCGTAGGGCGTTTGCTTGGAGCGGGGAGCGTAGCCCTTTGCTTCCGGGTTTTGAATCCACCCATTATCACATACGTAGACGATCAAGGTGTTGTCTCGAAGCTTTTTGTCTTCGAGGAAATTCACTAACTGACCGCAGGTTTCGTCGAACCATTCACACATCGCGTAGTAGCGGGCCACGTGCGGCGAATCAACTTTGTCCTTGTACTTGTCGAAGAGACGAGCAGGCGGATCGTGTGGGGTGTGCGGAAGCTTAGGCGCATACCAAACGAAAAAGGGTTTTTCCTTGGCCACAGAATGATCGATGAAATCAAAGATTGGTTCCATGCCTTCGCGGCCAATCGTTTGCCCGTCATCGCCAGCTCGACCGTTTGGATGCGGGAAGCCTCGCGTCATGCCATGGGTAAACCCGCCGTGCTGAAAACTTCCCTCCCACCATTTGCCGCTCTGGTGGCTCAAGTAGCCTCGCTCGCCCAGCAGGCTCGGCAGCGTATCATGATTTTCGATAAACGAGATCAGTTCCGCTCGTAACTCATTGTACTCCGGCGAGTTTCGGTCGTTCCGGGCGCGGGAAGGGTCGTTGCCCGTCACGCCGTGCTGGTGGGCATACAGACCCGTCGCCAGCGTCATCAGCGATGGACGGCAAAGGGCGGTGGGAACGTACCCGCGACGAAACAGAACGCTCTCTTTGGCCAATTGGTCCAAATGCGGGGTCTGGATCGCATCGTGGCCCATAAAACCGTAATCGGTCCATGCCTGGTCATCTGATATGATTAAGACTACATTGGGCTGTTCCGACTGGTCCGGGCGGACTAGCCCAGCGGTTATCAGGATCCCAGCGATAACAGCGAGAAAGGCACAACGGAAAATCCGATTCGAAAATAGAGGGGGCGTACGGCTAGTCATTTGATTTTATACGGGTGATATCGCTAGAAACGCGGAATTCTGCCAGAAATTTCCGGGATTGCTCCTTTTTCGACATATCGCTTGGATTTTTCGCTTTTCTAAGATTCTTAAGTCGGACTTCGACAGCTTTGAGGGAATTGGCGCAAAAGAGGATGGAGCCTGAAGAGTTTCCGTGGAACTTGTTGGTAACCAAGGAGCCCTCACGTAAGTTGTTCTATCATACCGTCTCACAAAATACTGTAATCGCAAAACTCCTATTCGGAAATCTCGTATCGCCCCAGCATTCATCTTTGGATTGTTGTCCTGCCATATGGATATACGTCCCATTTCAGCACCCATGATGTCCTAAGAGCGCTAACCGATTTGGGAAATCAAGGTAGTGCGTTTCGCGAACTCCCAACCCCTAACCCGTAATCCACGCCTCATTAATGGAACTACAAAACAGCCTCACTGAATTATTCTGGAATCCGGTCACTGTCGATTCGATACCGACCTTCGCCATAAGCCTCCTGACGGCGGCAGCTTTGGGGGCGGTTCTGGGACAAGTTTACATCCGTTTTGGTACGGCTCTTTCGAATCGCCGCCAATTCGCCCGCAACTTTCTGCTGCTGACGGTGACCACGACCCTCATTATAAGCATCGTCAAATCGTCGCTAGCCCTATCGCTTGGCTTGGTTGGCGCGTTATCGATCGTGCGTTTCAGGGCGGCGATCAAAGAGCCTGAGGAACTGGCCTTTTTGTTCTTGGCCATATCGATCGGATTGGGCCTGGGCGCGGGCCAAGGGCTGGTCACAGTGGTCGCCTTTATACTGATTCTGGGGCTCATCGCTTTGCGAAGCCTTAACCGCCCAAAGTCGGATTCGGGCAATCTATTTCTGACTATCAACAGTTCGGCTCCTGGCAAATTGACCTCACAGCAAATCCTGGAAGCGCTTTCGGAGATCGGGGCCACGGCGAGTCTAAGGCGTCTCGATGATGGACCTGAAACGATGCGGGCCTCGTTTCGCGTTGGCTTTGTCGATCCTCAAGGGATTGAAACTTTTAACGAAGCGATGCGCAAACTCAGCCCATCGGTGGAAATAACCTGCCTCGAGGATGGCGGACTGAATCATTGATTCTAATCCCGAAATTGGTTTAGTTGTGAACGCGGCTAACGAAAATCTGCGCTACGAGCGCAAGCTGCTGCCTTTAGGCTATGACCTATCCGATGTCCTGGCTCTGGTTGGTCAACATCCATCTGGCTTTCGAGAAACTTACCCTTCGCGATGGGTGAACAATATCTATCTCGATTCGCACGGTTTGGACGACTACCACGACCACGTCACTGGGCTCGCCGATAGAAGCAAGAGCCGGATTCGGTGGTACGGCGACTTGAGTGGCTCGATCCCCAAGCCGGTTTTCGAACGCAAGTTCAAGCGAGGCATTGTAGGCGGGAAACAATCGCATGCGACTTCGCCACTGACCCTCAACGGCAGCCTGAATGATCCGAAGCTGCGGGGCATGTTGAATGGAATTGGCGAGAAAGACCCTTTGCGTCGATGTCTCGAATATCGATCCCCGAGTCTAATTAATCGGTATCGCCGCTACTACTACGAAAGCGGCGATGGTCGTGTGCGCCTAACCGTTGACTCCGAACTTGAATTCTATGAGCCCGAAAGCGCGTCGCCTGAGCTGGCAACCGAACCGCCGGAAGCGTTTGAGGTCGTGATCGAGCTCAAGTATGCTCCCGACAATTCCGACAACGCTGCGGAAATCGCGAACTGGTTCCCGTGTCGAGTCGTACGTTGCTCTAAGTACGTGCTTGGAATCGAAGCGATCCGGCGCTCCTGAAAAGTATCTTCAATCTCGACTGCTCCATGAAATTCCGATCCTTCAGCTCATATCGCTTTTCCCTTTCGAACCTCGCGATTGGAGTGACGGCCATCGGAGCGTTTACTCTAGTGATGGCTCTTTCGTTACGGGAAGGAGAGTTGCCCGAAGAGAACGGTCAAGCGCCCGAGCAGGATCCCGTATTTGGAGGACAAGCTGGCTTCGCTGGTCCGGGTTTTCCAGGTCTAGGGGGGCGCGGAGGACGCAGTCGAGCACCCGTTAAGCTTCTCGACCAGTTCGATGAGAATGACGATGGTTATCTCAATAAGGTAGAGCGAACGAATGCAGTCGTGCATCTGGAGAGCCAAGACGGCTCGGACGCAGGAGGAGGTCGACGACCCAGAGGAGGCGGATTTCGTGGCGGAGCTCGAGGGGGCGGCGCAGCGGGGCAAGACGAACCCCAACCGGGGCCGGCACTGACGCCGGAGGACGTTACGATGCATCCCGATGCCCCTTTCTACGATCCCTTTACCTTGCGCACTTTGTTTCTCGAATTCGAAAGCGAAGACTGGGAAAAAGAACTAGAGTCTTTTAAAGACACTGATGTCGATATACCGGCGACGCTTGAGGTGGACGGCGAAACGTTACATCACGTAGGTGTTCGTTTCCGGGGGAATACTTCATACTCGAGCGTCGGGACGGGTCGGAAACGCCCCTTGAACCTGACTCTGGATATGGTCCATCCAAAACAAAACATCGATGGCTACGGTACGCTCAATCTGCTCAATGCAAATGGGGATCCCACAATGATGCGTTCGGTGCTCTTCTATGAAATCGCGCGGCAGTACATTCCCGCGTTCAAGGCCAATTTCGTCCGCTTGGTGATCAATGGCGAGAGCTGGGGCATTTACGCGAATGTGCAGCAGTACGATTCGAAGTTCACCAAAGATTTCTTCGCGACGCCCAAGGGCGCGCGATGGAAAGTCCCTGGCAATCCGCGTGGGCAAGGCGGACTGACCTATTTGGGCGACGATATCGATTCCTACCGACCAATCTATGATCTGAAATCGCGAGAGGATCCCAAGAGCTGGGTCGGCTTGATGCTGCTTAGCCAGTCGCTAAACAATACTCCTCCCGAATTGTTGGAAAGCGCTCTCGAACAAACCCTCGACGTGGACGGCGTGCTGAGGTTTCTGGCCTTGGATAATGCGCTCGTTAACAATGACGGCTTTTGGGTTCGAGCGAGCGACTACAGCCTCTATCGAGATCCGCGCGGACAGTTTCACGTACTGCCTTACGATGCTAATGAGACCTTCGCCGTGGGACGTGGAGGCGGCCCTGGATTAGGAGGTCCTCCGGATGGAGGCGGACGGCAAGTTGGCGGTCGTGGGGGGCGCGGTTTCGGAGGAAGAGGGCGAGGCGGTCCGGGAGGATTTGGTCCGGGCGCTTTTTTAGCCCCCGGTCTTATCGAACGAGCGGACGAAAATCGAAATGGAAGCATCGAGCGCGACGAATGGGTGACCCTTGCGGATGCCTGGTTTCAGGATGCGAGTGTGGATAAAGCGGATACGTTGGATCGAGGTCGATTCATCGCTAGCCTGACGCAGTGGGTGGAATCTGGAGGCCAGGCTCCTCAACGTCGCGGGGGCTTTTCCCCCATTCAATTTATAGGTGGCGATCTTTTCAGGTCAATAGATGGAGACGAGAATGGTCAAGTATCGCATTCCAAATTGCGGACTGTTCTCGGCGATTGGTTCACCCAATGGGATACCGAGCAGACCGGCGTGCTTGCCGAAGCGCAATTTACTTCCGGTATCAACGAAACCCTGACAAGTCTACGCGGTCAAAACGTGGGAGAGTTCGCTCAGGCGGGTCCGCGCGGCGGTCGTGGGGGCGCTGGAGGTCCAGGCGGTTTCCGAGGGCGAGGCGGTCCAGGCGGTGGCCCGGGAGGTGGTACTGGAGGACGACCGGGTGGAGGCGGCGTGGACTTGGATCCATTGGTTTTAGAGAACGACGAAAGCCGCCCGCTGGCTTCCAAACTCTTGGCGGTTCCCGAATTGCGGGCTCGTTACTTGAGCTATGTTCGCGACATTGCGGAAAATTGGCTCGATTGGGAAAAGGTAGGTCCACGGATTTTACAGTATCGAGCGCTCATCGAGGAAGACGTTGCTGTCGACACGCGCAAACTCTTTTCCACGGAAGAGTTTTATACGGGAATCGATAATGGCGGGAGAACGGAGGAGCGCAGCTTGCGTGGCTTTTTCGATCGCCGAAAAGCCTTTCTATTAGCCCATGAGGAAGTGAAGGCCGCCAAAACAATCGACCAATAAGTAGTTAGCTTATTGCGACAGACAGAAAAGGGAAAGTATCTACATAGAAACAGTCTTTTCTTTGGCGTTTTGCTCGCGCTCGTTTCGCAGGCAAGGGCTTCCGAAGCGCTTTTCCTAGAACGATGCCTGATCTAGCAATAAGCAGCGGTACGCGGGTGGACTCTTCCAACAGCGTGCGTTTTTCCGCTATTCAACAAAGTCCGAGTCGTTCACAACTCGGGCCTCACGAAAACAGTTCTTTTCGAGCTTTGCCTCGGTTGGCGATCTTGAAGGGGCGACCGTTCGGTGTGTTCTCCTCGAAGTTGGGATCGATGCCGAGTCGCCAGGCAATGGTGGCATTGAAATCCGTCACGTCCAATACGCCTTCAGCCGCTTCTTGCCCGTCGCTACTTGTAGCCCCGTAAATCTGGCCCGCCTTCACGCCCGCTCCGGCCATCAGGCAGGTGAAGCCGTCGGGATGGTGATCCCTCCCCCGATTGGGATTCACGCCCGGCTTTCTGCCGAACTCCGTCGAGACGACCACAAGGGTCTCGTCCAAGAGTCCTTTCTGGCTCAAGTGCATCAGCAATGACGAAAGGCCCTTATCGAGCTTTTTCGCATTGGCCGGAAACTTCGAATACAAATCATTGTGGTAATCCCAGCCGCCTAAGTTCACTTTCACAAAGCGCACGCCGCGCTCGACCAGGCGCCCCGCCAGCAAGCAACTGCGACTGAATTCATCCCGGCCATACATGCCGACGATTCTCTCGCTCTCCCCCTTGAGATCGAAGGCATCGATATCCTTGGAACTCATGAACTTCAGCGAGCTGGCGTAGGTGTCCATATAGGAACGCGTATCCTTCGTTCCATAGTCGTGTTCGAAATCGGCATTTAGCGAATCCAATATATCGATACGCTTCTCGAATTGCTTTTCTTCGACCACCTGGTTTCGCTCGGCGAAGTCGATGCCCATTTCCGGATCTTGGACGGGCAAGGCAGCCCATTGTCCTGGGAAGAAGCCTGCTGTACCCGCGCGGCCTTTGCCAATGCTGACGAAATTCGGGAGACTGTCCTGTTCTTTGGTCAGCGTTTTGCTCACCCAGGATCCCAGCTCGGGATGCGTGATGGATGAGCGCGGGTTGTAGCCGGTGAGCATCTTGTAGATTCCCGCTGGGTGAGCGCCCTGATTGGTCTTCATGGCATTCAGCACCAGCAACTTGTCCATGTTATTCGCCAAGGTCGGGAAGTAGTTGCTCACTCGAACGCCGCCGACATTGCTATTGATGATAGTCGACTTCCCTAGGACGTCTTTATCGACTTCCACATTGAAGCTGTCGTACTGGCTTAAGCCGCCATTCAGGAAAATATAGATTACCGACTTCGCCTTAGCCGTCGGCTCCGGAATGGAAGACGCGTTCAAAAATGGCAGGGACATCCCCGTCAGCCCCACTCTATATATAAACTCTCTGCGATCGATCATATTACTTCGAAAACCTGAATTCGTTGGAGTTGAGCAAGGCCCAGATTAGATCGCCCTCCGATTGGGCGAATAGAGATTTCTCCGAAGCCTTGGGCGTCCGGCTCAGGATCGATTTCCAAATAATCGCCATTCGCTTGGATCGATTCTTAACGCCTTCCAAATTTTGATGTATCAAGGCTGTGGGTTCACCAATCACCTCGTCTTCCAAGGTACCGTTCATCATATACAAAATCTGCGGGATATCGGGCTCCTCGTTAGCGCTATCGATCAAGTCGCGATTGGACTTTCCCATGAGAATCGCCACGTCATGGGTTTCATATTTATAACGGTAGGAGGACACGCGCCACAGCTCTATAGGGCCTTGCTCGCCATTGCGCTCACGCGCTTCTTTTTCTTCCCGATCCTGAAACGCTTTCCGGCCCGGTCCCTTGATCGAATAATCCACGAAGTCCTCTACTCCCATCTCCCGCGACTTATCATAGAAATTTGTGAATCCGTCCCACATGAATTCGGTCGCCACGTACTTATCCGGCGTTTCCGTTCTCAGACTCAAAAAGGAATCGACAATCACCTCGGCCGGAAGTCGTCGTATGATCGGCCCATCCAGAACATAATCCGGCAGCTCTACACCCATCGCCAACGCCTTGCTCTGATAAGCCCGACTATTGAAGACCGCGCTCAAGAAGCGCTTAGCATCGTAATCCGACGCTTTCATGATCTCGATCAGCTTCTCGGTCAGGGCTGGGTGGTCGCCCATCTCATCCTCAGTCAACCCTCCAAGCGGTCCGACCAATTCCGTACCCATAATCTGGCGCCACAATCGGTTCACTGTGGCTTTCGTGAACATGGGATTTTCCGGCGAGGTCATCCAGCCGGCCAAGGTTTGCCGGGAATTGATGTCGGGCCCAAAATTCTTATGCTTGGTCTCACCAAGCTGCTCCTTTGTGACCGTGTAGTCCAGCTCCGGCATGTCGCCGAAAAGCGTATACGCGGGTATTACATCGAAAGGCTCCCCATCCTCATACTGGTAATCATGCGGCAAACGCATGTACCCCGTGCCGTTGCCATGGATCGCGGCGTGCTTCACCCGCACCGATTCGCGGTAGACGATCCACTCGTCAAAATCCTTTTGCTTGAGCATCGCTCGGTTCTCCGCGTAGGTCGCTTTCTCCTCGTCAGGCAAGGGATCCACCTTCAAGTAGGTCTTAGAGGCGAAGGCCGCTAGTGCGTAAAAGTCCTGCTGCGTCCACTCGTCGCTAGGATCGTCATGGCACTGGGCGCACTCAATGCTCATACCCAAAAAAGTCTTCACCGCATTGGCTAGTTGATCGAGCGCCATCGGTTCGCGAGCATAGAATCCTGTAGCCCCATTACCCGGCTCATAGAGCTTGCCGCCCGCATTGATCAACTCGAAGGCCATTTCGTCGTACGCTTTATTGCTTCGGACCGATTCCTTGACCCATTCCGAGAAATTGCCCGGGTGATGCAATTTGTCGCCCACATATTTAACGCGCAGCAAATCGGCCCAATAATTGTACCAATGGCTATTGTAGCCCTTAGAATGCAGCAGCTCTTCTATCAAGCGGGCTCGCTTGTCTGGCTGATCGTCTTCAATGAAACGATCGAGCTCTTCCAATGTCGGAATGCGGCCAATAGCATCCAGATAAATGCGGCGACAGAAGGCGTAGTCGTCGATCTCCGGACGCGGCGACTGATCCAGTCGCTTCAACTCCTCGGAAACAATTCGATCAATCTGCTGGGCGTACGCCTCCGAATCCCCAAACGCCGACGCTGACCCGCAGATAAGCAGGAGTAATACGGCAGATTTTAAGGTATTTCGCATTGGGGTGGAATTTCACAAAGTGAGGGCAGAGAATACGCCGTCCTCATAAAGATAACAAAAAAGACTGCTATTCCCGTTAAGTAAATTCTAAAATTATTCGGGCAAAAGCCCTCGCTAGAGCATTTTCATCAAGCAGACAGACCCAATAATGAATCCCACCACGGATATTCGGACCGATCGAGAGTCGAAATAAGTAAGGGCCGAGACTACTATCTCGGCCCTTCGCGAATAAAACACTACAAACTAACTTCCAGCTTACAGATCGAATCCCCAACTCAAGAACCAACGGCGGCCTAGAGCGTAAGTTTCCGTCCTATCGTAATACGTATCATCCAAAGCATTCTGAACATTCAACCGAAAGGTATGTGTTCTTCCAGCAATCTCAGTGTTGTATCCAGCGAATACATTCGCGGTCGAGTATCCCTTCTGATACGCCCACTCTCTTCGGACGATGGAAAACTGTTGAATCGGCCCCTCGCGATACAGCCAATTACCCCCTACGAAGAATCCCGTATCTCCAAAGGTATGACGGCCCGTTATGGAGACTGCATTCTTGGCAGACTGGTCGAGCCTAAGGCCTTGGGCTCCAGCTATGAGCGTCTCTTCAATTTTCGCATCATTGTGAACATAGCTCAAAATTAACTGCGTTTCCGGAGTTGGCGTGTAGAAGAGCTGCGCCTCGTAGCCAGTACTGTTTTCCAGTCCCGAAAGGAAAGCGATTGGCTCGTCGGCCGGAGGCTCGGGCAAGGGATTGCTCTGCAGGATATTCGTGCGATCGATATCGAAGAACGCGACCGAGCCGGAAAGCTTGGATTCAATCAGGTCGAACTTGAATCCCACATCGATCCCCTCACCCTTTGAAGGATCGAATATCAAAACTAGAGGAGGATCGACTCTATTGTCCACCCGTTGCCCGTTAGGAACAAACGATTCGCTGTATAGGGAATAGAAGTTCAAGCCGTCGGCGACTTCGTAGGTAAATCCCGCCTGGACCGAAGTGTTGCTAATCTTATCAAGGTTATTCTGCTCTATCGAGTCGCGCCGCACACCCGCCAGGATGTTCAGCTTCCCATCGATGGCTTCGATCTGGTCCATGACAAAGAAGCTCTCATTCTTTACAAACCCTGGAGTGCCCGGGTTGGCAACCGCCCCTCCAACTCCGTCCGCTTTAAATTGAATAGCTAAATCCTGGGCCTGCTCACGAGTAACGTTCATCTGGACCGTTCCGTCAGCGTTCTTTCCTTCGTTGGTCAGCACGTTGTAAGGAGTCACTGGATACCCTCCAGGAGCACTTGGCACGGCATCCATCATGGCCGTTCTCAGTGCACCGGAATTGCCATTCATTCTGTAGACCTGCGTAATACCGTCTGAGTCATCACGCTGGGCCCCGACCAGAAGAGTATGGGATGTCTCTCCTATATCGAAGTTCGCATTGAAATCAACATAGTAATTCGTATTGTCGTTGTCTCTGATCTCAATGTTGCTGAGCCCTGTGAATACATCATCCGCATTGGTGCAGCAGCCGACCAGGTTGAACATATCAGTGAACTTGGTCGTTTCGCTCACCGTTGCCCGGAGAAACATATTGTCGCCGAAGCGTTGCGTTAGATCGATTGAAAATGCGTCGCCTTCGTTGAGCGTGTAATCCCGATCGGTAATTGGACTGTAGTCCTGGTCCACCGGCTGCCAACGGTCATTCGGAGCGAATCCATTGCCTACAAAGGGATTGCGAGGGCGGATAAACGCATGGTGGCGTTCTTGCCGCGTATACTCGATATCGATCTTTGTTGTTTCGGTCGGTTTGAAGGTGAACACGGGCGTGAAAAATCTCTGGTTGTGCCATCCTCCTGCGCGTTGATGGTCGCCTTCATCATACGACCCGGTGAAACGAAATAGGACCTTACCCTCTTGGTCCAAGGGGCCACCGGCGTCCCATTCCACGCGGCGATTGGATTCGGAACCGATTCGGAATTGCACGTCGGCGTGCTTAACATCCAGTGGCTTTTTGGTAATGATATTCACGAGGCCGCCAGGGTCCGAGAGACCGTAGAGTACAGCAGCGGGACCTTTGACGATCTCAATTCGGTCGATCATCGACGAATCCGTGAAACCTTTATAAGGTATACGGTTGCGGAGATTCAGGGAGGAACGAAATCCGCGAATCGTGAAGTTCTCGTTGAACTGCCCCTCGTTCCGCGACCGACGCGTGATCGAGGCATCCATGACGACAGCATCCTCGACTCTCTCGTATGAGAAATCCTCAATCAACTGTTCCGTGACTACGCTGATAGGAACCGGGATATCCATTATCCGCGTGTTGACGCGGGTGCCGCTAATCGAATTGGTAGCGTGGTAGGTGTTTGAATCGCTAGTCACGCTAAACGGGTCCAACGTGTACATTTCGCCGCCGGAGTTGTCTTGGGCCTGAAGGCTGGGAGAACTCACAAAGGCGAGCGCTAGCAATCCTTTTGATAGACGATAGAATATCATTTTATTTTCTTTCATGGTGGCTCCTGTAGTCGTGGGGGGGAATGGGGTTTCGAAATTTTGTTAGCCTCCAAACGCGTGGAGACTATACAATCAAACGCTCTCGGTATTCCCCTGCCCGGTCGATTAGTTTTTACTTGGACAAGTTGAAAACACAGCCCTATTCCTCGAAGCCAGTGCCCTATTTCCCAAGTCCTTAGTATTTCCCATGACCACCATTCGTCAGATCGCCCAAGAAGCCGGCGTCTCGAAATCCACGGTATCCTTAGCCTTGAGAGGGGATCCTCGCTGCTCCACCAACACCGTTGAGAAAGTCTCCAAAATCGCGGAAGAAATGGGCTATCGTCCGAACCCTTTGGTCAAAGCGAACATGGCCAACATGCGCCTTGGCGCGCGGAGCAAACAGCTACGGTCAATCCTGGCCTACTTTTACGACTATTCCAGAGGCTCCCCGTACGAACTCGAGAGTTTCCAGGGCGGCAGCAAGCGAGCCAAGGAACTGGGATTCGTATTGGAACCGTTTTCGTACAACGAGCCGGGCCTCAGCCCCAAGCGCCTCCTTCAGATTTTGCGAAATCGCAACGTGCAGGGCATCCTCCTCGGCGAGAACGACTCGCCGGTTATGCCCATCGAATTCAAATTCGACGAGTTCGCGGTCGCGGCTATCGGCTACACGATTCAAGACCCGAAGGTCGATCGAATCGGCTACGACCACGCTGAAAACATGAATCAGCTCTTGCAAGATCTACGCGACAGAGGATATCAGCGAGTCGGTCTTGCGATACGGGCGGATTTCGACGATCGAGTTGGCCACACCTTCATTGCCAGCTACCTCCGGCACCAGTCCGAGCAGGACAAGAGCGATCCCCTTGAGCCCTATGTCGAAAGCAGGAACTGGAAGCAGACGTTCTTTCTGCAATGGTTCCGAGCCAACCAGCCCGACTGCATCGTCACCGTGGGCAACGAAATCGGATCCTGGCTCGCGAAAGCGAAAATCCGAATTCCGGAAGATCTCGGCGTATTCTCGATCTGGGGAGACCTGAAGGAAGAGAAGCTCGACTTCAGTCATTTTAACGTGAGCGTCGCCCAGCTAGCCCGCGCCACTATCGATGTTATTTCGGATCAATTGAATTCGAATTCTCGAGGCATCCCTCAGCAGCGTCGCAGCATCCTCATCGCAGGCGAAGTCGTCGATTTGAACAGCCTGCGGCCCAACCCAAAACAGGAATAGACATAAGAGCATTTCAACCTGTCCAAGAATTCCTCGCTAGCGATTTGAAAACGATGGTACGACAATCGGATTTCAAGATAGTCGACATAGTTCCCGCAAGGACTTTGTCTCAACCACCCAATGACGCCCAAAAAAAATAAGCCCAACGTCCTCTTCGTATTCGCCGATCAATTTCGTCGCCAAGCCGCGGGCTTCGGAGGCGAGACCAACATTCAAACGCCTCATATGGATCGCCTGGCCAGCGAGAGCATCGACTTTGAGAACGCTATTTCAGGTACCCCCGTCTGCTGCCCCGCCCGAGCGTCCCTACTCACCGGACAGTATCCACACCACCATGGCGTCATTATCAACGACGTTCCCATGGACCCCGAGGCGGAAACGATGGGCAAGCTCTTCGCCAAAGCCGACTACGACACCGGCTACATCGGCAAATGGCACGTCAACGCCAACGGCCGCAACGCGCCGGTTCCCGTCGAGCGACAGCACGGATTCCAATACTGGAAAGCTCTGGAATGTAGTCACGATTACAATACTTCCTATTATTACGAAGGTTCCTCCATCGAGAAAAAAACCTGGGAAGGCTACGATGCGATCGCTCAGACGAATGACGCCATCGAGTATCTGAAGTCTCGCGACAAGGAGAAACCCTTTTTACTGACCCTATCCTGGGGCCCTCCTCACGATCCCTACGAAACCGCTCCCCAGAAATACCTGGACCTTATCGACGAAAACCAAATAGAGCTCCGGGACAACGTTTCCGACGAGGATGCCGCAGAGGCAAGAACCCACCTCCGAGGCTACTATGCTCACATCCTCGCCCTCGACGACTGCTTGAAGTCGCTTTTGGACGCCCTCGATGAAACCGGACTAGCCGAAAACACGATTTTCGTGTTCTGGTCCGATCATGGAGATATGATTCTCTCCCACGGAGAGTTCTTCAAGCAACGCCCTTGGGAAGAGTCCATCCGCGTGCCGCTCCTCATTCGCTTCCCCAAAGCATTCGGGTGCGAAGGGATGAAGCCGCCCGCCTTCATCAACACGCCCGACATATTGCCAACGCTACTAGGGCTGTGCGGCATCGATATACCTGACTCCATCGACGGCAGCGACTATTCGTCCTATCTTTTCGACTGCGCAAACGACAGCGAAAGCAACATCCAAGCCCGCGCCAGCTCCGCCCTCCTAGCCTGCCAATCCCCCTTTGGCCAGTTCACCCGGGACGTCGGGGGACGCGAGTACCGCGGCCTTCGCACCGATCGCTACACCTACGTGCGAGATCTGACCGGCCCCTGGCTCCTATACGACAACGAATCGGATCCCTTTCAGCTGAACAACCTAGTCGACAAGCTCTCCAATAACGGACTGGTCGACAAGCTTGATCGCGCACTCGACGAAAAGCTCGCCGAGCACGACGACGCCCTCGTTCCTGGAATCAAGCTGTTGGAGAAATTCGGATACGCCGACAACGTCGACGAAACCGGCACTATGCCATTCTTCGACGAATGGAATCCAAGCTAACGAAACGCCCATGACCGACGTCGCCCCATCAAAAAACCCACAAAGCCAGGAACGCGTCACCCTCCTCCAGAAATTCGCTTACGGTTTCGGCGCCTCCGCAGACATGATCGGCTTTCACGGACCGGCCCAGCTTATCATGCCGGTCTATACGCTCGCTCTCGGCGTTAACCCTGCCTTAGTTGGCATAGCGATTGGCATCACTCGCGTATGGGATGCCTTTCTCGATCCCGTGATGGGATCCATCTCCGACAGAACGGAGTCGCGTCACGGAAGACGGCGTCCCTACATCTTTTCAGGGGCCATTCTGGCAGGCCTTACCTTCGCCCTTATGTGGCAAATTCCAACCGGCTGGAACGACACCGCCTATTTCACTCTTCTCATCGGTTCGCTCATTCTCTTCTACACTGCCTTCACAATCTTCACCGTCCCCTATCACGCGATTGGATACGAAATGACAAGCAGCTATCACGAGCGGACCAGCGTGATGTCCTACCGCATGTTCTTCAACATGATCGGGAACATCTCTGCTGGATGGCTGCTTGCCGGCACCCAATTGGATTGGTTCGATAGCACCCTGGAAGGCGCTCGCTATATCGGTCCTCTCACCGGACTCGTCTTCATCCTTTTCGGAATCGCCCCCGTCTTCTTTATAAAGGAGCGCAGCGCCGTGCAATCGAGCACCGCCAAAAGACAGATGCCCATTTTCCGCTCCCTTCTAGCTACCCTGAAAGATCCATCTTTCCGTATCCTGATCATACTGACTGTATTGATGCTATCCGGTTGGACCTTCGCCATGTCCATAATCGTATTCATCAATGTCTCGTATGTATTTCCTGGCGACCTGAAAGCTTCGTCCATCTTGGTCGGAGGTATGGGAATGATCCAGACCGCAGTGGTGGTAATCGCCCTCATGCTGGCCACCCGACTTTCCAAATCAGTCGGCAAGAAGGGCATTCTCAAGATCTCCTTCTCCATCCAGTTCATTCACGCCCTGGCCGCCTGGTTTCTGATCACGCCTGACCATCCCTATCTTCAAGTCATCGCCTACGCCATTGGAGCCGCAGGAAATATGACCTTCTTCCTCATGCTCCATTCGATGACCAGCGACATCTGCGATGCCGACGAACTCGAGAACGGAGCCCGCCGCGAAGGCATGTACGGAGCGGTTATCACTTGGATGCAAAAGCTCTGCGTATCCATCGCTGTCGCGCTCGTCGGGGGCGTTCTCGTGATCGTCGGCTTCGATCAAACCGAAGGCGCCATCCAAAGCGACCAAACCGCTCTTTCCCTACGCCTCATCTACAGCGGCATCTTCGTGGTAGTCAGCATAGTCGGGCTCTCTCTCTCACGCCACTATACGCTCACCGAGAAAATAGTGCTCCGAATTCAAGCCGATCTCGCGGAACGCAAAGCCGCGAACGAATAAGGTTCCCGCGCAGCCTAAATTTCAACGCGCCTCCGCAAGATTAATGGGAAACCGATTCGGTTGAGTGATGTTTTAAACAACCATCTGCGCTCTTCGAGTTACGCCGTGACAAGTCGCTGCGCTGGATCCCCACAGTCGCGGGGGCAGGTTGATGTTTGGCATTTCAGTTGTGGACCACGTCGCGCTGCGCCGTAGCCACGTCGAGAATTCGGCGTGGTTTTTCCAATAAGATGAGGATTTACGATGCCCTAGGTTCATCCAATATCGGCAGAATTCCCACTTAACAGCGATCTAATCATGATGAACCCAGAAGCCAACGAAACCGGTGGCCAACTGCTGCAGCTCTTCGCCCGCCACAACCGGGAGCTGCACGCCTACTCGCGTTTGATCCTCCACTCGGTCGATCTGCTCGACGACGTCATGCAAGAAGCGAGCATCGTGATCTGGGAAAAGCAGGCTCAACTACGAAATCAAGCGGAGTTTCTTCCCTGGGCCAAAACCATCGTGCGCAACATCAGCTTTCGCCACCGTCGAACCGCCGCCCGCGATCGGCATGTATTCAGCGACGAACTGGTGAACCGCCTCCTGGAAGAAGACGATCTCGAGTCGACCGACAAGGATCAATCGGCTAATGAATACGCGGCCCTAATGTCCTGTCTCAATAAGTTTCCCGACGAACGCAAGCAACTCATCCTCGCCCCCTACCGAGCCCCCGGAGCTGTCAAGGAACTCGCCGCCAAAGCCAACCGCTCGCCCAACAGCTTGTACAAACTGCGGCAACGACTCCGGGTCAAATTGATGGACTGCGTCGAAAACGAACTGAAATCTCAACCCGCCTAACGATGACGCCCGAACGAATCGATGAATTGATCCAGAAATGCGTCCTCGGAATCCAAACCGAATCCGAGGCTCAGGAACTGTCTGAATACCTGGAACAGGACGAATCAACTATCGCTCGCCGCAAACTGAGGCTCGCCCTCAAAGCCGACGCCTACCTTCAGGGAGCGGCTGCCGAATTAGGCGACGAATCCGAAAAAATCGAAAGCACATTGGCCCGAAAAGTTACAACTCTTAAGCGCCAGCTGTGGACTCAAGGAACCATCGCGGCAGCCGTCGCGATTGGCTTCTTCGCCTGGTTTTTCCTTTCCGAATCCCCTCGATTCGAAAACGAACTTGGGGTGGCCACCGTGCTCCGAATCGAAGGCGAAGGACTCGCCAACCAAGTTCGAACGCTCGCTAAAGGCGACGCCCTTCTGGCAGGCGACCAACTCAATATGGAGCGAGGCCTCGTCGAACTGGTCTTTCACGACACCGGCGTACACGCAATCGCGACGGCGCCCCTCTCACTCACCGCCAACAGCTCTAAACGCATCTTCCTTCGCAATGGAAACGTGAAGCTGACCGTCCCACCGCAAGGCATCGGTTTCATCGTAGAAACCGCCGAACGCGAGATCACCGATCTCGGTACCAGCTTTGTGGTGACGGCTGTAACGGGAGGATCCAAAGTCTTCGTGCTCGATGGAGAAGTTTCTCTGGGTGAGAAGTTTGGCGAACCGTCTCAACTGATGAGCGAAGGTGAGATTGCTTTCTTTGGTAGATTAATGAGGCCACAAGAGCTAACCCATAAGGTCGAAGAACTGCCCGCGCTTTCGCTCGACACCAAAGCACCTTCAGTTGGCGGCTTCAACGGAGTCGTCCTCGGCTACAAGGAGGAAGAAATTGCGGGTGGCCTAAGCCAACGGGAAGCCGCCCAAGCGGATTTCATGGGAAAACGTATCGCCCCCCTTCTTGTATCCAATTTTAAGGACAGTACGAGCCTCAATGGACTCAGGGAAAGCGAGCCGCTTCGTTTCGGCGGCATTGCGGGATCCTACCGACAGTATCCAGAAAAAAGCGGCCTCGTTCCCTACTCGGCTCAAGCCGGCTGGATCACATGGTACAACGGCAAGGTCGCTCCTCCCAGCGAGGGTCGCTATCGCTTCTGGGGATACGCGGATAATCACCTCATCGTCGCCATCGACGGCAAGCCCGTGTTCGACGGCTCGCGCTACGATTCCTCGCTTCGCGAGCTTGCAGGCATCACGAGAGAAAACCATCCCGACCTACCCTGCATCAACGCCCCCGCCGGCTTTGCATCGGGACCCTGGATTGAGCTCGGCGACGATCCGGTCAAACTGGATATCCTCTTTGGCGAACTCTCCGGCAATAAGAGCTTCGGCCTCCTGCTTGTCGAAAGAGAAGGTGAGGCCTACGAGGAGACCTTCTGGGGCCAGCCCAAGTGGCCGATCTTCCTCACCGAAGCCCCCAGCGATTCACACCGGGACGAACTCGAAAAGATCCGCGTTTACATGGAAGAAAAGCTAGCCGGTTCCTTCTCCATATCAGATGAATCAATCTGGGCGGCAGAAAGTCTTTAACCCAATCTCGATTGTGAACCCCTTACACCACAGCTTTGAAAAACGCCCTTACCCTACTCTGAGCCGTGCTCTTTTATCTCTACGCCTTTACCTCATCTGCAACGACGGATGAGCCCCCAACATTCTCTCCATCGTTTCAGAAGTTCATGGTTGGGGCGACCTGCCTTCCAATTGAGATGATAGTGAGGTTCAGATGCCGCGTCTAGACGCCCTAGCGAGTGGAGGCATTCGCTTTTAGAAACATCAAACAGGCCCTTGGTAACTCTAAAGTTACAAACAGATTTCCAGCTAACAGATCGATTCCCCACTCAAGCACCAGCGGAGGCCCAGAGCGAAGGTTTCCGTTCCGCCCGTTATTTATTTACAGCCGTTATGGAAAAACTGCGTCCCCTGACGACAAGCGTCCCCTCAAAAGAGCCTCCTTCGAAAGTGCCGCTCATCACTACCGTATTTCCTTGGGCTTGAAAACGACTGCTTTCGAGAAGGTTACCCGCGATCACTATATCATCGAGAGTAACACCATCGCCACCCTTTCTTCGAAGCGTTCCCGTATAGCCTTCCCCATCCTTCGCGATGGTAAACGTTCCTTCAGGCTCGCCGCGGGGAAGGTTTTCAATGACGTAATCCCAATCGCCAAGCGTTGGGTCGACTGGTGTTTGGAGGGTTGCGCAGGCGCTCAGCAGACACACTGCGATGAAAGAGAAAACAAGTTTGGGGATCATATTTTTAAGGGGGGCGGTCACGTTGTTTGTATAGGAAGTCTTCGCTACTGCCTCAAACGGATGTTCTTAAACTGCACGGTCATGTTCTTTCCCTTGTGCAGTTGCAATGCTAAGATGCCCGACTTGGCGGCCTTAGACTCATCCAGGTCCTTCACATCCACCGTTTTGTGGCCATTAATGAAATGTATCAGTCGGTTCCCCTTCGCTACGATCCGATAGTCATTCCAGTCCCCTTGCTTTATCGCGGCCTGAATTTCATCGGAATCGCCCACACTACCTGACACTTTGATCACAGGCTTCTTTTTGCCTTCCGGGATGGGATGAATTTCCACCTTCTGGCCGCGCAAGGCGAGAATGCCCCGCCCTCTTTCTTCGTAGAGAATGCCTGAATACTTCGTCCCGGCTTCGAAATCCGCCTGGTAACCGCCCACCGAGAACTTGGCCTTATCCAACACCTTGGCCCGGTATTGAATGCCCGAGTTGGCCCAGCCATCTTCATTGTTTCCCACGATCTTGAATTTCAGGCGCAACACGAAATCCGACACCTCTCCACCCTGCCATACAATGAAGGTGTTCGGGTCCACCACGTTGTCGTCATCCGTCTTTCCAGTAATGGCGCCGTCCTGAACCGACCAGAACTGAGGTAGCCCTTCCCAACCGGTGAGATCTTTGCCGTTGAAAATCTTTTTGAACTTCGGCTCTTCCGCAGCAATGGCTCCGAAAGCGAATAAAACAGACAGGGCCGCGCCCAGAGCGAATTTTGAGTATGATTGAATACGTTTCATGATTTTCTATTGAGGTTGTTGCATTAAGATTGATTAACTGTGATTAGAACGATCGTGCCCTAAGACGATTCTCAATCGCGATAGTCTACGCTGTCTTGAGGAACTGGATCGTCTTCTCCGATGATTTGTCCTTCCCAAACGGGCACGCGGTCGTAGTAAGTGAGAATTCGGGCCCGACTGCCAGGTGTAGGACCGTTATCGATCTTGGGTATCCATTTTTTCATGGACTCCATTACTCCCGGTCTCTTGGCAGCGAGGTTGGTCCACTCGTGCGGATCGTTGACGATGTCGTACAATTCTTCGGCGCCGTCCACATATTGGATATAGCGCCACTTTTCGTTCACGACGGAGTAGTTGCCCTGATTGTGCGACGTGATGGCCGGACGCTCGCGCGGGGAATTGGCATTGGTAAGCTGGCGCGATAGGCTCAAACCTTCCAAGTGATCTACCTCCGGCAGGTCCGCCAGATCGACCAAGGTTGGATAGATGTCGAGCAGCTCGGCCGGCCGATTGCATACCTGACCAGGAGTGACTCCGGGACCGGCAAAGATCAGCGGCACGCGCGTCGAATTGCGCCAGAGCGTATTCTTTCCCGTGATCAACTTTTCGCCAAGATGGTAGCCATGATCGCTCCAAAGAACGACGATCGTGTCATCCGTATGCCCAGTCTCTTCCAGCGCATCGAGTATGCGACCAATTTGGCTGTCAATGAAGCTGGTGGAGGCCAAGTACGAGCGCACTAGATTGATCGCCTGGTCATTCTCTTCGATCCACTTTTGCCGTGGCTCTGGCAGGCTCCAGTGTATCCACCAGGACGAACGGGGCGTGTCGTCTCGATCATCCTTCGGCATTGGCGGGAGCACCGATGCATCGTCTGGATACAGGTCGAACCACTTCTGGGTAGCAAAGCAAGGCACGTGAGGAAGGAAGAAACCGGCGGTTAGGAAGAACGGCTTTCCATCGGGCATATTCTCGAGCATCTCAACCGCCCGCGACGCCACCTCCCAGTCGCTTTTCGTCGTGTCGTCATTGTCGAGCGGCCAAACGCCCCAATCCATAAGCGGATGATTTCCGAACGGCGTGGTCGGAATCAGCTTTTCCGGCGGCATCGGTATACCGAATCCCCCGCGAGCCCCCCAGTGCTGAAACTCGGGGTTCGGCGTATCTGCAGGTTGGGTACGCAGACTGTGGTAGATTTTCCCGTTGCTGTAGGTTTGATACCCGTTGTTGGCAAAGTGCTGGGGCAGCGACAGGAGATCCTCCCATTGCGGCACATCGCGAAACCAGGGAGCTAAACCATGGATGCCGGTCGTGCTGGGGCGAAGCCCCACCATCAAACTCGTCCGAGCCGGATTGCACAGCGGCGACTGCGTATGGGCATTGGTGAAGAGAGTTCCCCGAGCGGCCAGCTTGTCGATGTTAGGAGTCTTAACCAAGGGATGCCCGCCCATACAGCCAATCCAGTCATTCTGATCGTCAATGGCGATGAAGAGAACGTTCGGCTTGTGGGCACAAAGCCAGCTCGTTGAGAGCGTAAGAAAGGAAGTTAGGAGAAGGATGAAACGATTCATAAGATTAGGGTATTATCGATTGAGATTGGGGATATTTTAGTTCCTACCTCTGGGTCTCACGCCAATCGCGGCCGGGTCGAATTGCTTTGGATCGAAGCTCGGGTTGGGCACCGGGATAACCGCTCCGGTTTCTTTCAGGTAGTTTTCAATCATCCGATCTAGCCTTTCCACGCGTTCCGGCATCTTCGCTACCAGATTGTTCGTCTCGCCGATGTCCTTTGAAAGGTCGTAGAGCTTGTAATCGTGCTGACCGCTTTCGCCGCCGTGGAAGACGCGTACCATTTTATATTTGCCTGAGTGCACGGACATGGAAGGCGGCAACCATTCCGGCACGGGAACAATGCAGGGGAAATAAGTGAAGATCCCATCACGTTCGAGATTCTGGCCTTTCAGAGCAGGTCTGATATCAATGCCGTCCACTGGGTGGTTTTTCGGGAGAGCGATGCCCTGCCCCTTGAGGATCGTTGTATAGAAATCCGAGGTTTGGATGATCTCGTCGCTGCGGCTGCCAGGCGTGGTTAATCCTGGCCAGACGACGATGGTCGGCACGCGCACCCCACCCTCGCGCATCGACGCCTTGCCGCCTCGAAGCGGCGTGTTCGACGTGACCGGAATGCCTCCCCCTTCAGGGAGCCTCGTGTGGATATTACCGCCGTTGTCTGAAGTGAAAATGATCACCGTATTATCGGCGATGCCCTTGCGTTCGATCTCATCCAAGAGAGCGCCGATCGCATCATCGAGGGAGTGCACCATGGCAGCGTAAGTGACTGACCTCTGTTCGAAATTGGCATCGATCTCTTCTTTGTATTTCTCGATCAACGCTTCCTTGGCATTCCAGGGACCATGCACCGAGAACATCCAATAGTTCATGAAGAAGGGTTTGTCTTCCGAGACCTCGTTCATCCACTTGATCGCCTCTTCGCTCATGCGATCTTCGATGTGTTCCCCCGGATAATTCTCCTTGATGTGCTTGAAGGTCCAGGGAGCGACATAGGTTCTCCCAGGGCCAGGACCGGTGTGATGCGGTATATCGACATCAAAGCCATGCTGCAAGGGACTGTAAGGTGCCGCTCCTAAGTGCCACTTGCCGAAATGTCCCGTCGCGTAGCCCGCCTCCTGCATCATTTTGCCGATCGTAGGCAGATTCGTATCCAGGCGAGTAGCACTCACTACAGGCAATGCCTTTTCGGATGGTTTGGCCCGTTTCGCCAACTCCGCTTTGTTAATCACATTGGCCGTATGATGCCTGGGCTGCGTGCTGCCATGTCGGGCGGGTGTTTGCCCCGTCAAAAAACTGGCCCGAGTCGGTGAACACAGGGGAGAATTTGAATACGCCCGGTTGAACGTGCAGCCGAGCTCCGCCAAGCGGAGAATGTTCGGCGTATTATACAATTTCGTTTTCCCGTAAAGCTCGGTATCGCTCCAGCCAAGATCATCCGCGAGAATGAACACGACGTTCATCGGCTTTGCGTCATCCGTAACTGCGTTACCGATTGAAATGAAAGCGAATGCAGCAATAAGCGTACTGAGGAAGCAGTTTCTCATACAAATTTCTTCGTATTCACGAGTTATGAGTTATACGATTTTGAACTAACAGGATACGCCCGCAGCCGCGGGCTACAGGATGTCCCGTGACAGTGGGACAACATGATGAACCACGCAACAAACTCATCTCGTTGCCGACGAAGGAGGCATCATGTATGCCACGACTTCCTGTCAAAAAATACTAGATCGTATACGGTTATACGGTTTACGTCGCTTGTAGGTACGCATGCGATTGGCCTCAGCGTCGTTAACGAAGCGTTCCTTCTTCGGATCGAAGGTTACCTTGCGTCCCAGCTTCCAACTGATCGCGGCCGCGAAGCAGGCCATGTGGCCGTAGCGAACTGCAGTCGAGTTGCAAACCGGTTGCTCCCGAGTCTTAACGCAATCGAGGAAGTCGCGGACATGCATAACTGGATCCGTACCGGTAATCTGATCATATTTTTCGTTTTTGATCAGCTTAGGGTTGCTGGCTACGATTTTCTTGGCGTCCCCGGCTTCTACCCAGCCTTCATCGCCTTCGAAGCGAATGGGGCAAGTACCGAGTCCTTCCTGCCAATCGCCCTCTCCTTCGAAACCGGAAAGACGCATCACCAGTTTCGCGCCGTTGGCATACTGAGCGGTGATCATGCCATCCGACTCCGCTTCGAATTCGATCGGCGTCGTTCCATCGGCATCCGCTGCCCATTGGCAGAGGTCAATGGTATGGGAACCCCACTCGGGCAATCTCCACGCGGCGTACAGCCCTGCGTGATTACGCCAGCGCCCTCGGCAATAGGCAGCGTTAAAGTCCATCCACGGCGACGGTCCAAGCCACTTGTCCCAATTGATGACAGATGGATTTGGTTCCGGTTCAGCCGGCAGTGGCTCCAGGTAATCCTGCAACTGCAATATACCCGCGTGAACCGAGGTGACCTGTCCCAGCTTGCCACTTTTAGCTAGATGAGCCGCCAGCTTGAAATTAGGTACGCTTCGACGCTGCGTTCCCGCCTGGAAGACGCGCTTATGTTTCTTGATCGTATCATCGAGCTGCTGGCATTCCATGATATTCATGGCGCAAGGCTTCTCGCAATAGATGTCCTTGCCTGCGCGGGCAGCCTTGATGGAAGCCGTGGTATGCCAGCGGTCGCCGGTAGCGATGATGACCGAGTCGATGTCATCACGCTCCAACACTCCCGACATGTCGTCGTAAATCACACAGTCCGAGTTTCCATATTCACGGTCCGCTAGACGCTTAATAATTTCGCGTCGCTCCTTTTGCACATCGGCGATAGCGACGAATTGACAGTCCTTGTGAGCGAAGAATCCCGCCAGGACCTTTCGTCCCCGTGGACCCAACCCGATGCCTCCCACGACAATGCGATTGCTGGGAGCCACGGCGCCATTCTTGCCGAGAGCGCTAGCCGGTATGAGCGTCGGCATGCCTATGGCAGCAACGGCGGTGGTTTTCAAAAAGTTCCGGCGATTCGTTTTTGTTTTCATTTTCGGGATACTGATAGATTTACGAGATTGATTGGGTTATGCGTTAAAAGCGAACAAGCATCGCCATTTTCGAGAGTTTCTAGATGAAATTTCATGAAAGGGCAAGCGTGTCTCGCTCCACCACGTTTTTAGCTACTTCTGCGGCAGAGCGGGCAAAGTCGAAGTAAAAGAGCCCAAGCGGATAGTCAGCCCCACTCGACTGATCCGCCGCAAATAAGGAAGATGCGAATACAGTCAGAGTGAAAGTTAACGATGAAACAAAATATTTCATTACATTTTAAGAAGAGAGCCTTCGATTATCGTTTGTAAAATTCCTCGATCGCGGAGGCCGTGGCCTTCCCCAGCATGAGATATCCCTCCGAGCTGTAATGGACTCCACCTTCCTCGATGGGCAACTTACCAGGAAAGAGCGTGACGACATTGGGGAGCTCTCGACCTGCTCTATTCTGGGCCGAGATGACGGTCATCAGGTATCGGTTTTTTTTGACCGTAGGCTTTGCCTCTGCGAGCAAGCCATTGTCGTCGATGTAGGACAGAACCGCTTCCGCGGCTCCTGCGGAACCTTGGGCTGCCAACTTTCTAGCCTCGCGTCTCTGCTCTTTCCCGATCAGGGACAGACTCCCAGCGAGCAATTCCTCGTCTGTCGCATAGTTTGGAATAAATGTCGGCAGATCCGGGACGCCAAGGTCTAGCCTCAGATCCGAAACGAGCTGTGTGAAGTTGTCATAATACTCTTCCGCGAGCCCTTGTCGCCCATCCGCTGAGGCTTGCTTCCAGACGAAGCCGCAAAACTCCGGATTCGAAATGCGCTTCGCTTCAGTCACTGCATCCATCAGGTCCTTATACAAGGATCCCTTTCTACCGTCCTTACTGCGTTGGGCCCGTTCGAAGGACCAGTTCTTTTCGAAGGCGGATATTCCCGTTGCCCCAACGGACACCTTGATAATGCCAATCGTGTCATCCGGCCAGAAATCGGCAAGCTGATGGGCCAAAGACACGCCCGGGCCAAATTTATTACTCGGCACCATGTGTTCCCATCGTCCGTTCGCCCAGATTCGAATGCGTTCGTGTTTTTGATTGTAAGGCGCTTCCAGGTCCTTCGCCTGCCCGGAACCATTCATATTGGACTGCCCCATCAAAATGAATACGCGGAACGTTCCCGACTCCGGAATCGCCGCTTCGCCGCCCCCCATAGAGTTCGGCTGCTGAAAGCCCAACGTCTTCCATTTTTCAGCAACCTCAACGTGAGAATTGCCCATGGATTCCTGCAGTAAAAACAACGCAGAAGCCCACAGGGCGAATAGACACCAGTAGTTTTGAATGACGCGCTGATTTTTCATGACTGAACGATTCGTTTAATTTTGGTTCTAGAGGGTATAGAGAAGTTAGTTCGGTGGTATCTTCAGGTAGAGCTAATACGCTTGCTGAGATGAGTGACCACAATGTTCGGATTTTTGACCGCCACAATCAATCGACAAGGATGCGCGCAAAAGGTCAATCTATCGACAAGACCCCTCGCCAACCGGCTTTTAGACGTTGAGAGAGTTCAGCGACCAGCGACTCATTTCCAGGGCGGGCCGCAAGATTGTCGTACTCAAAGGGGTCTTCCTCGAGGTCATAGAGCTCAAGCAGGGTCTCGCCCTTCCGCCCCCCTAAAGGCGTCCACTCCGTATAGCGGTAGCGCTTCTCGCGCAAAGTGCGTCCGTGGTAACCCTCGCGCCTGTGTTCCGAGAAGGCGGCCGACTTCCATTTCCGATCGGGATCTTCAATGAGTGGCTTAAAGCTTGCTCCGTCCAGGTCGTGAGCGGGCTGCGGCAATCCCGCGAGATCCACGAGCGTCGGATAAAGGTCGACCAGCTCGACGAACCCACTGGCGACCTGCCCCGCGGATTGCCCACCGGGCAAGCGCACGATCAACGGCACGCGGGTCGACTCTTCGAACTGAGAAGACTTACGCCACATACCGCCGTGGTCGTTAAGGTGAAAGCCATGATCGCTGGCGAACACAACGATAGTAGAATCATCCAGCTCCAGCAATTTCAAGGCGTAGAGAAGCTCGCCGACATAGGAGTCGATCATGGTCACCATCGCGTGGTAGGCGGCGATCGCCTGCTTCTTCTGCCGCTCCGTGTGGAGCTGATCGTCTTGGTAAATCTCCATCGCCGGGCTCGGAATGTCTTTCCCATCATCCGGTGGAGTATTCGGCAGTTGAATACTATCGACAGGATGTTGCTCAAAGAAAGAAGCCGGCCCGACCCAGGGCTGGTGCGGTTTGTGAAAGCCGGCCGCGATGAAGAAGGGCTTGTCCCGGTTTTCCGCCATCAACTGGATGATGCGCGTCGCAGTGGTCCCGTCGGGCGTCATGCGGGGCGATTCACTCGTCGCCCGCCAAGAGAGCGCCAGGCCTCCGCGACGTTTTCTCGCAACCTCGCCTCTCACCATTCCGTCTTCCGTCGCCGCGGCCGAAGTATTGTCGAGCTCCTCCGACAAGTCCTCCCCGGGCAGGTAGCCAGGGACATGGAAGCGCAATCCAGGCTCTCGCGACAGCGCAAACCGCGAAACATCCCAGGTGATTTGATGCTCCATCGTGTTGTGCGAGATTTTCCCCACCCGAGCGGTGAAGTAACCGAAGTCGTGGAAATGCTCAGGCAATAGTCGAAAGTCCGCGCCAATCTTCGGCCGCCAAGCCGCGTTCGCATTGTTCTGGTTGCTATAAATGCCGCTGGTCGACGGCCTGAGGCCACTCATGAGAGAAGCGCGAGAGGGATTGCACGCGGCGTACTGAGAATAAGCCCGCTCGAAGCGCACGCCCTCCGACGCCAGCCGGTCGATGTGAGGGGTCTTCGCTGTCGCGTAATGCGGATGAGACTTTGAATCCAGGTAAGACCCCAAGGCCACGTTCAGGTCGTCTACGATAATGAATAGAACGTTCGGACGATCGTCCGGCCCGACAGTCCGGTTCGGGGCCGCGATACTCAAAAGAAAAGGATCCGTTCCATCCGAAGGCTGCGCCTGGACGGTTTGCGGCAAGAGGGCCGCGATCATCAAAGCGATCATAGAAACGCGCACGTGGACGCTACGTGAAACAGATGGCAAACTCATTTTCATACTAATAGTCTTTGAGGGTTATCGTATGAACCGATCGAATACATTAGACATCATTCGCTGCACGCGCGGGTCTGGCCCTTGGGGTTTGGCATGCCTGTGTGCAGGCAGCACGTGTCCAGGAGGCGACGAGAGGCCCTGGGCCCACCAAATCGTGCCAGCGTTGAAGACGATGTTGTTACTGGGACCATCGTAAATCGTCGCGGCGTGGGGGCTGTATCTCCCGTTGTCAGGCATCATAGGGCCCTCGGCAACAACTTCCATCCCTGGCAGGTTCATTTCGGCAGCACCGTGCCACTCCCACCCGACCAATCCAGGAACAGTGTCACCTGCCTTCATCCCGGTACCTTCATAGAGCCAATGCTGTGGCCGGTTACAGGTCCAGGCTCCGCCACCAATGCCAGCAGTTCTCCCTCCCATGAGCTTCGCGCCGCTGGGTCCGGGAGGGTAGTCGTGCTTCTCACCACGAGTCTCCTGAAGCAGCTGGTAAGTTTCCGCGCCAAGGAACTTGCCTTCGCGGCGGATCACGCGATGGGCTTGCCCTGAATGGGAGGGGAGCAGCGGTATGACGCCCCAAACTGAATTACCGCTCAGGAAGGCAAGGTTGACTCCAGCATCACGAGCTGCGCTGGCATTGTCGTACATTTCAAGCGTCCAATACTCGTCATGACCGACAGAAATGAAACCTTTGGTGCGCTTTAGTCCAGGTCCATCCTTGTGGGTATCTACATTCGAAATATAGGATACATCGTAACCCTCTTTCTCCATCCAATAGGAGAGCGGGAATTCCCAAAGAAGGAATTCTCCCGAGCCCACCGACTTGGTATTCACGACCAAGTGATCCTGGCAGAATTGTGAGTAAGGACGGTCAAAACTCACCCAACCTGTATCTGCTGCGTCGGTGCTCCATTTCTTCCGTTTCCTAGCTCCCGTGTAGCCGTTGGCATCATTGTGATAGAGTGACCACTCGTTGGTAGGCCAGCTGTTGTAGCAAGCCCAAGTCGTATCGCTGCATTGGAAAAGCAGGTCGCAAGGACGTTCATCGCGCACAATGAAAATGACATAACTCTGCACTCCCCCCTCCTTGGCAGTAAGCTTGCCCAAATAGACGCCGCTCAGCCAACTCTTCGGGATCTTAAACTCCACGGATGGTTCCCACTTGCATTCGCGCAAACGGTTTTCGCCGATCTCCGGATCCGGCTGAGTCTTCCCCTGGATAGACGTGAACTTCTTCATGAAGCGTCCGCCGGTTCCGCCATAATAGCCGGTACGATAGATCTCCAGATCGAACTCAGAAACCGGGTTCGCGCTCACCATGACCTTGAGGGTATCGCCCGCCGCCACGCTCGTCTCGGAACAATAGCCCTCGATGCGCGGAGAACGCCACAACTCCACCGGCTCGTTCATGACGACATCGACCTTGCTCAGCATCCAGTCCTTCGTGCCCGGCTTGGCGTTTTCGATCTGAATGCGATTCGGCTTCCCCTTTTTGGAGGGGCTCGCTTGAACGAATACATTTGGGAAACCCAGTCCTCCGGCAGCTAGACCAAAGCCGGCGGCAGTTACACCTTTAATGAGATCGCGGCGATAGATGCCGCCTCTGGGTGATCTGGGGTCTTTCATGATAATTATTTCCTAGACTCAAAAAAGGCTTCTATAGCGCCAATGGGTTCATGGTGAGTAGGAATCTTTTTGCGCAGCTTCTTTTTGATCGCCGCGTACTCGGGATTGCTCGCGAGATTCGTCCACTCCCACTTATCCTTCGCACGATCATACAATTCTTCCGTTCCGTCTTCGTATGTAATATATCGATACCATTCGGAACGAACGCCGTAGTTCCTGTATCCAAACGTAGTAACCGTTGTGTCCGTCCAAGCGGCATTCGGATTCTTCATCAAAATGGAGAGATCGTTGCCTTCCAGCTGTCCCTCTGGCGGCTCGAGCCCTGTCAATGCAGCCAGGGTCGGATAGATATCCAGCAGGTTCGCGGGCTTGTTCGAGACTGTTCCCGGCCTGGTCACGCCCGGCGCGACCCACATGAGGTTGACCCGCGTCGCCCGCTCCCAAAGGGAGTATTTCCCCCAACGCCCTTTTTCCCCTAACTGGAAGCCGTGGTCGCTCCAGAGCACAATGATGGTGTTGTCGGCGTACTTCGATTCCTCAAGCGCTCCCACGAGTTGGCCAATGAGGTCGTCCACCATGGCCGTGCAGGCGAGGTAGGCTTGGATGGCTGGCTTCCATTGATTCGTCTCCCGGATTCTCTTCAACCAAGGATTATGAGCCATCTTCGCATGGGCCGCAGGCACGTCGTTCAAGTCGTCCTCTCGGAATCCTTCAGGAATTTCGATATCCTCTATTGGAAATCGATCGAAATATTCCTGGGGCGCGTAGTTGGGCAAATGAGGCTGGAAGATACCAGCCCCCAGAAAAAAAGGCTCCTGCAACTCGCCCTTGAGTAACTTATTCGACGCCCAATTGGCAGTAATGCCATCGGGGTGGTCGTCCAAAGTCACGTCCGGGTGGCAAGGCCCCCAATCCGCCTGTCTTGCCCATCCACCAAGGGGCAGCTTAGAGTTGAACTTGAGTCCCTCGAAAGAAGGAAGGTCCTGCGTCTTGCTCGGGTAATACTCATCGAAGCCCCGCCCTTGAACTTCTCGAATGAAATGGCCACCATGAAACAGTTTTCCAACGCCCGCTACGTAGTAGCCATTCTGTTGGAAAAACTCGGGCAACAGAATCGAATCATTGAGGATCGGATTTCTCGTAAACGAATTCTTGTTTATATAATTGCCTGAAGTCGACGGTCTGATCCCGCTCATAATCGCAGCCCGCGAAGGGCCGCAAGCCGGTGCCGCGCAATGGGCATTGGTAAACACCATGCCCTTGGACGCCAGCGTTTCCATATGGGGCGTCTTGGACTGGGGGTTGCCGCCCAGCACACCGTTCCAGTCATTCATATCATCGACCGCGATGAAGAGAACGTTCGGCTTGTCCGCTGCAACCATAGCCAGCGCGTTAATGAAAACACACAGACAGATTAGTATCGTGGTACGTGTCTTAATCATAATCTTAATCTTTATCTTAATCTAAATCCAGTTTCCCAAAAATTGTCATCTCCCCTATTTCCCTTCCGCCTTCCACTGCTTCATCAGATCGATGTTTTCCTGCAATTGTTGGGCGGCCTCGGTCCTTCCTCTCTTCACTTGGGTACTAAGATACCCCTTCATTTGGCTGTTGTAAGCGGCTTCCGATTCGGGGAAGCGCCCCTGATCATCGCTTTCGATGATCCAATTCGAAAGAATAGCCCGCATTTCCCTCAGCTTGTCGAGATGCTTGGGATCGTCTGCCAGATTCCGAATTTCCCAGGGGTCTTCGCTCAGGTAATAAAGCTCTTCCTCGGGCCGCGTCTCCGCCATGATCAGCGACTGAGCGGCATTGAGCTTTCCATCGGCATAGAGCTGCTTCAGCGGCGCCATGAACGGCTTCTTATCTTTATATAAGTTTGGCTGCAAATAAGGCCGCTTGGGATAGAAGTTGCGAATGTACTTGTAGTTGCCATTGCGGATACTGCGAATCCGGTCGGTGGTTTCATCGCATCGATCGCGGGCGGAGACCACATACTCCCTCGGCTTCGCCTCCGTGCCGAAGAGCGGCCGGGCCTGCATGTACTCGGGAATATCGATTCCCGCGAAATACAAGGAACTAGCCGCCATATCGATATGCTCGATGAGCTCATCGCGCGTAGTCCCTTTTTCTATACGTCCCGGAGCCCACACCACAAAAGGTATCTTAATACCTTCTTCGTAAAGGAACTGCTTGCCCCGCGCCTGGCTGATGCCGTGGTCGGTCATGAAGAAGATGATAGTATTGTCGAGGACCTCGTCGTCCTCGAGTCGCTGCAGAATGCGCCCTACTTCCCAATCGGTGTACTGCACGCTATTGAGATACTCGGCCCAGTCCTTTCGAAACACAAGGTCGTCGGGATAATACGGGGGCAGGCTTACCTGGTCCGGCGTGACTAAGTCTTCCAGCTCCTGTTTAACGCGAGCGTAAGCCGCAGGTACATTTCTGTATTTTCCGCCAAACAGTTGAACCTGCGCGAAGAAGGGCTGCCCGGCTTTGCGTCCCGACCAATCCGGGGCATCGTAAATTTCCTTTGGGTTCCAGACGAAGTCATAGTCGGCCTTGCCGAAATTCTTAAAGGAGATGCTTGTATTGGAGGTGTAGTATCCCGCTTCCTTGAGTAACTCAGGCATCATACGCACCGGCTCGGGCAAGTACTGTTTGACCACGCCACGCCCCGAAGGATGGTTGTGGGCGCCGATGCTCGTCTGGTACATCCCTGTAATCATGGCGCTACGGCTTGAAGAACAAACTGCTGCGGTGACATAGGCATTGCTGAACACGACGCCTTCCTTGGCGAGTCGATCCACATGGGGTGTATCAACCAGAGCTTGCCCCTGATAGCCAAAATCGCAGGACATGTCGTCGACCACGATCCAGAGAATATTGGGTCGTTCCTTGTCCGCGCCATACGCCGCACCGCAAAACGAAAGACTCAGCGCTGCGATTACAGCGATGGTTACTTTTCTTGCGAAATGTGTGCGTATTTTCATTTTAGTTACGCCATCGCTTAGGCCTTCGCCATGCGTTGAAAGAGGTTGTGGGTGATCTTCTGAACGCGCTCGTCTACTCCTTGTTGAGCCACTCCATGCCTGGTCGGCGTTTTATGACCCGGTGGGCTGGACAAGCCATTGGCCCACCAGATCGTTGCCGCATTGAAGACGACGTTGCCCTTGGGACCGTCGTAGAGCGTGGAAGAGTAGTGCCCTACCGTCCTTCCGTTAATCGTTGCATCTCCCTCTGCGACGATATTCATCCCCGGGAGATTCGTGGCCGGGGCTCCATGCCACTCCCAGCCCAAGAGACCTTTGATCGAATCCCCTTTCTTCATTCCCGTCCCCTCGAAGAGCCAGTGATCCGGCATCGCGCAGGTCCAATCGCCCGAGCCCATGCCGCGCCCAGTTTTTTGCTGATGGTCCAGTCGCCCACCCATTAGCTGCGCTCCATCGGGGCCCATATTGAATTCAAAGCCTTCCCGATTTTGCAGCTCCTTTTTTTGAGCTTCCGGAATCTTTTTAGGCATGGGCAAAAACCAACCTTCGCGCCGCACCGCCCGATTGGGCGTGCCGTCGCTTGAGGGCATCATCGGCACCACGCAGAGAACGGAATTGCCGCCGAAAAAGGCCAGGTTCACACCCGCGTCACGGGCCTTGCTGACATTGTCGTACATCTCCACGGACCAATACTCGTCGTGCCCTACCGAGATAAACCCTTTGGTCCGCAGCAATCCTTTCGGATCGGCGTGCGTGTCGATATTGGAGATGTAGGAAACATCGTAACCGTATTGCTCCATCCAATACGCGAGCGGAAACTCCCAAGGCAAGTACTCGCCAGAACCGCCGGAGGTCTTGTGCTTGTTCACCGGGTGAGTGAACAAGCCGTAAGGGCGATTAAAGCTCACCGTTCCACTAGGGACTCCCTTGGTATTGAAGCCCGGGTGATCGGTATAAATCGAGTAGTCGGCGGGCCAACGATTGTAGGCGCTCCAGGTCAGTTCGCTGCATTGAAACAGAAAATCGCAGGGACGGTCGTCGCGTACGATGAAGATGACGTAGCTCTGTATATTCTCCTTCTCCGCGGTCAGCTTCCCCAGATAGACGCCACTTAACCAATCCTTGGGAATCTCGAACTCCACCGAGGGATCCCAATTGCATTCGCGCACATAGTTTTCGCCTACCTTCGGGTCTTCCTGCGTCTTACCCTTGAGGGAATCGAAACGCTTCATCAGCCGAGCGCCATCACCGTTGTAATAGCCGGTCCGGAATATTTCCAATTTGAAATTGGAAACGGGATTCGTACTCACCATGACGCGTAGCTGATCCCCTGCCCGCACGCTGTTCGCCGAACAGTAGCCTTCAATCCATGGGCAGCGCCCGTTGTTGAGAATCTTGTTGATCTTCCCTGGGAGCTGGCGGGTCTTGGTCAACTGCCAGTCGCGCGTGCCGGGCTTGGCATTTTCAAGTTGGATTAAATTCCGTCGCTTAGAATTGGATACGTTCGTATTTCCGAGCGAATTCGGGATACCTATTGAGCCAGCGGCAAGGCCTAGACTGGCGGCAGTAACGCCTTTGATGAGATCGCGGCGTGGTATGCCGCCTTTAGGGTCTTGGGGTTGATTCATTTAAGATTGGGACTATTTAAAAAAGATTAGGATTAAGATGAAGAGCATGATTAAGAACTCCTAACGAATCATGCGTTGAAAGAGGTTGTGGGTGATTTTCTGGACGCGCTCGTCTACTCCTTGTTGAGCGACTCCATGTCGGACCGGAGTTTTGTGACCCGGGGGGCTGGACAAGCCATTAGCCCACCAAATGGTGGCGGCATTGAAGACCACGTTGCCCTTGGGTCCGTCGTAGATTGTGGCAGTGTAATGGCCCGGATTTTTGCCGGTCATCAAGGTTTCACCGTCAGCCACGATCTGCATCCCCGGCAGGTCCATCATCGGGGCGCCGTGCCACTCCCAGCCAACGAGTCCTTCGATCGAGTCCCCCTTCTTCATCCCAGTCCCTTCAAAGAGCCAATGATCCGGTTTGGCGCAGGTCCAATCGCCGGCTCCCATGACCGGGGGAGTGGTCCGATTCCCCATCAACAAAGCGCCATCCGGCCCCATGACGGGTTCAAATCCTTCTTGATTGACGCTTCGCCTTTCCTCCGCGCTTCCAAACTCGCTATTTTCTCCAAAGAACCAACCTTCCCGACGAATAATGCGATTGGGCGTACCGTCCGAAGAAGGCAGCATCGGCACGACACAGAGAACCGCGTTGGCGCTCAAAAACGCAAGGCTTACGCCTTCGTCACGCGCCTTAAGTACGTTATCGTACATCTGCAATGACCAGTACTCGTCGTGCCCCACCGAGATGAAACCTTTCGTCCGCAGCAAGCCCTTCGGGTCGGCATGCGTGTCGACATTCGAAATGTAGGAGACATCGTAACCGTGTTGTTCTAGCCAAAAGGACAATGGAAATTCCCAGGGCAAGTATTCACCGGAACCGACAGACGCCTTGATCTTATTCACGGGGTGAGTGAACAAGGCATAAGGCCGGTCGAAGCTCACCGATCCGCTCGGTACGCTGGTACTGGAACGCCCTTCATGCCTGGAATAAATGGAGAAATCAGTGGGCCATCGGTTGTAGGCGGACCAGGTCAGGTCACTGCATTGAA
>CAZFUD010000014.1:0-38438 GCA_964521705.1 uncultured Opitutaceae bacterium | reverse complement strand
TGCCTTCTCTCTTTGCAGTTTTTCGTTGAGAAATCGCTCTGCCCTACCGCAATTTGGTAATTTGCCAACTCTACGGGCACACGATGAGGTTACTCGCGGAGCGACTGGTAGAAGAGGTAGTATGGCACGCATTGTTCAGCCTACTCTTCCCCCGCAAATGGTGGCCTTTCAAAGGTCATGCTGTCGCCAGTCACTCGAGGATCTCCATTCTCTTCAAGAAGCTTCAGCAATCGATTACGTAATTCTTCACGCTTGGCACCGTACACAGTATTGGACGCGAGGTTGATGACTTGGTCAGGGTCGGCATGCAAGTCATAGAGCTCTTCGCCCGGCCTCTTGCCGAAAGCAAAGTCATAGTAGGCTTTACCGAACTCGGTGTCCTTATTCAGAACGAGCCAAGCCTTTGTAGGACTGGCATCAAGATCGCCGAAGGTAACGAAGGTGTTGTTGGTCAAAGTATCCGCATCCAGAGCCATGGGTCCGGTGCCTGGATCGCCCTCCGGCCAGCGATCCGGCTTGAAGTTGCGGATGTAGAGAAAGTCGTCTGTTCGGATAGCCCGATGCGGATAGGGCAAGTTTCCCGCCCGAGCCTTGGCCACATGACGCTCGCGTCCGGTAACGACGAAATGGCGTGAGCTTTCCACGCGACCCTCTCGATCTGAAGCTATGATTCCCGCTAGACTCCGGCCGGTCATAACATCTGGGATCGAAACTCTTCCGATGTCCAAAAAGGTGGGCGCGAGATCCATAAGATTGACGAAATCAGTAACTACCCTACCCGGCTTTCCTTGCCCCGGCCAACGGATCGCTAGAGAGACATTGGTACCATAGTCGTAGAGATTGGTTTTCGCATTGGTGAAGCCTGGAATACCATGATCTCCACTCACCACCACCACGGTGTTGTCCAGTTCGCCCGTTAAAGCAAGCCGATCCAGCAGAACCCCGAGGGCTGTATCGAAAGCCATGATCTCCCCAAAATAGTCGATCATGTCTTCCCGCACCGTATGAACATCCGGCAAGAAGGCAGGCAGCTTGCCCTTGAGGTCGTCCGGCTCCAATCCCCATAGGGTCTTGCCTGACCCGCGTATCCACTTTCTGTGAACGTTGGTCGGTCCGAACCAATAGCAAAATGGAGCCCCATCAGGCCGCGCCTCCAGAAAGCTCTCGAAGTTTCCCAGCGCTTCATCGTACAACTCCCTTTTGGCTTCCAAGACAGACGCCCCTTGTTCTATCAGCCTTTTCGCATTTTGAGAGAACTGATTAAACCGTGTCCCAGCCGACTCGTATTCATATTCCCGGCCACCAAAAGGAGCGTCCCTAACGGAACCCGGCGACCACACTTTGTAGGTCTGACCAATGTGATAACCAGCATCGCGTAGTAACAAGGGAAAGGAAGGGATCGAATCATCCCAGACAGCTCCTTGCAGAATGGCTGCCCGACCGGTCCTGAAGAAATACTGTCCTGATAGTAATGCGCTGCGGCAGGGTGTGCAGGAAGGCGAGTTTACGAACGCGTTAGTAAACAGAACCCCTTCGTCAGCGATACGATCGAAATGACGCGTTTGCAGAGCCGTGTTGGGCGTATCCTCGAACTCCAATTCAGCATATGCGCTAGCGAATTTGCCCCAATCGTCCGCGAACGCGAAAAGGATGTTGGGTCGATCAGCAGCAAGCGCGTTGGGCAAAACTGCGCTCGCCCAAAGGGACAGACTAAGAAAAAGGGCCCGAGAGAAACTAGCGGAATTCATATAGCTTAGAAGGCATAGCGACCCCGATGCCCCGGATCAAGCGATAGATCACAAGTCTATAATCTAAACCTCTCGAGAGCTCGACAATAGCCAATGCATTCGCTAGTCCATTGTCTCTGAACTGCCCCATGTACTCTTCCCGAAACACACTCGCTGGCCTTGGAATATTCCTTTTCACCTGTCGCCTTATTGCCCACGAAGAGACTCCAGTTACCCACGAATTCGGACCTATTAGCGATATAAGCGATCAGGGAACACTTCAAGTTTCCGTATTGGATGCCAATACGGGAGAACCTCTTAATGCCCGCCTATCATTCGAAATCAATGGTGACTACTGGACTCCTGAAGAAGTGAACAAGAACGGCATTCGCTTTACCTCCATCCACAAAAGCAAACAACAGCGATTCACTGTTATCTACGCTCTTGACCCTGGGCCGACAACGATTGCCTATCCCGAAGGGATTAAGTCCCTCAAAATTACAGCGTCGCGAGGATTCGAATACGTTTCAAACACTGTTGGGATCAACATCGAGGAGGGCTCCGGCATCTTGGAGATTCTCTTGATGCGATGGACCGATCTGAGAAAAGCCGGATGGACTGCTATTGAAGAGCATCTCCATTACGATCGGCTAAGTCCCGCCGATGACCACCGCTGGTTGGCTATGCTAGACGCGGATGGGCTCGATGCTGGTCACTTCATGATCCTGAAAGGCGGCATGGTCCCGGGAATCTGGTCTCGGCAATTCGCTTTCGGTGAAGCCGGGCGTTCCAGCGCTGGGCGGCAGTGGCTCATCCCTGGCCAAGAGTATCGGGACTCCGCCCAAGGGCATATCAACTTATTGGGTACTTCAAAAATAATCGAACCCTACTCCACTGGCGGGATGGGTTGGCCTAAGATAGTCGAAAACTTCCCTCCTCTCCACGATGTTCTTGAAGAAGCCCAAAACCAAGAAGGATACGCGGGCGTTGCCCACGGCGGATCTTTGGGCAAAGAGCCCACCGCAATTGCTGATGCTGTGCTTGGCCGCGTCGACTTCTGGGAGATCAGCAATGGATTCATCTACGAACGGGATACCTGGTATCGTTTGATGAACTGCGGCTACTTTCTTCCACCCATGGCGGGCACAGACTTGCCCAACTGGCCCTACAGAGATCCTTGGCAACCATTCCTCGGCTCCATTCGAACCTACGTCCACACCGGCGGAGCAACCGATTTCGAAAGTTTCAAACGCGCCATGAAACGGGGGCGTGTCTTTATGTCTGGAGGACCAATCATCGACCTAGAGATAGATGGACAGCCAATCGGAGGAACCGTCCATCTGAACGCTCCAGGCAAAGTTCGCGTATCTGGGAACCTTCGCTCACCCAGAGAATTAAGTGAACTCACATTAATTCAAAATGGCCGAGACATAGAGCTGCCTACATCAAAATTCTTCCAAGACGGCATCCATGTCTGGGAGATTGAAAGAGAGATCCTGATTGAAAAAAGCTCGTGGATCGCCCTTTCTGCCCGGGGATCTCGAATCGAAACGCAAGACATCGATGAAACGGCCCATACTAATGCTATTCGAGTTATCGTGAACGGTGAGTCTATCCGCTCTACCGAAACGGCCCAGGAATTCATAGATACGCTTCAAAAGCGCAAAACCTACTACCAGGATACTGGCGCCTACAAAAGCGATCAGCACCGCCAGCGGGCCCTGAAGATCTTCGACAAAGCCATCCTAGAATTGGAAAAGCGTCTCTGAGAGACGAACAGGGCTGGTTGAGGATCCGCCTTCGCGGACGCTACAGCGAGACGCGCAACCAGCCCTAACATCGGCCAAACCCAAGAAATAGGTAGGGCTGCAGTCCCTATGCAGCCGTCATTACCCGTCTGTTCAACGGCGATAACTTGGGGCTACTGGGAGACCGAGCGTCTAAAATGTAATACTGACGAGGCTCTTGAGCCCACTGTGAAACCTACCTCTTGCGCCTCTCCCATTCTGCATCTACTTCAGCTCTGCTCATGCTTTGAGCGTTGCGCATGTGATACTTGGCATCGAGTTCCGTCTGGATCCCGGTATCGCCTTGCTTCGCCATCCAGTTATCCAATTCGCCTTTTAAGCGATCTATAACCCCAGCGTATTCGGGATTGTCTGCCAGGTTGTTCATTTCAAGCGGATCAGCTACACAATCGAACAACTCAAACTCAGGACGATATTGATATCTGGATACGAATTCTTTGGCATGGGTATCTCCAGAAGCGGCTTTCGCGATCATCGATCTGAACGCTTTGCCGCCTGTATATGCGTTGGCATACTCAACCTCAGGCATCAGATTCCAAATCAACCGGAAATTTTCATCCCGTACCGTGCGGATCGGGTAAGCATCTGATCCGTTGTTGATTCCTCGAGTCGTCACTTGCCCGAAAACATAGTTCCGATGACGATTCGATTCGCCTGCTAAAACCGGCACGAAGCTTTCTCCATCCAAACCTGACACCTCGGGTCCACCTGCAGCTTCAATAAACGTCGGCAGCACATCCGTGTATTCCACAATGGCGCTGGTGATGGATCCTGGCTCCACACGACCGGGCCAGCGAACTATCATAGCCGATTGCAGCCCATTGCCATAGCACGTCCATTTAGCGAAGGGCATTGAGTTGCCTTGTTCGGAGACAACCATAACCAGGGTATTTTCCTTCAGTCCATGTTTGTCGAGCAAGGCGAGAATCTGTCCTACCTGACTATCGTAATAGGTTATCTCCGCTAAATAAGCGCTAAACCCTTCCCGAATTTCCGGTGTATCCACAATGTAAGGAGGCAATATTACTTTGTCGGGCGGATAAATGGAAGCGTCTCCCTTATCCCAGGGCCCATGGGGCTCATTCGAACAAGCGAACAGGCAAAAGGGGGTTCCCTCAGCTGCCGACTCCCCTATCAGCAGATCGATCGCTTCCATATCCGGATTATTGTCTCGCCTGCTGTATTCAAACGGGAACACCGACTGGGGTTTGATATGCGTTTTACCCGACAGCGCCACCCGGTAACCTTGGGGTTTCAAATACTGGATGACGCTTTTCGTTCCCAGCTTGGCGAAGGTATGATTTGGATAGGCTTCCGAATTGAATGGATACAAGCCCGTATAAATGTTGTGGCGGGTTGGGGAGCACATCGACGATGACTGGAAGCAGCGCTCGAAAAGCATCCCTTCTGTCGCCAGAAAGTCTATATTCGGCGTGTGCGCTTGACCACCATAGCAGCCTATGTCCCTGAACGTAAGATCATCGGCGATGATGAAGACCAGGTTAGGCTTCGCTTGAGCGAAGTCCAACGAAACGCATACAGCGCAAAGAAAGGGTATAAGCGACTTCATGGCTCTCAACATGACTCTAGTGGAAGATTTCATTAAAGCATTTCATTCAGCTCGTCCGCAAAAAAAACCGCGATGGAAGGAAATTCCATCGCGGCTGAAAGTGTTTATACCAACCTACCGGAGGCTTAATTCCGTTAATTGGTAATGTCGAAAGTGGTGCTCCGCGCCCGGACTGGAAGATATGCCTTGTACCACTCTTTCTGGGCATCGCTACCCGCGTAATCCTTTAGAGCCTGCTCGTCCTTGAATTCCATGACGAACGCGTGACCATGATCGCCTTGAGTCTTAATAGCCCGAGTCCAAACGCGGGTCACTCCGTCGAATTTCTTGGCAATCGTCTTTACACCATCAAGGGCTTTTTTGATCTGCTCGTCAGAGGCGTCGTCCTTCCAGGTCAAAGTGACCACGTGGATAACGGTCTTAGGAGCTATCTTGCTATCTTCGTGATGAGCGCCAAATGCGGTGGACGCTCCAACGATAAGAAATAAGGCCCCAACAATGGATAGAACTGATTTTTTCATATGGATATCGATTAGTTTATTTTAGATGAAATGAGGCAATGTTTCCCTCGCCCCTAGCAATGAAGTTATCGGCACATTTTAGGAAACCAGAGGCTTCGGCAAGCAGAATAGCCTTCGTTCTTCATAGCTACCAAGATGTTCCCAAAGGAGACGGATTCTTTGAAAATTTCTTCCGATCTCTTTAAATCCGCCCTTCCTCGATATCGTAGACATCGAACCAAACATAAACCACGCGGCCTTGGGGAATGTACTTTGGAATGTATCCTTCGAGAAATTCCTGCAATTCGATGGGCATTTCGCTAATCCGCTTGCCACGCATTTCATTATTCCAAGCGATGATTTCCCGACGGTCCCGCTGTTTGGCATTGGAGGTTATCCAATCGGCAACAGCCTCGTCGTTAGCGCCCGTCGCCACGAACTCCTTAAAGGCGTCCGCCGAAATTTCCGCAAAGCCGAAAAAGAAATTATCCAAGGGGCAATCGAAATGGTACTCCCCATTCGTTCCAGCCAGTACAGAGCGGCACTTATCGAGAGTGCGCTTGGCCACTACGTATCCGGCAAGCGTTTCTCGAGGACTAGCAGGAAAATCTTTCGATAAATCTAAAGCGGTTTCTGACATGACGATTAGCGAAATAAAGAGGTCCCCCTACGGCAAACGAAATCGGCAGTGTCACGATTGCCTTCAAACGATCACAAAAACTTTCATTCGTTCAATGAACACCCGGGTCCTCATGAATCTCGATCTCATCCGACTTCACGCCTACGAGCACGGACTTATCCGCAATCTTAATCCCTTCCCATTCCGGCAGGCAAAATCGCTGAGCCTCCATAATCTCGCGAGCCATCGAGCGGATTTCATCTAATGTAAGGCAAGCGGACGTAAGCGGATCCATGGCGAAGGCCTGGAAAATACGTTCGGGATCCTGCGTTAGCGCTGCTTCCACCGCCAATCGCTGAACATTGATCTGCGTTTGATTGATGGCCGCATGGGCCATGGGAATCTCGCCCACTTTAATCGGCTGAAGGCCATTCCTATCGACAAAAATCGGGCCTTCGACGCAGCTATCTTGCGGCAGATTGTCTATCATCCCTCGATTTTCCACGTTACCGTGAATCACCACCGGCTCTCCCCCTTCCGCTGCATGAATAATCTGCGAACCGTATTCAGAACTTCGATTCAGGTCAATCGGTTTCTCCCCGCTCGCCAACTCCTCCATCTCATCCTTCCAGTCTGGACGAGCGTAAAGCTCCTTAATAAAACCGCTACCGCCATTCCATCCACCACCAGGACAGTACTGTTCGATCAATTCCGGTCGCTTCCTCCACCAAGGCGTATACTCTGACCCATGGCCGCTCGATTCAGTCACGGGATAGCCAAAGTGCTTGACCATCTCCATGCGCACAGTGTCGCCCTTCCAAATTTTCGCTTCGACCGCCAACTCGCGTATGCGGGGCAATAGATCCACCCCATCTTTCTGGAATTTGTAAAACCAAGCCTGGTGATTGATTCCCGCGCACAGCCAGTCGATATCCTCCAAATCAATTTCCAATCGCTTCGCCCACTGCTGAGATGTGCCTTGAACAGAGTGGCAGAGCCCTACCAATTGTATTCCTGGCACGGCCCGATACATCCCCCAGCAAAGCATCGACATGGGATTGGTATAGTTCAACAGAATCGCTTCCGGGCACAGTTCCATCATGTCCTGAGCAATCCCCACTTGATGCGGCAGTGTGCGCAGACACCGCATGATCCCTCCAGGTGTCAGGGTATCTCCAATACACTGATCGACGCCGTGTCGCTTAGCGATATCGATTTCCGCCTCGATGGCTTGATACCCTCCGACAAGCAAACTGGATATCACATAGTCAGCCCCATCCAAAACACTTCGCCGATCCGTAGTCGCTTCAAACGTGGCTTCCGTATAGCCACCCGTTTTCAGGAGTCGCTCCGTAATCCTTTGAGCGTAGCTCAATCGCTCTTCGTCAATGTCTACCAAGCAGAAGTGAGAGTGACGTAGATTCTCGAAACTGAGAATGTCCGCTTGCAAGCGACTGGAGAAGACCAGACTTCCCGCCCCGATTAAAGCGATCTTCGGCATGAAGCCAAGAGTCGGTGATACGACTCTAGATAGCGAGCGATAACCGCAGCGGATCGTCTCCAACACCCAAACCAGCAAAATAAAGTGCCGCAACGTCGCGTCACCTCAACAACCATCATGCCACTATTTTTGGTAAGGTTACCAAAAATAGTGGCTCAAGGGGTTCCATTTTTCGGAAGGGGCGACGCGTCTCGCCCTCGACCGAGCTTCTGAAAGTTCGAATAGGTAGTTGGCCGCTCGGCCCGCGCTACCGTAGCTACGCGAAGGCGTGATATCGGCCGCTACCCTAGGTTTTCTTACTCCACGGGAACTAGCTTGTGCAACCCACCCTTATTCGGGCTACGGGTGTTAAGGGCCACATAGATCAGCCCATCGGGCCCTGTTTCTATGTCGCGAACGCGCCCTTGCTTTTTCAAAATCGTCTCGATGTGCACGACCTTCTTGTCCTGGATAACGATACGTTGTATTTCTTCGGCCGACATACCAGTAGCTAGAAGGTTGTATTTCCACCCTGGAAACGCGTCTCCCTCATAGAAGTCGATTCCCGCGGTGGCGATTGAAGGCAACCAATAGTGGACAGGCTGCTCCATGCCTTCCATGTGAGTCTTGTCGGTCCACGGCGTGCCGTCGTAATTCATCCCATAGGTGATCACTGGCCAGCCATAATTGATGCCGGGACGAATCCAATTGAGTTCGTCACCACCCCGCGGTCCATGCTCAGTTGCCCATACATCTCCGGTAAGCGGATGCATATCCATTCCTTGCGGGTTCCGGTTTCCGTAGGACCAAATCGTTTTGTACGCTCCTGGCGTATTGTAGAATGGATTATCCTTAGGCACTCGGCCATCATCATAGATGCGATGAACCTTGCCATGAGGAACGGTCAAATCCTGGGCCGGATCTCCTTCCTGACGGTCTCCGATACTGAAAAACAGATATCCGTCTTTGAACACAAATCGTGATCCGTAGTGTCCACCCTTAGTCGTATGGAACTTTGGCGGAGCCACGAAAATGTCCTCCTGTTCCACCCATTTATTATTCTTTATGCGACCCCGAACCACTGCAGTCATCGACGCCTTCTTCCCATCTACCTTGGCCCCTGCGTCTTGACTGTAGGACAAGTAGATCCAGCCATTCTTATTGTAGTCGGGATGCGGAGCCACCTCCAACAATCCGCCCTGGCCTACCGCCAGAACTTCTGGCGTCCCCTTGATCTCGCGCTTCTTGCCATTGGTAACCTTCCATAGGACTCCATTTCGTTGGGTAAGCAACATTGATTCGTCCGGCAAAAAGGCGATTGACCAGAGGATGTCGTCCAGCTCCAGGACCTTCTCTAATTTGAATTTGTGATACTGAGTCGTAAATATTCCGTCTTTAGGCATCACCCTCTTCAGCAGATCCGTCGTTTCCGCTAAATACTTCTGCTCGCGCATAAAAATGATCAGGCTGCGTATCTGCTCCTCGGACAGGGTGCCCTTCCATGGCACCATTCCCAACTCCGGAAGCCCATCCCGAATCACCTTGGCGATTTCTTCGTCCGAGCCGCCCCATTTCCAAACATCGTCGATCAGGGAGCCGCCTTGCCCGCCCTCGCCGTTCTGGCCATGGCACTGAGCGCAATACTGAGTGTAGAGCTCCTTACTACCACCCGTGCCGATTCGGCTTTGGGCAAAACTGGTAGAGCAAAAAGCTATGAGGCAAAGAATCGAGAAGAACTTCATATCTTGCTACCGATACGGACCATCCTGGCTTGTGACAACTCCAAAGAGCTACGAAATCGCCCATCGCATGATTCGCTTACAAATTGTTGTAGTGAAGTTTGTTCCTTGAGTAACGCTCGCATGTAAGGCAATTTTGCAGCTTAAAAATCAACCAGCCTACCCCACCATGCTATCGCAATTTCGTCTTTCTCCCCTGATCGCAGCCACTACTCTGCTGGCTTCTTCCTGTACACAATTGGCATTCTCGGCGGCGCCCGGAACTGATGGCCTTTCTCTCGATACTTCCGATTGGCCTTGGTGGCGAGGAACGCAACGCGATGGGATCATCGACAACCAATCGCTGCCCCTAGAATGGAGCGAAACAGAAAATGTTCTTTGGAAAGCGCCCATTCCAGGCAGAGGGCACGGGTCACCTATTATCGTGGGCAAACGCGTTTTCCTCGCTACCGCGGATGAAGAGAAACAGAGCCAATACGTGATCTGCTTGGATCGCGATAGCGGCAATACGCTTTGGAACAAACAGATCCATCTAGGTGGTTGGCAAGGCCGTATCCACAAACGTAACACGCAAGCTTCATCCACACTGGCTAGCGATGGAGAACGCGTGTTCACGGTCTTCATGCACGATGCCAAAATCTGGATCACCGCTCTCGACCTCGACGGCAATACGCTCTGGCAAGACGTGGCCAGCGATTTCGCTTCCCACTGGGGCTATTCCACCTCGCCGGTCTTATACGATGAACTGGTCATCGTCGCTTCCGACCACAAAGAAGGGGGGGGCCTAACAGCCTACAATCGCAAAACGGGCAAGAAGGTCTGGAATGTATCAAGGCCAGCGATCCCCAACTACGCCACCCCAGTAATCTACAATATTAAAGGAAAAGATCAGCTTCTCGTACCTGGATGCGATTTGATCTGCAGCTATGACCCCAATACTGGTCGAGAAAACTGGTCCATCGAGGCCACAACCCGGGAAACCATTGGCAGCATTGTTCGAAACGGGAATTTGCTTTACGCTAGCGGTGGCTACCCCAAACACGAGACAGTTTGCATTACAGCCAGCGACACCCCGGAGATTGTATGGATCAGCCCGATACGCGTTTACGCGCCTTCTCTTCTAGCTCATGGTGGCTACCTTTACGCAGTAACCGACAATGGACTCGCCCACTGCTGGGACGGTAAAGATGGTTCCCTAAAATGGCGAGAGAAAGTGGGAGGCAGCTATAGCGCATCTCCCATCCTAGTGGATGGACGCATCTACGTATCCAATGAACAGGGCGAGACGATCGTTTTCACTCCCAATCCTAAAAAATTTGAATTGCTGGCAACGAACCAGCTCGGCAACGAAATCTGGGCCTCCCCCGTCGCCGCCAACGACCGCCTATTCCTACGAGTAGCACACACCGAAGGCGAGAATCGCAGCGAATCGATTTACTGCATCGGGGAGTAGAGTTAGAGCGGGCTATCTCTCCGCCTCCGGATCCTTGAAAAGATCTAAGAAACGATCCTCGTACTCGAGGAACTGGCCTTCAAACTGGAAGAGCGTCAGATTTTCGAAAAATGGGTTTTGGTGCACGACCGGGCAGATCACAGAAATGCCTCCTGAGAAACGTCGGCGACCCGATCCTAGCGATTTGAATCGATTCCTGGAATCGATCGGGAAGCCTCTGCTCAAAGCAGACCAAAAGCGAGTCGCCAACAGTGGACGGGCCAAGGTATGTCGCCTAAATCGCTACGAATATGAAAACCCGCTGAAGCATCTGTTGAAAGCCCCCTGGCTGCAGCTCGCGGATCTCGGCTTGGCTTAAAGACAACTGAATGAGTCCAGTTGGATTTCCCATCAATTGGAGACCACGATGCTAAGCAAGTTGGAGTCGCTCTTCAACCTTGAAAATCCACCAAACTAGAACCGGATCGGCCCCGGGTGATTGATCACGGTGGCGTTTCTGGCGGCACCGGTCATCTCAGCGTGCGGAGTACGATCCGTGTAGCTTCCTTCGGGAATGATCTTTCCGTTTTCGATCCTCGGCGGCGTGTGGCGATTTGGTGTCGGATTGCTGGGAACCGTATCTCCTGTCTGCTCCGTCCAATCGGCAATCAAGCCGCGGGCTTTCTCAAGGATACTCGCGTATTCAGGATTCCCCGCCAAATTCGACAGCTGGTCGGAATCCTTGCTCAATTCAAACAGTTCCTCTTCCGGACATGGATTGGCGAAGATCTGCTGTTGGGCTGCTGCGGTCTTACCAGCAGCATGAGCCTTCCAATGCTCTAAGGCCGCCGGATAATGCGTGTCCGATTCGTAGGCGAGATTCGGCTGGTTAGGGTAGTTGTTTTTTATGTATACGAAGTCGTCGAAACGAACTATACGCTCGTGGTTTTTGTAAACGTGCCAATTGTGCTCGGAAAAGGTCGTCTGACGCACTTCAACACTGGGTTTCTTCAATATTGGAACGAAACTCTGGCCTTGGATTGCCTTCGGCGTTTGGACGCCCGCCAACTCCAAGCAAGTCGCGCTCAGGTCAATTGCGCTGATCAAGCTCTTAGGGACTGACGGAGTTCTTATGATTTCAGGACATTAGTGTCCAACTAAGGACACGCTCTATATCCTGTAATACCTTTCCGCGTTGTCGCGAAACAGTTTAGCCCGTTCGTCTTCTGAAAAATCAGTGGTGATGGCATCGTAGGCCTTCCATACAGTGGCGTAATCGCTAAATAAACTGTCGACGGGAAAATTGCTGCCGAACATGCAGCAGTCGACGCCAAAAGCCTCAATAACATCTATTACAAAGGGGCGGATACTCTCGGGCGTCCAGCGGTGATCGCACATGCCGAGTCCGGAAATCTTTGCCGTCACGTTGTCGCACTCCGCCAATTGCTTAATGGCTGAGCGCCAGGCTTCGATGTTCTCAGGATCTCGATCAGCAGGCATGCCCGCATGATTCAATATAATGGGAATATTCGGGAAATGTTGGGCCAGTTGGATGGCGTCGGAAACCTGGTGGTAGAAGATCTGAAGATCGAAACTCAGGTTATGGGCTTCCAGAAGCCCGTAGTTCTTTAGCCACGTTCTGTCCTGCATGTAATCCTGATCCGACATGTGCCACATTTCGTTGGGATGACGATTGAGTATCTGTCGAATTCCGCGGACGTTCTTGTATTCGCAGTGCTGTGACAGCGTTTCATCTACGTCAGGCGAAGTAAAATCGGTAAAGGCTACAATTGCTTGAGGGAATCCGCCCGAATCGGGATCATCCGCCAAGCTTTGCAACCAACGTGATTCTTCCACGGGATCCGCGGGATCGCGGAAACACTGGACATGAACTGATTTGCTCAGCTCAAACGGGCCCGCATCCATTCTCATATCATTGGGCAGATAGGTCCTGGGAAGGTCGATCGGCTTGCCCCAAAGCAAATCCAAGCTTTGGTCTGCCAGCCAGGTGTACTTATCGCTGGATACATTCCAGAAATGATGATGGGCATCGATAATCTTCATTGGGCCGTAAATCCTCCGTCTACCGTTATCAGAGAGCCCGTCATGAATGAGGCTTCGGATGAACTGATAAAGTAAACCACGTTAGTGATCTCTTCAGGTAAAGCGATACGCCTCAGTGGGATCGACTCTGCCTCGGCTTTCCAGGCTGCTTCCGAATCTCCTGCGTATTCCTTGACCCCCAGATCCTCGAAAATCTTATCCGTGAGTGGCGTTTTGACGGTAGCTGGACAGATAGCGTTGATCCGAATGCCTAAAGGGCTGAGCTCTACCGAAAGCGACTTTGCCAGTTGTCCGACGCCCCCCTTGGATGCGCCATAAGCAATCGAGCCTGATTTCCCAGCAAAGACTTGATCCGAGGCCATGAGTACGATGCTTCCCTGACCGGCATCTCTCATATAACGAGCAACGGCTGCCACCGTATAGATAGTCCCCTTGAGATTCGTATCAATAACCGCATCAATATCTTCATCCCTAAGCTCGAACAGGCTCGATAGGCGTTGAATGCCCGCGTTAGCGAACAAAACAGAAGGAGGTCCAAATATTTCGACGGCGCTGGCGACGGAGGCTTCGACTTTTTTTCGATCCCTGACATCGGTTTCGAAAAAGGCGACAGATCCTGGATGTTCCTCCTGGCAGAGCGCAAGGCTCTCTTCTTTATTTAGATCCAGCAGGGCAACATCATAGCCCTCGGAGGCATACTTCCTCACGGTGGCGGCTCCGATACCGGTAGCTCCTCCTGTAATAATGACTAGGGACATGGTTCTATTAGTATCATTAAGAGAATCCGTTTTGAAAGCCACTTCTACATCTTCTCGCGGATGATAACGTTTTAAATCATTCTTAGACCGTCACCTCTGATTGCGGCGATGGAAGCGTCCGCCAACACGGCGCAGGTACTCGAAGCCTAGGTTGAACAAAAGCACGCCAGCCAAGGCCATACCTGCTCCTAGAATCCCTAGAGCGGCCCACTCGTTCTGCAGGGTCCACAAGAATTGGCCGACGCAAAGGATGGATACGACCAGCAAGGTCGATGTTCGGCCAATGCGATTTACGATAAAAGCTCCAAGTGGAGCCCCCAAAAATAGGACCTTAATAAAGCAGGCCCGTCCCAACTATTTCTTACCGTATTCAAATTTCCTCTTACTCAGTTGGTCCTTCGACGACAGATAGTTCTCATAATCGACCAGCTTCTTGGCAGCCAGGAACAATACGATAAGCCAGACGAATCCGATTCTCACTGATCCCGAGACGAGAGCGTCGTAGAGTAAATAAAAACAAAACAACCCGATTGACACTATACCAATTTTTGTCGCGATATCTTTTTCCAATACGATCAATACCGCTATCGTCGCGAACAGCAGGGCGAATATTGAAAGCGCTATGAGCCCCACCATTCCTTTGTCGGAACGCAATCCCGATACTACGAAAAGGGCCGCGATTCCCAGAAAGATTCCTGCCGCCATACCCTTGGCAGCCAAACCTTTCGTTTTGGACTTGGCTATGTCTTTTCCAAAGCGGCGTTCATGGATGCGTTCGGTCAGCTTAGACATATTCTATTTTCCAAATCCAAGCGGAAACGCCGACGGGGTTTTCACCACAATTCCGGTTTTCTCAGGGGTTCTACACATTGGATCTCTACAGGGTCCATTTCAGGAATCCTGCCCCCTATAAACACCGCTTGCCAGCCTAAAGGATACGTTAGTGGGAAAGGCGGAATATACTTCTCCGCCAATTCTGAACTAAACCCGAATCGGCTATAGTATTCTGGATCACCATATACTAGGACGACCTTGGCTTGCTCTCTGGCAAGCTGCTCCAACCCTCTCCGAACCAGAGCTGATCCTACTCCCCTTTTCTGTTGCCTAGGCGACACTGCTAATGGAGCCAGAATATAGCCCATGCAATCGCGAGAATCCTTTATCCTCACCGGACTAAAGCTGACGTGCCCAACGATTTCATCCTCAGTATCAGCTACCAGGTGTAATGTTTTCGGACTAGACTCTGTATCCAGTAATTCAATCGCAAGATCAGCCACAAGCTCCTTCTCTTCTTCATCGAAGGCCGCTGTGTATACCTGACGTATCTGATCCTTGTCCGACTCGGCTGGCTCCCTGATAGTCATCTCAGGTCATCCAATCGTCAGAACTGCTGGAAGCATCGGACCCTTTGCCCCCATCCTCGTCTAACCCGCTGCGAGCAGCCTCATTTCGACGTTCACGAACAGCCATTACCAAGAAGACGCCTACGAGCGCGGCCGATCCCCCTATCCAAGCGATCTTGCCAGAGGACGATTCGATGGGGCTCTTTGTCCAAAATCTAACTTCTGTATTGGCGAGTCCAAGCAACGATAAGACCCCCACAACAATCGAGCAGAATGCCAACAGCGATAACCAGAACCAAAGGAACGCTTTAAGTTGCACTGTAAATATGTGGTGGTGCCCTAGCCGGGGCCACCATTGACTGGTTGCGTATGTTCCAGGATGAAGTCTACGATGGGTGTCGGATCTTCTAGCGAGTGAGGGTGATGGTCAATATCCTTTTTGTGAATCACCTCGATGATACCTTCCATCAGTTTAATACGTTCTTCCGCGATTGCGGTATGCTCGGAAACTGGCACGACTTGATCAGCGTCTCCCACCACATGGATGATCGGTATCTTCGCCTCCGCTAGAGGCTTCAGATTGTCTATCGGGTAGCCTTGGTAGTCGTCGGCCTCAGAGGCATCCTTAAATCGGTAAGCGCTCATCATCGATTCGTAGAATCTGGCTGTCTTCCTTTCTTCATTGTTCTCGGACACGAGCCATTTCCTGAGGTCCATGACGGGAGCGTCTGCATAAATAGCTGCTACTTTGTCGGTATTAGCGATGGCCCAATTGTAAATGATCAGGCCGCCACGACTCATCCCTTCCAGCACCGCCTTTTTGGCAAATCCGTACTGTTCCGTTAGCGTTCTATAAAAAGCATTCCAAGGTTCCACCGCCTCAGGGTTGCCCCAGAGAGCATTCAGATCGCAATAGACGAAATGGTACCCCATTTCGAGCATCGCTATATCAAATTGAGGCTCGTGTCCCCAAAACGGGCCCGCCAAACCCACGGCTTGCCTTTGGCGATCTCTTTCGGAACGACCACGATGTCGCCCTCATTGTTATATAGATCGAATCTCTCGGCAAACAGAGCCTTTTCCCCAGAGAACGTAGCCTCTGAGCTCCATGCCAGTTTCGCTCCCAACAATAGTATCACAAGCGATGTTATCGACGTATATTTCATTCCGCTTCCGTTATAATGATTTAATGTGAGCCGGAATATTTCAAGAAGACCGCGCAACAGTCTGATTAAGAATAAACAATTTAGGCTATCGTTGCCCATTAGTTTCCAGTAGGTTTTCTACAAGCTCCGGCGCCAGTAAAGGAGCATGGCTTTCAGTTTGGCAGTCCGCTCGGGATAATGCTCCGCGACATTCTCTTGTTCGCCAATGTCGTGTTTCAAGTTGAAGAGCTTTGTATCCGTTCCATCATCATTAGTGAGTAGTTTCCAATCACCGTCGCGGATGGCGCTGGTCGGGCTGGTGAAATCCTTATTGCCAGGCTTCAGAATTCCTGGATTCCCCGCGTATTCCCAAAAAACGGGTGCTTGCCGTTCAATCGTTTCTCCCCGCAAAGCCGCGCTCATGTCGAACCCATCCAGCTCCCAGTCGCTCGGAGGCGCCGCATCCGCTAAAGCATGCAAACTCGGGAAGAGATCGACGGCCGCCACCACAGAGGTGTCGTTCGTTTCCCCAGCGGGAATTCTCCCCGTCCAGCGAATGATGAACGGCATCCGGATACCGCCCTCGTACAAACTCCATTTACGGCCGTACAAGTCACCTGTCCATCCTGGAGGCGTAAAGCCGGCTTCATAGTAGCGCGGCCAATCAGTGGGTCCATTGTCGCTGGTGAATATAACGATGGTACTCTCCCCCAGTCCAAGGTCATCGACGGCATCGACTAGCCGACCGAATTCACGGTCCATGTTATCCAAAACAGCATAGAATTGCTGAGTATATGGGTTGTCGGAAAAGTGCTCGTACTTCCCCATCCAAGACTCGTGCGGCTCATGGCGATCGTGCACATCATTGGGAAATACGTGAAGATAAAACGGATCATCCTGACGCCGCTTCATGAAGTCTATGGCCCGATCCACGTAGATCCCCGTGGTCTGGTACTTCTCCACATAATCGATCTTTCCTCGGCCTAGCTTGGCACTCTGTCCATTAAGACCCGTCTTCGAAAAGAGGATACGGTCACCGAGTCCCTCAAATGATACCAACGACTCCTGGAAGCCATAAGCTTGCGGAAAGGGCGCCACAACATCGCGCCCGCCACCCATGTGCCATTTGCCAAAGTGAGCCGTCGCGTAGCCCTTGGCCTTGAAGCTCTTGGCCATGGTTTGAACGTTTGGGTCCAGATAGTCGACCATGTTGCGTTCACGATTCTGCTTCTTCGAGGCGAAGTGAGCCCAAACCCCATGGCGACCCGGGGCTTGGCCCGTATTCAGAGCCACACGGGAGGGCGAGCAAATTGGCGAATTGCTGTAGTAGTTTGTCAGCTTCAAGCCTTCGCTGGCGAACCGATCGATATGCGGCGTCTCCATGTCCGGGTTCCCAAAGCAGGAAGGGTCCGCATAACCCATATCATCCACATAGAAGATAATGATATTGGGCTGACTTTCCGATCGCTCGGCGAAAACGCCAAAAGGAAACGATAGCGCCAATACTAGAAGGACGAATACGCGGGCAGAAAACTCCATAACCAGATCCAGATTCGCGATCTACTTATTTTACTCTGTCGAACGCTTAGCCGGTTTGGGAAACACGCCCACCTCCTTGGCCCACGCAAGCCAGTCATTTGACAATCGGGCGAGAACCTCCGGCCGGCTTTTCGCCAGATCCTTCGTTTCCGTGCGATCCGCCTCGATATCGTACAATTCCCAATTCTTTTCATTAGGACCACCTGAGACCGACACTTTAGACCCCACCAACTTCCACTTCCCGTCCATTAGGGCGGCGTTGTCTTCGTGTTCGAAGTAAAGTGGCTGAGGACGTTTAAGCGAGTTCCCTTTGAAGGCTGCAGCCAAGGAGACGCCGGTCAATTCCGGTATGGCATTTCCTGCATAGGTTCGAGGGTAACTCGCGCCAGTGAGCGCGTATACCGTTGGGGCGAGATCGATCAGGTAAGCAGGATCCGAATACCAACCCTTGCGAGCATTGATGCCATTCGGCCAATGAGCTATGAAAGGCGTCGAAAGCCCGCCCTCATGAGTAAAGTGCTTAAACTTTCGAAATGGCGTATTAGATGCGTTGGCCCAAACCTCTCCATAGGCAGGACCAGCCCCGTATGTGCGTTCCCAGGTTTCCAAGTCGCGCGGATCCGTCCGCCCTCCAAGCTTGCCGCCTTCTTGACAGGCACCGTTGTCGGAGAAAAACATGATCAGCGTATTGTCCAGTTGACCTGTCTCTTCGAGAAAGGCCACCAGATTTCCGATATTCTGGTCCATTCGGTCGATCATAGCCGCGTAGTTGGCCATCCGAAGGTCCATCTCGATCTTCTTGGCTTCATCCATCTCCTCCCAGGCCACGTGGGAGCGCTCGCTCAATTGCCAATCTTCATCAATCAATCCTATCTCACGCTGACGCTTTAGCCGCTGCTCCCGTAGGGCATCCCAACCCATTTTGTATCTGCCGACGTACTTTTGCACTTCCTCTTGATGGGCATGCAAAGGCCAGTGCGGCGACGTGTAGGCCAAATACAAAAAGAAGGGACGGTCCTTGCCAGCATTTTCTTCTTTGATGAATCGAATAGCGTTATCCGTAAAGGCATCTGTCGTATAGTAGCGCCGGTCCGTCGTGCTCTCTGGATTTTCGATGTACGTATTGCCTTCGGTGATACCGCGCGGATATTCGGGATAGAAGAAATTGGTCGCTCCCGCCAAGCAGCCGTAGAATTTCTCAAAGCCTCGTTGCAAGGGCCAGCGATCCTGCTTGTTCATTCCGAGGTGCCACTTGCCGGCAAGGATGGTCGCATAGCCGTTTTTCTTGAGAACTTCTGCCATCGTTACGCAATCGCGGTTGAGGTGTCCCCGATAATTCGGAAATTCTGGTCCATGATCATACTTAAAGGTCTCTGGCGGATTTGTCATCCAGCCGATCCCCGTCTGGTGTGGATGCAAGCCAGTCATCAAGGAAGCCCTTGTCGGACAACAGCGGGCGCTGTTGTAGAAGCGGGAGAATTTCATTCCGTTGGCAGCTAGGCTATCGAGACTGGGTGTCTCGATTTCCCCACCATAGGCCCCGATATCCGAAAAGCCCATGTCATCGGCAAGTATGATGATAACGTTCGGGCGATCTGCTGCGGCAGCGAAGCAGATCGAAAATAATAAGGCTAACAATGAAGTCGTCTTGAGCAGGTGTTTCATAGGGAGATTCGGAGTCATTTAGGATTAGTAAGAAGACAGTAGCACAGGCTTCCAGCCTGTATCCAAACAGGCAAGATGCCTATTCTACGTCGATTCGGAAAAGTCGTCCTTATCTTGGCACAGGCAGGCTGCTCGACTGGTTTCGGTATTTGTCAAGCAGCTCTTTCAAAGTCACCGACTTTTCCGGGTGATTACGATATGCATTGGTGGTTTGATTAGGATTTTCGCGAAGATTATAGAGCTCCGCTGGTTCATCGTCATCGTTTACGCCCAAAGCATTTAAGATCGGTTCTGGTTCCGCATTGTCCGCCCCGTTTGGGCCATCAATATACACCCAGTCCCCTTGGCGAATGGCGAAATTCCCTCGAGCGCTGTGATGAACGGTGGCTTCTCTAATGCGTTCGCTCAAACGTTCGCCTTTAAGGACAGGGAGAATGCTGTAGGAGTCTTCAGCTGACCCTGCTGGTAGCTCATAGTCCACGATATCCGCAATTGTCGCCATGATATCTGTCAGGCAAACAACTTCATCTGACTGCGATCCCGCTGGTATAAATTCCCGCCAGCGAGCGATGAAGGGAACGCGATGCCCTCCCTCATAAAGATCGCGCTTGGCTCCGCGACGACCATTTGAACTCCAATGATCATAATCTTGAATATGGTCGTAAGTATTTGTTTCGGCCCCGTTGTCGGCGGTGAAAATCACCAGCGTTTCATCCCCTACTCCGTTTTCCTCCAAAGAGCTTAAGAGCTCGCCAACAGCATGATCGAGCTCCACCACGAAATCGCCAAATACCCCGCACTCGCTCTTCCCATAGAACTGCTGATTGGGATTGATCGGTCGATGCGGGCAGATAGGAGCGAAGTAAGCAAAGAATGGTGTATCCGATTCTGCGTTACGCTCGATGAATGCCTTAGTCTTTTCCACCCAAGCGGGGATCATCTGCTCGAACGTGAAACCAGGAGCTCTAAACCCGCTGTCATTGTTGCCGCCAATGATCTTGCTCGGTATATGTGTTAGATCGAATGGCTCTGTAGGCTCGATCAGAACCATCCGATTTTCCATAAATCCCCATGCTGGCCTCGACAGACCGAAGTAATAGGTGAAGCCCGCATCCAAGGCGCAATAGACAGCCGGCGCGTTCCAATCGATATTCTCCGGTTCTTGCTTTCCTGTAGAGTCTTTGAGTGTCCATTGCTCCCCTAAATGCCACTTGCCAACGGAAGCGGACGCATAGCCAAAGGACTGAAGCATGGCCGGAATTGTTAGACGCCCTTTTTCAATCAATGGAGGGGAACCCCCACTGAGCACGCCTCGCTTCAGCGATGAGCGCCACGCATACCTACCTGTCAGCACGCCATATCGAGTTGGCGTACAGACGCCTGAAGGACTGTGGGCATCCAGAAAATTCATCCCTTCGGCCGCGAGCTTATCCAGATGCGGCGTCGGGATTTTGGAGTGCGGGTTATTAACTGACAAATCGCCTTGGCCTAGATCGTCCGCCAGAATAAGGAGAATATTCGGTCGATCGGCAGAGACAGCGCTCAGGGGCACTCCGAGAGTGAAAATTAATAATACGGACAGTCTTTTGGTCGCGCGTAGGGCTGGCGCTTTCAGCACGCCGCGGAAAGAAATTGGGGATAACTTATGCGGCATGGCGCAAGCGCCAGCCCTACGATCTATGCTCCGCCGATTCATCATCAATATATATGCTCTCCACGCTTGGCGGCCTCATGGGCTTCACGGGTATCCAAAGGAACCCCAGGATCATTTTGATCGTGTAACCAAAGATCCAGCTCCCGGCTAAGCTCGTGCTTGATTTCAGAGTACCTCGGGTCACCGGCCAGATTTACCTGTTCGTGAGGATCTTGGGCCGTGTGATACAAATGCTCGGGCGGGCGTTTCATATAGCGCTTCACGATTTTCGCCGCTTCCTCGGTTTGACCGCTTTCGAACATCCAAGTGCCCCAGTACGGGTTGTTCAACGCGCCATCGCCCCTAATTCCCATGAGGTGCTTCTCAATATAAATGTCATCTGAACTCAGGTTACGGATATAGCGAAACTCGCCGTTCGTGACGGTACGAATTGGATACGCGGGTCCTTCCGGTATATTGTTATGCACACCAAATGCGTAAGTTCGATGGGAAGCGTTTTCGTCTTTCAGAGCAGAAAAGAAACTCGTACCGTCGAATTCAAAATCGGTCGGATTGCCTCCTCCGATTTCAACGAGCGTCGGCGCTACATCAGCGTACTGCACTATAGCATCCGTACGCTTGCCAACAGGAGTCTTCCCAGGCCAGCGGGCTATCAGAGCCGTATGAAGACCATTGTCCCAATTGGTCCATTTGCATCCGGGAAATTGAGAACCTTGTTCTGAGGTGAAAAGCACCAGCGTATCATCCGCTTTTCCTGTAGCATCAAGCGTATCCAAAATTTCCCCAACCTGACCATCCATGTAAGTGATCTCGGCAAGATAGCGAGCGAAAGCATCGCGCGTCACCTCAGTATCCACCAAGTATGGTGGTAGATCGATCTTGTCATCAGGATACTGAGAACGGTCGCCCATAACCCACGGTACGTGTGGCTCCACTAAAGCTACTACCAGGCAAAAAGGTTGAGCATTGTCACGGCTCATGAACTCCTTCACTCCTTCTAAATCATGATCAAGGGTTGGCGATCGCACCGCGCTCCGGTCAAATCCTTCCACTATCTCAAAAGGGTAGGCTTTTTTCGGGACGACGTGTACTTTTCCTGCCAATCCAACCCGATATTTCAACACCCCTAAATAGTGGGGCAAGCTCTTGGTATCTGGACGGCTCCCGGAATGGTTCCAAGCTGCTCCATTACGCATCGGATGCTGCCCTGAATAAAGCTCTGACCTACAAGGCAGGCACATCGCCTCAGACAAATAGGCGCGATTGAAGACAAGGCCTTCCGATGCAAGCCGATCGATATTCGGCGTCTTGGCATTGCGTCCACCGTAAACTGGCAAATCGTTGTGCGTGCAATCGTCGGCGATAATGACAAGCACATTGGGCGAGTCATTGGCCAGCAGAGATCGGCCGATTCCTAGACAGACGATTGTCAGAACGACGATGAGTTTCCGGATCCCGGAAGATCGATTCAGGTCATAAACTAGATCATTCTCGACAGCTTGCGAATGGATCGAGCCGCGAACGGAAGTAGAGGGCATTTTCTAAAGCTTAAGGTTGAAGGCTTAGGGGTGAAGGGCAATGCGGGGCTAAGTTAGGCAGGTCATTTTTATCAGGTATGCTGGGGTCGCAAAGAAATTCCACCAACAACCGCCTATCGAAAATCAACATAGGCAACGCGAAGCAACCACAACATCGACCGGACCTCAGCATTAGACCCTATCGGTAGTACATCAATTTAACCTAGTTAACGATATCAATGCCGAGTCGCGAAGCGAGCTACAACGGGTAGGACTGGTTGCGTGTCTCGCCCGTAGTCCCGTCCAATACGGGACGAAGGCGGATCCTCAACCAGCCGAATCCCCTTTTTGCTGCCAGTCCAACACGGCTGCTTGGGGACAAGCAGCCCTACCTATTTGGGAGCTAGTACACCCGGATTGTTCTATGCCAAAACAACGCGACACCTAGGTCTCGACATGGACTCTGTTTCCGGCAACTCTCGGTTCATGATCCACGTTATTGCCACGATAAAAGTGAAAGAGGGCTGCTTCCCGGAATTCCTTAAGCATTTCAAAGCCAATGTGCCCAATGTTCTGGAGGAGGACGGATGCATTGAATACAACCCAACGATTGACACAGAAACGGATTTGGAAGCTCAGCAATGCGATGAGCAGGCAGCGGTAATCGTGGAAAAATGGCGCGACTTGCCCGCCTTGAAAGCACACTTGGAAGCGCCTCACATGCTAGCCTTTCGCGAACAGGTCAAAGACCTTGTGGAGGGAGCTTCGCTGAAGATCCTCGAGAATGCCTGATACGGGCAAGAGCGCCTTCTGGATTTCCAAGTACGCGGAGTTGCGGCTCACCGCCACGCCCGTCCTTTATCATTGCGAGCCTATCTGGAGTTGGAAGGCTGACTCTCTACCCGATTTCACAATCTGGGGAATCCTCGAAGGTTCTGGCCAGCTAAGACGGAACGGCAAATTGTTCTCGCTAGCCCCCGGTATCTGCTTCCTATTCGGACCTGGAGAGGAAATCGAAGCCGAACAGGATCTGGCGGATCCGCTTTCTTTGTTCGTCATAAGGTTCCAAATATTGGATACAAATTCAAATGAACTTACTTCTGACGAAATACATACGCCCAGCCAGCCCGTACAAGTATCCAGTGGCCGGATCCTGGAGGCTATCGCCCATCTCGCTTTAGCCTGGGACGCGGAGAACGAAATCGAAAAGCAACTGCAGGATCATTCCCTGCGTATGCTTCTCCTCCTCATTGCCGAGGCATCTCGAACCGTATTCGACGATCGGATCGCCAGAGTTTCATCCTTAATTGATTCCGATCTGGGACGAAAGTGGACCATCGAAGAGCTGGCTCGCGAATCCGGGCTTTCCCCCTCCCAGTTCAGCCGTATTTTTTCCAAGCAGTACGGCGAGCCGCCCATACAGAATCTCATCCACCGGCGAATGAACGCGGCCAAGCAACTCGTCCTGGAAACAGATCTCTCTATCGATGAAATCAGCCATCGAGTCGGCTACGAGAATCATGCTTTTTTCCAGAGGCAGTTTCTCAAGCACGTTGGATTCGATCCAGAATCCCTGAGACGCAATCGAGCCCTTTGAGGGCAGTCGGGCCGCATATAAGCCCATATTTCGGTCTCCAAAGCGACGCGACTTTGAACAGATTCCTCGATTTAGGATATCGCTTGCCTAATTGACACTGCCAGATCCGCTACCTATACGCCTCGAGTATGTCGAAAAATGCCGTTCTTCTCGTCAACCTAGGCTCGCCCGACAGCACCGCTATCTCCGATGTGCGGACCTACCTGCGGGAATTCCTCTCCGACGACCGTGTCCTCGACACGCCAAAGCCGATTCAGCAATTCGTGCTCAACTGCTTCATTTTGCCCACCCGCCCCAAGCGTTCGGCAGAGGCCTATCAAAAGGTGTGGACCGACCAAGGATCACCGTTGATCGTGACTAGTCGGAATGTTCAAGACCTACTTCAGGACCGGATCGACGATCACGTCGAGCTAGCCATGCGGTACGGCAACCCTTCCATACCTCGAGCCATCGACAAACTGAAGTCAAAGGGCATCGACCGGCTCCTGCTGATTCCCCTGTACCCACACTATGCGATGTCGAGCTACGAAACTGTCGTGGTAAAAGTCATGGAGGAGATTGCCGAAAAGATGCCTGACCTCGATGTCCGCACCGTACAGCCATTTTATGACGAGCCGGATTACATCGAAGCGCTTTACCAATCGGCCAAATCCTACTTGGAAACGGAGTACGATCATCTTCTCTTTTCCTACCATGGAATCCCCTTGCGACATCTAACCAAGGCTGACTCTTCGAAAGGGCATTGCCAAGTGGTCAAAGACTGCTGCACCACCTGCAGTCCTGTTCACTCCACTTGCTACAAGGCCCAGACCATCGCCACGACTAACGCATTCGTGAAACGGGCCGGGATACCCCCGGAGAAATATTCCGTATCCTTCCAGTCACGACTGGGTCGCGAGCCCTGGCTGGAACCCTATACGGACCAAGTCTTGCCCCAATTGGCCGAACAAGGGAAGAAGTGCCTATTGGTTATGACGCCCGCCTTCGTATCCGATTGCTTGGAAACGCTAGAAGAAATCGCTATGGAAGGGAAAGAGGAATTCCTGGAAGCGGGAGGCGAATCCTTTGAAGCCATCCCTTGCTTGAACGAACATCCTGCCTGGATCAATTTCCTGGCCAAGAAGTCCCGCGAAAGTCTCACCAGCGTGTGAACTGGTAGGCCGGCAAACGGAGGTCCTATCAATAGGATACCTTGGCTTCAATAGGGTCCAAGATTGATGTCTACTTACTAACATTGGATTACTAAAAACCCTCGAACCCGAAGTGAAAAGGTGGAGCGCGACCTCCGGGCGAGCTTAGTTTGACGTCAAAGTTTTAGTCAAAGCGGAAAAAATTCTTCCCACCAATAGAATCGCTTGGCAAAGGTTCGTGGCCTAAAGGCCGCGGCTACCGTTACCTTAGGCGAATCGTTCTGATGGGAGTGACATAAGAAGGGATTTCCGACGGCTGAAGATGGCAATTTCTTCCCCGCATTCGAAAATTTCTCCATCGGCATGAAAATACCCTTTCTCGCTCAGCCTGATGCGGATACGCTCCGAGCAGAAGGCTTTCACTTTTCGGCTTCCGTATATCGCCTTGGAAAAGATCCGCCAAAATAGGTCGATAGTTCCGAGAAAGCCTGGTGATTGGATGGCCACCCCATTCAACCTGCCGTCCTTGAGCGAAGCGTCGGGGACGATAAAGGCATTGCTTCCGTATTGGGAAGAGTTAGCGATGGCGAGAACGAAGGCGTCGATAGACACGGATCCATCGTCTAGCATAAGCGTGTATTTCGAGGACCGACACGAAACGATCGTTTTAAGCCCTTCTTTCAAGTAGGTCATAAAACCACGTCCCTTGGCTTCGTTGAAACGCTTGCCAATCTCTGCATCTAAACCGAAACCCACAACGTTGAAGAACGGATGCCCATTCACTTCTCCCGTGTCGATTCCTATTATATGATCGCCAACCGCTACCTCTAAGGCGTCCTTGAATCTGAGCGGCAAATGCAGATGACGGGCAAGATCATTGCCTGAGCCCAAGGGAACTAGGCCAAACGGCACTTCCGTTCCAACCATTTCCTTCGCTATCTCGTTCATGGTTCCATCTCCTCCAACGCTCACCATCCGGGCTGCGCCCTCCTTCAATGCTTGCCGAACAATATCCGTAGCGTGTCTCTTTTCCTCCATTAGGATAGAGCGTGCCTTCAGGCCTCTCTCCTTGATGAAAGCATCAACGATCTCCTTGCGGATCGATCCTTTGTTCCGCTTTCCTGAGATAGGGTTGATGATAAATACGATTTCGTCCTGCATTCACAAGGTGTTGGCGTACATCTTCCTATCACGGTTTATAACAATCTCAAGAGATCGTTTGAATTCCTGAATGACACGCTCCCAACTCACGGCCATCGCGGTCTCCCTTGTCATTTCCATCCGAGGGCTGGAAAGGCCTTACCACTTGGACCTGATAGCCTTGGTTTGTCAAACCGAGGGACTAGGCGTCCCAGGGTCATGGATACCCCGTTGACTTCGGGCGGAGAGGTTTCCGTCACTAAAGCCAATCTCATGGGCTTTTTCTCCGGCAACCCGATTACTGTGGAATAGGAGGCAAGACGCTAGCCCCCGTATCCCGGCCCAGGATTTCAATCAGCTCGATTTCGAAAATCAAGGCCGACGCGGGAGGCACTCCAGGTCGGCCAGCATCGCCATACGCCAATCTGGCAGGCACATACAGCCTTACTTTTCCTCCTACGCCGATCAACGGAACTCCTTGGGTCCATCCTTCAATGACACTTGCTAAGGAAAAGTCCGATGGCTCATCGCGTTTATAGGAATTGTCGAACTCGGTCCCATCGAGAAACGTGCCTACATAATGGCACCGAACTCTGTCGTTCTTGCTTGGCTTCTCATTGCTTCCTGGCTCCAGGATTTGGAAGAAAAGCCCAGTGGCTAGCGATTGGTACTCGGGTCGGCCGACAAGGGTGTCGAAAAACTCGACCTCCGCCTCTTCGTTTCGCTTCTTTTGCTCCTCCCTCACGATACCTTCGCGTTGCCGCCAATAATTCTGCACGGGATTGATGGAGCGGGATAAATCCGTTGGCGGATCCTCCCTATTGATGTACTTCTTCATCCCGCGGACGATGACCTCGATCTCCGCATCGGTTACTTCAAGACCTCCCAGGTTGAAACGCTCTGCCAACAGATAGCCCCATGTCTCAATCAACTCCATGGAAGTGAATTCTGCGACTTCCTCTTGCAGGGAACTATCAGGAGTTTGTCCCGACAAATTGACGCTCGCCAGCAAAGCGAGGAGTAGGGCTGTAGCAGTGGGCTTTTTCATAAGATTGTCGTTTTCTGGTTTTTAAGCCTAAGACGGCTGATTTATCAATGCGCTGCTAAAAGCGGCAGGCTCAGAGAGAGACTCCAAAACCTAGAATTGAAACCACTAGCAAAATGAGTCGGATTGTAAATGACCAAAACCACCCGCGAATTATGGCCAACGAATCCTTCTGGATAAGCGAAGATGGCGTTATCAGCAGCGTTTAGAGCCGGCCTAAATCGAAGGTCTTGGACCTGGCCGTTACCTTTCGGTTAAACAAAAAGGCGGAAATCGAATGGGCTCGATCGCGACTGAAGAAGATTCAATTCACAGAGCGAAGCTTACTGGCTCGTATCGGCTTGGAGATCGCTTCTAAACGCCCGCCATCCTTGAATCGAGACCGTCTTATTCTATCTTGCGAAGCCTTTCTCTATGATGACTCATTCCCCTGCGCCTCGTACTACAAAGAGCTCCTCAAGCCTGGCACATCGGCAGGTCGCGTTCGATCGAAAAGCAGCACAGGCATCCTGCCTGTATTCAAAGGCAAAGAAAAACAGGCTAGAATTCCATTCTACTATTTCTGGCCCCTCGGCTTGGCCGCCGTCGCATTGTATAAGCGTGAGATCGCCCGCTAGCAATTGCGTTAGCCTCGAGCATCTCGGGCCCAACTTTTTGTTGCCAAGAAAGCGCAAAAGCTCGCTTAATCCCTTACTCATGCCAGATACATCATCGCTTACTGTACTCGTCGTTGGCTCCGGAGGCCGCGAACACACTTTAGCTCATGCTTGCGTCAATAGCCCGCTCGTCGCTCATACAATTGTCGCTCCTGGAAATCCCGGCATGGCTGCCGAAGATTGCCGTTGCGTAAATATCGCCGCCGATGACATCGACGGCTTGCTGGAGCTGGCCCAAAACGAGCGAGTCGATTTCGTCATAGTAGGTCCGGAAGTGCCCCTTTGCCTGGGACTTGTTGATCGATTGAACGAGCTAGGCGTCTTGGCCTATGGCCCCACATCGGACGGGGCTCGTTTCGAGGGCAGCAAGATCCATACGAAGGAATTGCTATTCAAGTACAACATTCCCACCGGAGCGGCAGCCTCCTTTGATGACGCTAGAGCCGCCATCGAGTACCTGGATACCGCCAGCTACCCAATAGTCATCAAGGCTGATGGGCTGGCGGCCGGGAAAGGGGTTATTATAGCCGAGGACCACGAGACCGCCAGAAAAACGGTAAGCGATATGATCGACGGTGGAGCATTTGGCGACAGCGGGAAGAACGTGCTTATCGAGGAATGCCTGTTCGGAGAGGAAACGTCGATTCACGCCATAGTATCCGGGAAGGACTACAAAATCTTGCCTACAAGCCAGGATCACAAACAGGTCCATGAGGGTGACACCGGCCCTAACACGGGAGGAATGGGAGCCTATTCTCCCGCAGACCTGATCGACGACGCCATGATGCAGCGAATCGAGGCGGAGATTGTGAAACCCAGCGTAAACGCAATCGCTGCCGAAGGAATCGACTACAGAGGCACGCTTTTTATCGGTTTAATGATGACCAACAGCGGACCTAAAGTGCTCGAATTCAACACTCGATTCGGCGATCCCGAAACCCAAGTGTTGATAACCCGCTTGGAAACCGATCCTGTTGCCCTAATGTTAGCGACCGCCAAAGACGAGCTCCACCAAATCGATGTGAAGGTAAAAGATGAATACGCTATGGTTGTTGTCCTCGCCTCAGACGGATACCCTGGAAGCTACCCAAAAGGGGAAATCATCACTTTTCCCGAGCATTTAGGGGATAATGAGCTTATTTTCCATGCAGGAACCAAGCAAAACGAGAACGGGGAGGTCGTCACTAATGGCGGAAGAGTCTTGGGTGTTACGGCCTTGGGATCGACCCTTCAAGAAGCGGCCGAACGAGCCTACTCGATTTGCGATAAGGTGGACTTTTCATCGAAGTACCTTCGCCGCGATATCGGGGCTAAGGAATTGAATCGGGCGTAAGGTATTCTGATCGATGCATTCTAGGTAGCGGGCGCTCTCACGCCGATGCAATACGACGGCGGAGCAAACCGAGCACCCACAAATAGTACCTCGGACTTCCAACCCGTGTTTCTAAGATCGCGAACACAGGCAAGATGCCTGTGCTACCTTTAATCCCCGATCACCCGCTACCCAAGTTGCTCAATCGGTCAGCTTGAACAGGAAGAACTCGTATTTCTTAGCTGCCGCAAACTTGTCCGCGTCCAGCAAAATACGCTGGGACATAGCCTTCTCGTATTTGCCGCGACCGAACCAGCAAGCTATCTTCCAAAGAAGTGGATTCCGTTGCCGAAATTTTTCCGTAAGAATATCCGCCCCGAGAAGAATCTTGTCGGCCCACTCGCTGGCGATTTCCAGGGATTTGCGAATATCCGGAGTGATATCGCGCTGCGAAACGATCTCAAACGGACTAAACTCCGCCACCCGCATAAACTCGCTGTAGTCATGGCCGCTCTTGGATAGCTCACCTGCTTCCTGATCAACGACGAAGTAATCGCATATCATCAGGTGCCCCCCTCGGTTCAAGAGCTTTTGCGACTTTTCGAAAACCTTATCAATTGGTATGTATTGGCAGGATTCGCTCATTATGACGAGGTCGTATCCACCGTCCAAATTCGAATCTTCGAACTTGGTGAAGTGGAAGGGGGCATCGACTTTCTCGGCAAACACCGCCTTTTGGTTGATATCCGGGGAAAGCCCTTCGACTGAATAGCCCTTCCTCTTGAGATTCAAGCAAAGCTCGCCAGTACCGCATCCAACATCCAGAATCCGCTCGACTCCTTCGGGCACATTTTCGATGAGAAAGTCTTCGTAACGTTTTTGGGCCGCCTGCAACGCTTCCATCGTTAGCGGATCGTCGGGCAACCACATTCCGTAATGCAATCGCTCTAGCCCTAGAACATCACGATAGAAGCGAAGAGCGCGATCATTCTTCGCTTTTTCAGTTGCGGGTTCACTAGAGCTCATAAGGAGGTAATTGGAGGTTAATCGGAGCGACCGCCAGCCAACCGGGAGATAAAATTTTGTAAAGAGAATTCTCTGACGCCTAGTTACCGCAACCTGACCGGATTACCGCTTGATTTCAAAGCTACGTGTTATTGCTATCGAACTAGAGATGGCGGCAACGAAATATACTGAATCAAGCATCAAGTCACTTAGTCCCCGGGAACACATTCGGCTCCGCCCCGGGATGTACATTGGGAAACTAGGAAGCGGAGCCTCCGAAGACGATGGGATCTACGTGCTTCTCAAGGAGATCATCGACAACTCCATTGACGAGCACTCCAGTGGATATGGGAAACGCATAGACGTCACCATTGGAGACGAGGTCGTGGCCATTCGCGATTTTGGGCGCGGCATTCCGCTCGGCAAAGTAGTCGATTGTGTTTCCAAGATCAATACAGGCGCCAAATACGATAGTGAGACCTTTCAAAAAAGCGTAGGGCTCAACGGAGTCGGCACCAAGGCGGTTAATGCCCTTTCGAGCTATTTCATGGTCGAGTCCTATCGGGATTCCAAAATGAAGCAGGCTATATTCGAGGAAGGGGAACTCGATTCGGAAAGCCGGCAAATTAAAACCGAGGAGAAAGACGGAACCTACGTCGAATTCACTCCGGATCAAAGTATTTTCAAGGCCTTCGACTATCAGCTGGAATACGTGGAGACCATGCTATGGAACTACGCCTACCTGAATACAGGCCTAACGCTTTCACTGAACGGCAAGACGTTCCGATCCGAGAATGGTCTCAAGGATCTTCTTGAAAACAATCTCTCTGGCGATATCCTCTACCCGATTATTCACTTGCAAGGCGAGGATATCGAAGTCGCCATGACCCACGGCACTCACTACGGCGAGGAATACTTTTCCTTTGTCAACGGGCAGCATACCACGATGGGAGGGCCGCACCAGGCCGCATTCCGAGAGGCCATCGTCAAAACCATTCGCGAGTTCTTCAAGAAAGACTACGACGCTTCCGACATCAGAACATCTATAGTATCCTCTATTTCTATACGCGTCCAGGAACCCGTTTTCGAAAGTCAAACGAAAACCAAGCTCGGTTCCCAAAATATGGGTCCCAAAGGGCCTACCATCCGGAATTACATCAATAGCTTCATCAAAAAGGAGCTAGATCTGCACCTCCACCAGTTTCCGGAGACGGCGAAGGCTATTCAACAGAAGATCATTGCCAGCGAGAAGGAGCGCAAAGAACTCTCAGGCATTCGCAAGCTGGCCCGGGAAAAAGCTAAGAAAGTCAACCTTCACAACAAGAAGCTGCGCGACTGCCGGGCCCATTTCAACACGAAGCACAAGCAAGCCAACGAATCTACCCTCTTTATTGTCGAAGGCGATTCCGCTGGGGGATCCATCACGAAAACCCGCGATGTAAACACTCAGGCGGTTTTCAGCTTGAAGGGGAAGCCCCTTAACGCCTTCGGCTTGAGCAAGAAGATTGTGTATCAAAACGATGAATTCAATTGCCTGCAGAGCGCGCTAGACATCGAGGAAAGCTTGGATACGCTAAGGTACAACAAGGTCGTGATCGCGACGGATGCGGATGTCGATGGTATGCATATCCGATTGCTTCTGATCACCTTCTTTCTGCAATTCTTCCCTGATCTCATTCGCCAAGGACACTTGTACATTCTTCAAACGCCGCTATTCAGGGTTAGAACCAAGAAGGAAACCAGGTACTGCTACTCCGAGAAGGAGAAAGACGAGGCCGTCGAATCGATGGGGAAAGGCGTGGAGATCACCCGTTTCAAAGGCCTCGGAGAAGCTTCGCCGGATGAGTTCGCCACGTTCATAGGGTCCGACATGAAACTCGAACCGGTAACGATTAGCCACTTACACAATGTAGATGATCTTCTGTCGTTCTATATGGGCAAGAACACGCCGGAGAGGCAGGGATTCATAATCGAAAACCTGCATGTGGACAAAGATCTTCTTCAAGCAGCTTCCTAATACAGCCATCGCGACCTTTCGCTAATGAGTTCACGTACAAGGCAAAAGCAAAACACTCAGAAGAGATTCGACTTCGAGAATTCCGATAGCGGGAATGCCCCCGCGGATACCAAAACCGATGATTCCGGAAACGAAAAGGCCCCACTGGCTCGATCCTATAAGAATTGGTTCCTCGAGTACGCCTCGTACGTCATACTCGACCGGGCCGTTCCCGCTCTCGAGGATGGGCTTAAACCGGTTCAGCGGCGCATACTTCACGCTTTGAAGGAACTCGACGACGGCCGCTATAATAAAGTAGCCAACGTTGTCGGGCACAGCATGCGATACCACCCTCACGGCGATGCGAGTATCTACTCGGCTATGGTAGGCATGGGACAGCGCAATCTCCTGATCGATACCCAGGGAAACTGGGGAAACACCCTGACCGGAGATGGGGCTGCGGCCGCCCGCTATATCGAAGCCCGGCTCTCTCCTTTCGCCCGCGACGTCATATTCAATCCCAAGACTACGATTTGGCAGGCCTCATACGATGGCAGAAACAAGGAACCCGTACACCTGCCAGCGAAGTTCCCGCTCCTGCTGGCCGAGGGGTGCGAAGGCATTGCAGTCGGACTCGCCTGCAAAATTTTGCCTCACAATTTCAACGAAATCATTGAAGCGGCGATCGCCTACCTGCAGAAGAAGGACTTCGAGTTGTATCCAGACTTCGATACCAAGGGAGTGATGGATGTATCTAATTACAATGACGGGTTGAAAGGCGGCAGGCTATTGGTCCGAGCCGTGTTTGAAAAGGTTTCCAAATATCAATTGTCCATTAAGGAAATCCCTTTCGGCACGACGACGTCCTCGGTGATCGACTCCATCCTCTCTGCGAACAGCAAAGGAAAAGTTAAGATTAAGAAGATCGAGGACAACACGTCCGAGGAAGCGGAAATCCTAATCACCTTGCCCACTGGGGCCGATGCGGAAGCCACGATCGACGCCCTTTACGTATTCACGGATTGCCAGGTATCCATTTCCCCAAACGCCTGCGTGATTTACGATGAGCAGCCGGAATTCATCGGCATAACGGAGATTCTTAAACGCTCCACGGCCAACATTCGCGCCCTTCTCAAAAGGGAGCTCGAGATCAAGCTGGGCGAGCTAGAGGAAAAGTGGCATTTCGATTCGCTGGAGCGGATATTTATCGAAAAACGCATATACCGTCGTATCGAGGAATGCGAAACCTGGGAGGCGGTAATTTCGGAAATCCACAAAGGGCTGAGACCCTACAAGAAGCTCTTAAAGCGAAGAGTGACGGATGACGATGTGGCCCGCCTCACGGAAATCCGTATCAAGCGGATTTCCAAGTACAATTCCTTCAAGGCCGACGAAGTCATCAAAGCGACCGAGGAGGAAATCCAAGCAACTAAACGTTCGCTCAAACGATTGACCGCTTTCACAATCTCCTACCTAAAACAGCTACTTAAAAAGCATGGAAAAGGACGAGAAAGGAAGACTCGTATCGAAAGCTTCGACACAATCAAAGCTGCCGAAGTGGCGCTTCCAACCGAGAAGCTCTACATTAACCGAGAGGACGGTTTCATCGGAACGAGTCTGAAGCGCGATGAACTCGTAGGCGAGTGTACCCAACTCGACGATATAATTTGCTTTTGCGGTGATGGAACGTTCCGCGTATCCAGGGTAGCCGACAAGGTCTACATGGGTCAGGACATTCTTCACGTTGCCGTTTGGAAAAAAGGCGACGAAGAAACGATTTACGACATGATCTACCGGGATGGCGCGCGGGGAGATTCTTTCGTGAAACGGTTCCTGGTGGGCGGCGTCACCCGGGATAAGGTATACGATCTCACCAAGGGAACGCCGAAATCCAAAGTCCACTATTTCCGCGCCAATCCGGATGGAGCAACGCGACCCGTCATCATTCGACTAACGAGTTCTTCCAAAGCCCGAAACAAGGAATTCGAATACGACTTCGGGGAGCTGGCGATCAAGGGTCGCGGATCCAACGGAAACCGGGTAACCAAGTACGCAATCAAATCTGTCCGAGCCTTATTTGATACCGAGATGAAACGCCGTTGAGCAAGAGCTCGAGCCAATTGACGCCATACGCTTAAAGGCCCTTTGCTTCGACAAAAAAGAAGCGTAGCGATGAGGCATTTCGGGCCGCAACATGTGGGATAAATCGAACTTCACCTTTCTTTAACTGTCAAAGAGCTAACGAGATCGGCGATATTGCCGATAAATGAGCAGACCCATAAGTCTTCTCGCTCAGTTACCACAGGAAGGAGGAACCATGCCAATAAGCATCGACACGCGACTGACCATCAAAGATCTAGAATCCTACATCAAGGATCAGATGGACGATCCTCGCCACGCGGGAATCGAATTCGACCCTATTCTCGACATCATCCTACACTGTCAGAAACGTCTGGAAAATGGCGATTATATGCCACGGGTCGTATCTGAGGCCATGGTAAGCCTCGACGAGTACCTTCTTGATCGGGCCAGCCTGGAAACCTGCGTATCCTAGGGAGATTTGATATATCGGCTGGTCAGGGATGACCGGCCCTACCATCAGCTAGGCGATTCTATCATATGGTACGGCTTGCATGTCTTATGCGTAGCGCTGCGGAGTCGGATCCTCAAGCAGCCGAAAAGGCAAGGCGTCGCGGCTGATCCGAGAACTAGGGGACCGGATCTAAACTTCAGAGCGTTAGATACTGCGTCTACAGGAAAAGGAAGGCGCTCGCTTACCCCCAGGCTAGTTCGCTGTGATGGATTTTGAGCCAATGCTCTGATTCACGATATCGGGGACAAGCCGTATCCACGAATTTCCAAAATCGCGGAGAATGGCTCATTTCTCGCAGATGCATCAACTCATGGATGATGATGTAGTCAACCACGCTGCCGGGAACCATGATCAATCGCCAATTCAACGATATTACTCCCGACGACGAGCAAGAGCCCCAACGTGTTTGCTGGTCACGGATGCTCACTTTCGAATAGGATAGCTCGAATCGATCTGCCAGCGTCTTTGTTCTGCTCGGTAATTCTCGCTTGGCGAGCAAACGAAATAGCTGTCCCAAGGGTCGCGACAAATCGATATTTTCATCGGCGAGAAATATCTTCTGGTCCGCAAAATAAAGAACTGGGCGTCCCCAATCCTTCGATACTTTTAGGTTATGCCTATCGCCTCGATACCATATTGTGTCTCCGGGCTTCAGTTTAGCTTTCTCGACCTGCTCTTCACGCTTTTTTTGCTGATCTCTGAGCCAACTGCTATTCTCGCGAACAAACTCCAACGCTTCGCGACGAGAGCCTCCCCCGGGAATCGTCACACGTATCTGGCCGTGACGATCAATACTAGCTATGTAGCGTCTGGCATTCCGCCTACGGCAAAATTTAACCTCGTCCTCTTCGATCCCCTTTTCGATAAAACTCAATCTCGCCGATTCCATTGGCTTCCCTACGATCTAGGCTGGACACACTTGAAGCAAGATCTACGTTTTCCATTCTGAAATTTTTAGATCAAATGGCTACCCAAAGACTTATCTCCTTCCTAGTGATTTCCATCCTTTTCCTGGCAGGCTGCTCTCAACAGCCATCCGAGACTGCCAGTTCCAGTCAGTCGGATTCAGATTTGGAATCGCGTGTAGAAAACCTGGAAACCGCTGTCGATCTTCTGATCAAAGACCCCGAGATCGCCCGCATTCGCCAAGCTTACCCCGAGGCCCAAAGCACAACTTCCGGACTTCACTACATCGTAACCAGCGAAGGGTCAGGAAGCATCACCCCAAAAACGGGCGACTCTGTAACGGCTCACTATAAAGGAACCTTGCTCAATGGAACCAAGTTCGACAGCTCCTACGATCGCGGGGAGCCCTTCTCTTTCCAAGTCGGACTCGGTAGAGTGATCAAAGGCTGGGACGAGGCATTTCAGGCGATGAAGAAGGGCGAAAAGCGAACGCTCATCATTCCATCGAAACTTGGATATGGCTCTCGCGGAGCGGGTGGATCAATTCCACCCAACGCGACACTCGTTTTCGAAGTCGAGCTAATCGACTTTTAGTGAGTCAAATCGCCCAATTTCCGGGCTATCGAGCTAAAAGCGTTTTCAGCCTCACGCCTTTAACCTTCTCCTAGTGGCAACCGCAACCGCTGTTGCCGCCTCCCCCGCAGCAGCCACCTTGATTGTGGACGTGCCCGTGAGAGATTTCTTCCGGCGTGGCGGGACGCTTTTCAACGACCTCAACGTCGAAAAACAAGTCTATCCCAGCCAGCGGATGATTGGCATCTAAGGTAACGTCATCCCCGTCCACTTGAACAACCTGAACAACTGGAGCGTGCTGGTCTGATCCAGCTTGAAAAAAGTCGCCAACGTTAATCTCTTCCGCCGGAAGCCGAGACCTGCTCACAATATCGACTTGGGATTCATCCCTAAACCCATACCCTTTCTCTGGACGTACGATCACTTCCGCTGTTTCCCCTTCAGACATCTTGGAAAGCTCTTCCTCTAATCCTTCTATGATCGCCCCGGAACCCTCCAAAAAACTCAATGGAGACTCCGGCGACGTTCTATCTAGCACGTCACCCGCTTTGTTCTTTAGAGTGAAATGAAATCCTATCACTTGTTGAGCCATGGTCAGGTTTATCGAATCGACTTTAGCTAAAAGCAATCCTGATCGACTCCGCTAGTCTCGAGAGTAACCCATCGAACGCTCGACACTGTCTTTCCAGACCCGCCGTTTCTTCTCTCTAAGCGACCCATCGATTTGCGGCTCGTATCGGCAACGCTCGCCCCAAAGTGATGATAGTTCAGACCGCGTTTTCCAAAACCCCGTAGCCAAGCCTGCCAGGAATGCAGCCCCTAAGCCGGTAGTTTCCTCGATTGCTGAACAACGAACCGGCGATCCCAGAAAATCCGACTGCAACTGCATTAGCAAGCCGTTGGCAGAAGCTCCACCGTCGGCCTGAAGCGACTCCAAGTCACGACCCGAGTCGTCTTGCATTGCTTCAGCCACATCGGAGACCTGGAATGCGATCCCCTCCAGAGCCGCTCGAGCAATATGGGACCGGGAGCTACCGCGAGTCAGTCCAAATATCGCTCCCCTGGCGTAGGGATCCCAGTAGGGAGCTCCCAGCCCTGAAAAAGCGGGTACAATCGTAACGCCTCCAGAATCCTCGACCTGATTAGCCAACTCCTCCACTTCCGCTGCGGAATCGATTATCTTCAATTCATCTCGGAGCCATTGCACAAGCGCTCCCCCAATGAATACACTCCCTTCTAAAGCGTATTCCGTCTTTCCTCCGATTCGCCAAGCAACTGTGGAAAGCAATCGATTACGGGAGCTTTGGGGCTCCTCCCCGACATTCATGAGAAGGAAACAGCCCGTTCCGTAAGTGTTTTTCGCCATTCCCGGCTCAAAGCAAACTTGTCCAAAAAGCGCTGCCTGCTGATCACCCGCAATACCCGATATCGGTATCGGTCTTTTCGTTACGCGTCCCGACGACATAGCTAGAGAACCACTCGAGTCGACAATTTTGGGAAGCAAGGAGGCGGGGATTTCGAATAGCTCCAGCAACTCTGCATCCCACTCGAGCGATTTCAACCCCATGAGTAGCGTTCTGCTGGCATTCGAGACATCGGTGATGTGCGATTTCCCCTCCGTCAGATTCCAGATCAACCAAGAGTCCATTGTTCCAACAGCCAAACTCCCCGACTCCGCTAGCTCTCTCGCCCCAAGAGTCTCGTCTAGAATCCACTTTATTTTCGTCGCGGAAAAGTACGGGTCGAGCAGAAGACCGGTTTTTGCCTGTATCCACTCCTCTTTGCCTTCGTTCTTCAGATTTTCGCAAAATTCTCGAATTGCTCTCCTCGTCCAACGGTTCCTCGTCGAGATTTATAAATTTTTCAGTGATTATGAAATTTTTCAAATCATTCAACTTAATTTTATCATTCTTATGTTTAGCTCT
>CAZFUD010000013.1:0-40546 GCA_964521705.1 uncultured Opitutaceae bacterium | reverse complement strand
TTCTTAGCTACTTTCTTAGCTGCCTTCTTCTTTGGAGCTGCCTTCTTCTTTGGAGCTGCCTTCTTCTTCGGAGCTGCCTTTTTCTTGGGGGCGGCTTTTTCTATTCCAGATCTCGCCGGATTTGCAGGAAGCGATTCGAGAGCCGCACGAAGCAATTCGCCGATGCTGACTTTCTTGCTCTTAGCTAACCTTACGAGCGCGTTCTTTTGCTTGAGCGGCAATCGCACCGAAATTTGGCGATGCGATTCGACCACTGGTTGAAAGGTTTTGTAATCAAATCCTGAGATCGCGTGACGAATGATTTCGCTCTTCGATACACCACCTAGTCTGGATTGATACTTGTCCAGAACTGCGATGAGATCTGCTTTCAGATCGAATGTGAGAGGTGAACTCTCGGCGCTTTTCTTTACGGCCATTATTATAATGTGGTTATATGGTTATGTGAGTATTGTTAAACGGGAGAATATTCACGCCCTGCTTTATACCCTGTAGCGCTGATTCGCATTTTTTCAATAAAATTCGTGTTATTGTATTTTGGTTACATACAAAAACCTCGATTTGTCCCGCAAAAACAGGACGTATTCAAAATAAATGTCAAAACCGGGTCTAAATCATGGTTTTGAGTATTCAACTACAGTCAAAAACGACCAAAAATCTCGGTACCCAATTCAAAATTACGCGTGAACTCGCCCATTATTCGTACTAATACTGCTGAATACAGGACTCTCGAGCCCTTGCTAATCTCTGTGCCCGATGGTCCCTTACCTAAATAGCCTCAATTCGTATCCAATCATCTCATTCTGGATCTGAGGTCTACCCAGTGGCGCCGTGAAATCAAAACCGTCGACTGCTATTACATTCCCTTGAAGTATCAGAAATTCCGCCACTAAACGAATCGATGGATAGAGCATGTAGAAGATGTATCCGATTTTAGCCATCCAATCCCTAACCAATTTGTAACGACTACGAAAAGATATGAGCCTATGATACAGGCCCAAATCCAATCGGCGCGAAACTATTCGACGCTTTGGAAATCTTCCAGTTGGACAGATGGAATTTGCTGATTCTGCAAATCATCCATCAGAGATTGAGCCTTGAACAGCGATCCAGGCAGTTCCAATCCCATAGACGCATCGATGATCCTCAAACGGGTCTTGTCTCTAGTCAATTCGTTGCGAACATCCATGCCGCTGAAGATAGCCTGGCCATCTACTTTCTTCACGCCACTAATGTAGATCGTTTTCAGCTTTTCGCTTTGACTGTCGAATATTTCCGTTTGAGTGAGAACGTTGAACTGGTCGCTGATGTAGAGTCGAACTCCACTGATTCGGCTTTTCAAAAAAGCATCCTCCTCAGGTGGATACATCCAAAAAAGGTGAGTGGGCCCACCTCTGAATGTCTTCCTGCCTTCGTATTCAAATCGCGGCCAATACACGTAAGGGGCCATCAAATCGAAAAGGCTAACCTCGGAATCGGTGATACCCTCCATGATATCATCGGATTCAACTACTATCGGAGGGCCATTCTCACTCGAACGCATCTGGAGGGCATAGGCATTCGCCCCGCTCTGCAGCAGCAATCTCAATACAGAGCCCTCAATTTGGTTTCCACTCGCATCGACATCCACAGGCTTCTCGACGATGTCGATACGGCTGATTGGGCCTTCCGCGTTTCTATCGCCGTACATGATTCCATTGATGTAGCGGCTCTTTTCCCTGCGGGGCATGATCTTGAGCTGGATACGCCATTGGTAGCCACCGTCCCATCCCATGGATCTGAATTGTTGCAGGATCTCCCATCCGAGCTTTTGGCTCGGGGCTTCCCCAACCGTATCAAGAGGACTGTTCCGCGTCACCCTCCGTTGTGCATCGAGAGAGGGTGGCCCGAGGTGAAGAAAGCAGGCAAAAGCAAGAAAGGTCGAGATCTGACGCATTGCGCGATTAGACCCGGCCATTAGAATTTTGTTTTCCCAGCGACTAGTTTTCCGGTTGTTCCGTGGCGGCGCTGGTCGCGTTTTCAGCTTCCTGAGTGACAGCCTCGACTTGCTCACCCAAGGTTTCCGCCGCCGCCTCCGCAGTGGTCTCCGCGCCGGAAATCGTTTCCAGCAGACCCGGACCCGCTTCTTCTAAAGCCGCGAATTCAGGCAGGGCATCGTCCTCAGCTTTTTGGGCAGCGCTGTAAATGTAAATGTACGCGAGTCCCAAGCCAAAAACCATTACGAAAAAAACGATCGCCGTATTACGCGTTACTTTAGTGAGCACGGTTGTCGTTTCCGCGCCCAAGGCCGCTTCCGCCATGCCACCGCCCATTGCAGCTCCCATTCCGCTATTCGCGCTACCCTTCTGCATAAGCACTACGAGGATAAGAAACACGGAGATGAGAACGAGGATGATCGTCAATATGTCGGCAATAATGCTCATAAGAACCGCAGACAGTCGAAAATCGTCTCTATCTTGTCAAGCGCCGATCAAAGCCCCAATTCCAATACAAGAATCCCCTACAACGACCGATTTCCAGCCGAATCGCTATTTAGCTAAGGCCGAGCGAATTCGCTCCATAGCGTTTTCCACGTTCTCACGGCTGTTGAAGGCGCTGATGCGGATGTGCCCCTCCCCGCAGAGGCCGAACCCCGCCCCTGGAGTACATACAACCCCGGCCTCATTGAGGAGGTGGTCGAAGAATTCCCAGGAGGGTCTACGGGCATTGATCCAAATGTAGGGAGAATTGTCGCCACCTACGCAGGAATAGCCAAGTTCCTCGATCGCCGCCTTAACAATCTTGGCGTTTTCCAGATAGAAATCCGTCAATGCTTTAACCTGAGCCTTGCCTGCCTCGCTGTAAACAGCTTCCGCCGCTTTTTGCACGGGATAGGAAACTCCATTGAACTTGGTACAATGCCTGCGGTTCCACAAGGCGTGGATAGAATGCTGCTCTCCATTCGAGTCCGCCGCAGTCATTTCCTTAGGCACCACCGTGCAGGCGCAACGCGTACCTGTGAACCCGGCATTCTTGGAAAAGCTTCTGAACTCGATCGCTACGTCTTTCGCTCCCGGCACCTCATAAATGCTCTGAGGCAGCGAACTATCGCGGATAAATGCAACATAAGCCGCGTCATACAAAATCAAAGCCCCGCATTCTTTGGCATACTCAACCCAAGAGCTTAACTGCTCTTTGGTAGCTGTAGCCCCGGTAGGGTTATTGGGAAAGCAAAGATATATAAGGTCAACCGACTCGCTTGGAATGGCTGGAACATAACCGTTTTCGGGATTAGATTCAAGATAGACAAAGCCCTGGTAACGTCCATCCACGCTGCCACCAGAACGCCCAGCCATTACATTCGTGTCTACATAGACCGGATACACCGGATCGGCTACGGCGATCTTGATCCCTTCAGCGAAAATCTCTTGGAAGTTCCCGCTATCGCATTTGGCTCCATCGCTAACGAATATCTCATCCGCAGAAATGTCCGCTCCCCGTGCCTGAAAATCGTTTTCCGCGATGGCTTCCCGCAAAAAGGAATAACCCTGCTCTGGTCCATAGCCATGAAACCCTTCGCGCGTACCCATTTCATCGATCGCCGAGTGAAAGGCATCTAGACAGGCTTGTGGCAACGGTTCCGTCACATCGCCGATTCCCAGTTTGATAATCGATTTGTCGGGATTCGCCTTTTGATAGGCGGATATCCGTTTGGCGATATCCGAAAACAGATAAGAGGCTTGGAGCTTAAGGAAATTTTCGTTAATGCGGATCATTGCGTGATCAATTTTATCAATTTCGAGTAGGACCCATGGAAAAGAGCGCCCCTCCTGTCAATCCCGCTTAGGCTAGGTTCGCGGGTCCCTTGACTTTAAAGCCGCTCTACAACGCTTGCCTTTGTGTACCTAGCTTTTGGCATCGAAGCGTATTTATCGCCTTCCGAGCGATAGCCGAGGGCGCAGCCGAGCACGACATGATACTCGTTTGAATCTAAGCCTAGCAGCTCATCGTAGGCATCTGCTTGAATTCCCTCCATCGGGCAAGCATCCACTCCCAAGAGAGCCGCCGAAGCCATCAATTGCCCAATCGCTATGTAAACCTGGTGCGTTGACCAATGCTCGATCCAACCTTCACTTACGCCCTGAGCGACGAATCCGCCTGCGAATTTACGATAACCCTCCAAGCTTTCAACGCTTACTTGGCGGGCCTCGGCCAAGCAGTCGATGAATCGATTAACGTCCGACTCGGAGAAATCCCGCTTTGTTGCTAGCAAAACCATATGCGAACAATCTTTTGGCTGAGGCTGGTTCCAGGAAATCCCAGGCATCTGATCCTTGAGCGACTGGCTCCCCACGATGATAAACTTCCAAGGTTGCAAACCAAAGGACGAGGGCGTCAAAACCAAGGACTCTTCTAGCGCCTCAATCACTTCGTCTGAAATTCTCTCGGTCGGGTCGAATTCCTTAACGGCGTAGCGCCATTTCAATTGCTGTAGAAGATCGCCTGTCGATATTGTCGCCATACCCAGGTTAATCTCGACCTAACCGTTTTTTGGCAATGCCAAATGAGATTCTACAGCCAACTTGCGACCCTATCAAGTCGGTGTTACTTGATATCCTCGACCTGAGCCAACGGAACGTCGATATCTTCCGATTCAGTGGCGATGTAGTGGCTTCCTTTGCTTTCCGTATTCAGGCTCGCCGCATGGACTACCAACAAGGCGGTTTTAACCGCGTTCCGCAGATCGATGAGCGACTGCGTCAATCGGTTTCCTGAATAGAATTCGCTGATCTCCTGATCAAGCTCGATAAGAATGCGCCGTGCCCGCTGCAGACGCCGGGACGATCGGATGAGGCCCACATAGTTCCACATGGTATTTTTTATCAGCCGCATATCTTGCTGAATAAGCACTTCGTCGGCACTCTCGCTTGGACTCTCCCACTCCCTAACATCAGGCAAATGGAACTTCTCGGCCCCAACATCTTGACAATCGGATTCCGCTGAAAGCTTAGCCGATACCAGACACTCCAATAATGAGGTGCTGGCGAGACGGTTAGCCCCATGCAATCCCGTACAGGCCGTTTCACCGATCGCATTAAGATTCTTGACGGACGAACGGCCGGAAAGATTCGTGTATACGCCTCCGCAGGAATAGTGAGACGCCGGAGCCACGGGTATAGGCTGTTCAGTAATGTCCACGCCGCATTCCAAGCAACGCCGATAGATGGAAGGGAAACGATCCCGGATGAATTCCTCTGAAAGCGTAGATAGATCTATATAAACGCAATTCTCTCCAGAGGAAATCAATTCTTGATGAATGGCTCTAGCTACAATGTCCCTGGGAGCTAGGGATTTCATGGGATGCACTGTATCCATGAAAGGCTTCCCTCTTGCGTTTACCAAAACGCCCCCCTCGCCTCGAACCGCTTCAGAAACGAGAAACAACGGGCAATTCTTCTTTAGAAATACCGTCGGGTGAAATTGGATATATTCGAGATCGATAACTCTGGCCCCAACTCTGTGGGCCATCGATATCCCGTGTCCCACCACGCCCTTCTGATTCGTCGTATTTTGAAAAATTTGGCCGAGTCCCCCCGTAGCCAGGATCGTCTTTTTGGCGATGATCGCCTTTATTTCCCCGGTGAGCGTATCTAGCGCGTAAACCCCTATACAGGTAAGCGGCTTGTATTTATCTTGTGGATCCACCGAATTGTGCGAGAGCGTCAACAGATCGACAGCAACCGTATTGGTCAAAACGGACACTCGATCCAAACCGATGACGTGGTCGTGCATATTCGATAGAATCGCCATGCCCGTCAGATCCTTGGAAAAAATGATCCGCCGAGCCGAATGACCGCCTTCCCGAGTGTATTTGAGTTCTCCACCTTCCTCTCTGTCGAATGGAACGTCTAGCTCGTCGAGAAGAAGTGACTGCACCGCTTCCTGCCCATGCTCGACCAGGGATTCTACCGCCGCGGCATTGGAAGTTCCATCAGAAGCTTTCAGAATATCGCTTTTTAGCTGCTCCGCATTGACTGAGGTATCGTAAATAATTCCGCCTTGAGCCCATTGACTATTAGCACCTTTCGACAACTCGTCCGAACAGACCAAAGTCACCGACAAACCCAAACGAGATGCATAGTGGGCGTAAGCGCATCCGGCTAGCCCTGCGCCGATGACGAGACAATCTGTTCTGATGGTATCCACTAACTCATTTCGAACATCCGATCAATCGCCTTGAGAGCATTCAATCGAAGCATTTCATCGAGTTCGATAATCTGACGAGGCTCGGGAGCGACGAGAACGTCTCGAATCTTCTCCAATGAATTCATCTTCATATAAGGACATAGCTTACACCCCGAGATGAACCGCTTTTCCGGACTTTCCACTTCGATTCGTTCTACGAGACCGCACTCCGTGAGCATCATGAAATAGGGAGCCTCCGTTTCCTTAACGTACTTCATCATGTGGCCGGTACTCCCCACAAAATCGCTTTCGCTGGTAATATCGAGCGTGCACTCCGGATGGGAAACAACCTTTAGGCCAGGAAACTTCTCTCGAGATTCAGTGATGAGGTCAGGGTCGAATTGGTCGTGCACGATACAAGTGCCGTCCGATGAGATGATTTCCTTTTCGATGCCCATCTTTGCCATCTCCACCCGGATATTGTCCGCCATCAAGCGATCCGGAACGAAGAGAATCTGCTTTTGCGGCATAGCAGCCACAATCTTATAGACATTGCTAGAAGTCACGCAGACGTCGCATTCTGCCTTCACTTCAGCTGTGCTGTTAATGTAGCACACAACACCCGCATTGGGGTACGCGGTTTTCAACTCTCGTAACTGCTCCCCAGTCAGAGAGTCGGCCAACGAGCATCCCGAATTTCGATCGGGAACGACGACTTCCGCTTCCGGTGAAAGTATCTTCGCTGTTTCCGCCATGAAAACCACGCCCGAGAATACGATTTTTTTGGTCTGGGCCTCCTTGGCCCTCATTGAAAGCATGTAGGAATCGCCGGAAAAGTCGGCTACACCGTAAATGATTTCCGGCTCCACATAAGAATGGGCCAGGATAACAGCTTCCTTTTCCTCCTTAAGGGCGTTGATTTCCATGGTCAGCGGGGCAATCGATCGGCAGGTCTCGATGTTCCAGGAGTGGCGCGAATCGCACTCGACATGCATCAGCTTTACCAGGAGCCGTTCTGCTTCCTTTTCAATTTCCGCTTCCGTGAAAGGCGTCTCAGTCGTTGTCAGTGACATTTCTGCAAACTAAATCTTGAATTAGTGTGGAGGATCGGAGCCGATTCAGCAACCCCTAGTTCACCATCGCATTTGGCTAATGCAGTAGGCGAGATAGCTGGTGAATGCTAACAAACCAGATCGTTGAAATCGGTGAAGTCTCCCCGATACCCGCCATCTACTCCCTTGCAAATCACCGACACCGCATCGTGCGAGTGCAAGGATTCCAGATGGGAACAAGCGATCTGAAAATCCGCGATCAGAGGTTCCGCATTGAGACGCTTGTAAACAGCGCGAACCGCATCCTCGACGAATTTGATATAGACGCCATTGAGTTCGGCAAAGGCTTGCTCATCCTCTCGCTTGACCATCACCTGCGTCTCCGTTTTCAAGGCTTCTTGGCAATGCTCCTGGATTTCCTCAAAAGACAGACCGCCGGCGTTATCGGCCAACGTCACCCAGATCCGAGCCTTGCTTCGTTGCGAGTGCGGGATCGAATAGGCGTCCCTGATATCTCTAGCATGCTCAGCCAATTCCGCCGAACAAGGACAGGCTGAAGAGTAGACAAAATCGAAAACCATACTTTTCCGATAGACGCCATCCCGGGTCAAGTGGCCTTCCATTCCAGCTTTATAGTATTGGTATCCGCTCAGTCCGCTACGGAGGCTCTCTTGGACAATTGGATAATTGAAATTGAACAAAACGCGGGCATCGAGACTTTCCACCTGATCGCGAAATCCCTCAAGGACCGCCTGAATTGTCTCGTGCGTGAATACCTCGTCCTTTCGTTCGTAGAAGGAACGCATGATCCGAGACATGTTGATTCCCTTAAGGCTCGCTTCCAAAGATACGGTACCCACGACACTAGTCTCGAGCTCCAGGATCGAGCCATCCCGGCGACGGTGCTTCAGGGGAAGACGGAAGTTCGATACGCCAACCTGCTGAATTGGCGCCCAGTCATCCTGCGATGACTCCACCGAATCCATGATATCCGGCATCGATTCACGGTAACCTTCACTCGGACGAAATGCATCGTCGTACGACCGCTGAATCGCCGCATCCTCATCCGGATCGGTCTTGTGGAGATACATTTTGGTTTTATCTTTCGTCGACATGGATTTCTAAAAGCTCCGTAGAAGGCATCGCCTCGGATTCCATTTAAAACCTGGCTCGCCTCAACAATTCGTTGCGTTCACCAAAAAGCAAAACGCAAACCGCCACTAGATAGTGCCTAGCGAAAAACGCAAGCAATACGGGAATGGCTGCATTTACACTCTTGCTCCGCCAATTCTTGCGATTTCGTATTTGAAAAGGAGATTAGCGAGGTAGACAGTCTATCTCGATGTCCATGCAATTCTCGATCCTTGGTAGCAGCAGCTCTGGCAACAGCGGCCTGCTCGTCACCGAGAATTGCCGGGTTCTGGTAGACGCCGGCTTCAGTTGCAAACGACTTTGCGCCATGATGGACGAGCGCGGCGTTCGCCCAGAAGAGATCGACGCCATCTTCGTTACTCACGAGCACAGCGATCACACAGCAGGGATTTCAACCTTCGCCAAGAAATTCAATCCCGTGGTCTATGCCAACTTGATGACCGCTCGAGCCATTCAACCGAAGTTGAAACACAACCCCGAATGGCGGATTTTCAATACCGGGTCTACCTTCCAGTTCAGCGACTTGACCATTGAAAGCTTTTCTTTGCCCCACGATGCCCACGATCCCGTCGGCTTTAAATTCACTAACGGTCGCGGCGACGATCTGTTTTCCCCCATCCGACGCTTGGCTTGGCTTATAGATTTGGGATTCGCCCCACCGCATATAGAAGAGCGCATCCGAGATGTCGATACGCTGGTAGTCGAGTCGAATTACTGCCCGCAACTGCTAGAACAAGACGAACAGCGGCCTTGGTCTCTGAAACAGCGGATAAGCGGGCGCCACGGGCATCTTTCCAATGGGGCGGCTCGTAACTTGCTAGAGTCGATTGGCGAGCCGTCTTGGAGCCAGGTTTTCCTCGCCCACCTCAGTCGGGATTGCAACAGCCCCGAAGCGATCCAAAACGAATTCTCCGCCCTTAGAGCGCGGGCCCACTATCGCATCGACACAATCGCGGCAGGTGAAGGCACCGACCTAAAGCAAGTGTAGGCTCCCAAGACAGGACGACAACAATACGCCACAAAACCGCCCATCCCCTCCTCCCTCCAAAATGAACCAGGAATCCCGAATCTCGCCACGAAGAACTAAAATCGTTTTCACCATCGGCCCATCGACGGACAGCGAAGAAATGCTTGAAAAGCTAATGGGCGAACACTTCGTCGACATTTGCCGGATCAACATGGCCCACGCTAATCACGATTACGTGCGGACGATTTGTCGAAGGATCCGAGCAATCGAGCAAAAACAAAGTCGTCCAATCTCGGTCATGATGGATGTTAAAGGCCCTGAAATCCGAACGGGCGACGTAGAGCATCCGATCGAACTAAAAGAAGGCGAAGTATTCGATTTCACCATCAAGCCCGGAGCCGAGAATTCAGAGGAGATTCGCTCCGTCGATGTCAACTACTCGAACCTGGTTGACGATATCGAAGTCGGCAGCGTTGTTCTCGTCGACAATGGCTTGATCCGACTCGAAGTCCTGCAAAAGGACGCTGCCCGCATTCGCTGCAAGGTAATTATACCAGGCGAACTCACCAGCAGACGGCACATCAACCTGCCCGGTATAAAAGTCAATTTGCCCGCTCTCACCGAGAAGGACAAACGGGACGCTCTGGTCGGAATCGAGGAAGGCGTCGATCTATTCGCCCTTTCCTTCGCTAGAGAAGAAAACGACATCAAGCTCCTCCGCGATTTCCTAGACGAAAACGGGGAACATAATGCCAGGATCGTCGCCAAAATCGAAGACCAGTCCGCCATCTCCAATCTCGATGCCATTATAAAAGAGACCGATGGCTTGATGGTTGCCCGCGGCGACCTCGGTATCGAATGCCCATTCGAGACCTTGCCGATTATCCAACACAATGCTGTAAGAAGCTGCCTGGCTCTCGGCAAACCGGTCATCATAGCAACCCATATGCTGGAATCCATGATTTCTAATCCAATGCCCACCAGGGCCGAAGTTTCCGACGTCGCCATTGCCATAGAGGAAGAGGCGGATTGCGTTATGCTCTCGGGCGAGACAACCATCGGAAAATACCCGCTCGAATGCGTTAGCGCCCTCACGAAAATCTCCAAGGCGATCGACCGCTACGGTAAGAAATTCGGATTCGCGGACAACCTGGAGCTAACTACCGACAAGGCCCGTATTCAGCATTCCGCGGTCATAATGGCTAACACATCAGACGCCGTCGCCATTCTCTGCTTTACGAGGAGTGGATCGATGGCCAGAGGTGTATCCGCTCAGCGACCACGAACCTCAACTATCTTCGCATTCACGAACTCTGAGGAGACTGTCAGGCAATTGAGGCTCCACCACGGAGTCGTTCCCTTCCAGATGATCTTCTGCACAGAGCCAGAAGCGACCGTGGCCCGAGCTATGAAGGAGCTCGTTACGCGTCGGTACCTATTTCCTGGCGACAAGATCGTTCTCGTTTCCGATATTCTCGCCAGCGACCGAGTAATCGACAGCGTGCAGCTGAGAACGGTAGACGAAGATTAGCAGCAGCCGCTTGTCTGGTCTGGAGCCAGAATCATTCGAAACCCAAAGTTTCTCTAATATCTCGATCGATTCGATTCTTCTCATGTTCAAGCGATTCCCAATCGTCTATGTCCGTCAAGGTCTCGAGAAGCTCTAAACTGGCTCCTGATTTTCGAATTCGGTCAACCGTTTCAGCGAATACAGAAGAGGACCCCCAATTGACGTTTTCGAACACAATCGATTCATAGCGTCGCATCCCCAACAAATAGTACCCGCCATCCAGAGCAGGGCCTAGGACGAAATCCTTATCCTTGAGGCCATGGGCTGCCTTCGCCAAAATCTCCTCATCCAAAGCGAGGCAGTCCGATCCCAGAAATATTAGCTTTTGGAAGCCTTCCTTATCGAAGGAGAATTCAGCCGCCCGCCGCATTCGTTCCCCAAGATCACCCGCTCCCTGAGCCGCAAATCGAGGTCCCTTTCCCAGCCATGCTTCCATCCGATCGCCAGCGCAATCGGGAGTGAATCGAACTTCGACTGACCAGCTAGATGGAATTGCCTCTAGCTGCCTCTGTCCCATCCAACGATATAGCATCAAAGCTGCCTCATCCCCGATGGATTTGGCCAATCTTCTTTTTACTTGCCCCTCAACCGGGGACCGAAACATGAGAATCGCTTTAATAGGAACGGACATAGAGGCCATCGGTTTTCGATCGCCCTTTCACCGCATACCAAGCCAATCCTAAAAGCAGAGGCATCCACAAAGCCCAAGACTGCAAAATCGTCAAGGCTGCCGAAACGTCCGATCCTACAAAGGCGAAATAGTAGACGAATACAGAAATGGATACCAATCGGAACCCTAACTGCCCGATTCCCACAGCAAAAGGAGCCAGCCAAAGGAATTGCCATGGCTCTACTACCGCCGCGAATACAAAATATACACCCAGATATAGATTACTAAAGCGCCCTAAAGGTTCATTGCGTATCATCAAAGCGAAAGCGATGACCACTATCGCGAAAAAGAATAGCTCGGGTTTCGCTTGAAGGCCCAAAAACTCGAAAACGTTCGGCAAAAGGGAAAGGGCGCTTTCGTCGATCGGAAGGGAAAATGGCAATAGGCTGCGCATGTCTGCCCCCAGCGAATACGCTCCCCAACCACTGAAGCAAAATACGGGCACCAAGCCGATCACCAAAATTGCCAAACCAGTCCTTAACCCGGACTTGCTCAGGACATGCCAGAACATCCACACCAGTATCGGAAGAAATATGATATTCATGGCTAACGAGAGCCCTATCAGTAATGCCGCAAAACTTACCATCTGACCAGGACCGCCTCCAAGACCGCCATTATTGGCGATAACAACTGCGCCTCCTTTCTTATCCACCCAAGCTTCCCAAATCAGGAATCCGCCAAGCGCAGGCAGCAGAAATAGGCACTCCACTCTGCCCTCTCCGGCGATAAAATACGCTGCCATTGGATTCCATCCGTATAGGATCGCTTTCTTCGACCCGTATCTAAACGCTAGAATTATACATATCCATATATCAATGACAACAAACAACGCCTTAATCGACAATTCATTGAATCCGATAGAATTGAAAATCCGGAAAACGGCCATCACCAATGGCGCCTGTCTGGATACCTGATCCTTCTTTTCAATGCGCTCCCATCTCCGGTCCCGCAGAAGTCTCAATTCCTCGCTGCTAGGAGACAATTCGTAGGGGTTCATATTCGTATCCAGAACATCCCCTTCCCAGAGTCTGCGGGAAAGGTCCTCTGACGCGGGCATCGGCAGCAAGAGCATCCTTCCGACAATCGCCACGGCGATCATCAACCACATCCACCGGTTACCTACATACCAGCTTAGAAAGAAGCCGCAGGAAGCCAACAAAACGCCTGTTAAGAAAGCGCTCGCGTCTCCGCTTTCGCCGGGCAGACCCGCTTGAGTCATTCGAAAGCAGCCCCATAAAAAGAGGAGGGCGGAAAACCCGAACAGGGCCGCTTCCCACTTACTCGCCCTGTAAAAAACCGAACCGGAGGAGTTCTCGATGTAGGACAAAGAACTTCTCATATCCTACTCCATACCCTAGCAATCGGTTGGCAAATACAGGCTACCCACCAGTTCCTAGAACGGAGAGTAGGAGGGCTTGCGTGGGGAGTTGCTTGGGGCAATTCTTCTAGCTTAGGACTCGCTTGGGCCATCATTGGCTTATAACTAAAAGTCATGCGATTTCCGCAATTCAATCAAGCAACAATCGATTGAATGGCAGATTTTTGGGGATTTTGCCCCTCCCTCGACAAATCCGATGAATCGCCGAAACCCAACCGCAATCCCAGACAGGATTATCCTTGAACGAATTCACTTTGAATCTGTCATTAGTCCTATGCCTGATTTTTTAAGCCGTCCGGCAACCCTTGTTCTAGCAGCTATTCTAGCGACTTCCGTCTCTGGTGCCGAAAAAACTTCCGCAAACAGGCTGGCCGACGCTCAGTCACCCTACTTGCAACAGCATGCCGATAATCCTGTAGATTGGTACCCTTGGGGGAATGAGGCTTTTGAAAAGGCTAATCGCGAAAACAAGGTGGTTCTGCTATCGATAGGCTATTCAACCTGCCATTGGTGCCATGTTATGAATCGGGAATCGTTTTCGGATCCCGATATCGCAGCATACCTGAACGAGCACTTCGTTTGCATAAAAGTGGATCGGGAGGAACGGCCTGATATCGACCAAGTCTACATGACGTTCGTCCAACAGCTAACCGGGACTGGAGGTTGGCCGCTGAATGTTTGGCTCACCCCTAATCGCGAACCATTTTTTGGAGGAACTTATTTTCCACCAAACCGGAATCGTGGAAACGTTCGCGCCACATTCCCTGAAGCTCTGAATCGTATTCAAACTATGTGGACCGAGGATCGAGAAGGCATTCTTAAAAGAGGAAGCGAAATCGTAGCGATCCTCAACCAAATGGCAGGCCCAAATGGCGACGACAATCCTGGCTCCAGATTGGACGAGTCTCTTATAGTTTCCGCGATCGAGAGCTTCGATTCAGCATTGAATGAGAGTACTGGGGCATTTGGATCTGGCCCAAACTTTCCGAATGGGGCGAACTTGGCTTTTCTGCTTAGATCGAGCGTTCTCAAGTCGTTGGACTCGAAGCAGTCAGCGGCCGCAAGAAAGATGGCCCTAGCTTCCCTAGATGCCATAGCGGATGGAGGCATTAATGACCATGTTGGAGGAGGATTCCATCGCTACACAGTAGACGGCGATTGGAGACTGCCGCATTTCGAAAAAATGCTTCACGATCAGGCTACTATGGTCGACGCATTTCTGGAGGCCTGGAAGGCCACGCAAGAGAGTCGCTACAGAAAAGCGATCATCGACACTTGTTCTTATCTTATTCGAGACATGCAAGCCCCATCCGGCGGATTTTATAGCGCCGAGGATGCAGAGAGCTACGAGCCGGAAGACTCTAGCCAAAAGCGGGAAGGAGCTTTCTACGTCTGGAGTTTAAGCCAAGCCGAAAAAGCGCTGGAAGAAACCGGGCTTTTGGCTCTAGCGTCTGCCTACTACGGAATACGGGAGAATGGCAACGCCCCTCGCGTTGGGTCTAGTTCAAACGAACTCGACGGCTACAATGTTCTTCGTATCGAAAAATCAATTGCAGAAATCGCGAGAGAATTTCAGATCGATGAATCGACGGCCCAAGATCGGATGAACGAGATTGATCGTATACTCTTCGAAATCCGCTCGAAGCGCGTTAGGCCTCATCTAGATGACAAGATCATCACCGCCTGGAATGGATTGGCCATTTCAGCATTGGCTAGGGCGGGTCAAATCCTCGAAAAGGATTCCTACGTAGCCGCAGCGAGACGGGCAGCCGAATTCGTTAAGACCAATCTCTACCAAAGCGAGAGCAGACAACTATTGCGACTCTATCGGGGCACGCCTTCAAGCGTACAGGCATTCACCGAGGATTATGCCTTTCTCATACAAGGTCTAATCGATCTGTACGAAACGACTGGAGAGCCAAACTGGCTCGACTGGGCGAACACGCTTCAGGAAACGCAAAACAGCCTGTTTTACGACAATGAGAACAGCGGTTTTTTCGAGTTCGGGGAAAGCGAAGACATTGTATTCGACCGACCAAAAAACGGATTTGACGGAGCCATGCCTAGCTCCAACTCGGTAAGCGCCAAGAATCTCGCCAGGCTCGGGCAATTTTTCGACAATCAAAGCTATAGCGATATGGCTAGAAATACCGCCGACTCGTTCGTTCCGGCTATGAAAAAGTCGCCTATCGCGATGCCCGCTCTTCTTGATGCATCCCTTTACATTCTTCGGAAACCCATACAAATTGTCATCGCTTCTGCAGGGGATAACCGCGATATGGAATTAGCCGCGAGCTCTTTCCTCTTGCCTAATCGCCTCCTGCTCCATGCCGATTCAGGTCCGAGTCAGGAATATCTCGGGCAAAGGCTGAGTTTCATCAAGAGCGCCAAGCCTATCGAAGGAATCACTACCGCTTACGTTTGCGAAGACTTTGTTTGCCAGCTTCCCGCTCGCTCACCTGAAGCTCTTCGCTCTCAATTAGAGGACCTTGTGAATTAAGGGATTAGGTTTCAGAAATCTGCTAGGATCTAATCACTCCAAATCCACGCCAAAACCGCGGCCATCACCAATGGCATCGGCCTAATTATCCATTGTCCCCCGTACTTGCTTCTTCATCGCTCGAGCTACTATCAGTGGAATGCTCTCCACCATTTTGTCATCGATAAAAAGAGCAATCTCGTGGCACCCGAACTCTTCGATTTTAAGCTTGTTTAAGTTTAGAACGAGATTCGCCGCTACCGAACCATTATCTACTGGCGGCTTAACATTGAACCGAGCCCTCAACTCAGGGATCAATAAGACACCTTTTTTATTGCGAAGGGCTATCCTCAGCTGATGGGCACCAGCTTCATCGCAAGCAAAACGCATCCTCGTAACGATAGAACAACGATCCCTCAAAACCGGCAACTTCGGGGCCGCGATGCCCTCAAACACCCCCAATATATTGAGTCGCCCCTGGTAGTCGGTCGCAGCATCGCAGATGGCTAGCAATTCCACTTTCATAGCAGGTCAGGCCACGTGAAAAGGGGCCCGCATCCCTAACGCAATCCGACAGGAGTATCCAGGACCTCTTTCAAAACGATCGCACGGCGAATTGAAGTGGTGTCATCAAGTCCATCCAATATAGGATTCTTAGTTCTCGACGCGAATCGCCATTCCAGATCTTTGGAGCGATTCTTCACAGATGCCTTCTTCCTCGCGACCTTAGCCAATTCGCGAGCCTGCTTCAATTTCTCTTCAACCTTCCGCCGCTCCTCCTCGTAGGGATCAGGAGCATCGAAAATCACGGGCTCTGGCTCAGGAAAAGATTCCGCCTTCCGCTCGAGGACGGGTTCCTGAAACGGACGAGGCGGAAGCGGCGAAGGGTCCGGTTCGAAAACCGGTTCGCGTGGAGCCGCTTCCGGTGAAGGAGCTCTCCCCTTGCCTTGGCGCTCAAGAATCTTCCGGCGAATCTCTTCTTGGATTTTGCGAGCCCGCTCCGATGCATCCGGACTCGGGCCCTCCTGCTCCTCCCCTTTACTTTTCGCTCTGCTCGCTCCTATAAAATAGAGCACAGCGATAATGATGGGGACAATCTTATCGAGGTTATCTAGAAACCAGTAGTCCATTACCTATGCGAGCTAGCCATCCCGCCTAGAATTGCCTTCGTCATCCTGAAGGGGGTCGGCAATCGAATCTCTCATTCGCGTATCGGACTCGATATTCTTCATCTTGTAATAGTCCATGATACCCAGATTGCCGCTACGAAAGGCTTCCGCCATGGCTAACGGAACTTGAGCTTCCGCTTCTACCACCTTCGCTCGCATTTCCTCGACACGAGCTTTCATCTCTTGCTCCGACGCAACCGCCGCAGCTCTTCGGATTTCCGCCTGGGCCTGAGCCATATTCTTGTTAGCTTCCGCTTGGGCCTCTTGCAACGAGGCCCCCACATTGGCCCCGACATCGACATCCGCGATATCGATCGACAGAATTTCAAAGGCCGTTCCCACGTCCAGTCCTCGATCCAGAACCACTCGGGAAATAGAATCTGGCGATTCGAGGACGACCTTGTAGGAATCCGCTGAACCGATGGTGGTTACGATGCCTTCGCCTACACGAGCGATGATCGTTTCCTCCTTCGCGCCCCCAACGAATCGGTCCAAGTTGGTTCGAACAGTTACCCGCGCCTTGGCCTTAACTTGAATTCCGTCCTTGGCGACACCATCGATAGTCTTTTTCGAAGACTCTTGGCTGGGACAATCAATTACTTTTGGGTCAACGGATGTACGAACCGCCTCGACCACGGACTTACCCGAACCTTTCGTCGCTAGGTCAATCGCGCAGGCGCGTTCGAAATCCAGACTGATTCCCGCTTTCATGGCGGCAATGATCGCCTGTACTGTCGGAATTAGATTACCCCCCGCCAGAAAATGGGCTTCCAGTTCGTCTGTGGTTAATTCCACTCCTGCCTTTACCGCCGTAATGCGAGCATCGACAACCAGACTGTAGGGCACCCCCCGCAACTTCATGGCAATTATGTTCATGAATCCAACCGGGGCCCGGGCCAGCAATGCCTTCAACCAGGTATTGAAGAATGAAATAAAGACGAACCCGATCACCAGCAAAACCAGGCCGATAGCGATCACCAGGATTAGTGGAGCGTTGTTCAAAAATGCCAAAGTATTGGGCAGTGTCATAATTATAGAGCAGTTTTAGTTATATTTTGGATACGAGTATTCTGAAATTGTCTCGGCCAGTCACCCTGACCTCTGTATTTTTTTCGATGAAGCCTGATTTCGAGAAAGCTTCCAGTTTCTTTCCGTTCACCATAACGAATCCAGTTGGACTCAACGCGGTGACAGTTGTGCAAATTTGGCCAACGATTTCATCAGCAGCTTGGGAATACCCAGTTTTAGCCTTCACCGACTCCTTGAGAAACAGACGGGATCCCATTCGCGTATTCGGCAGCACTTTGAATTCAAGGTACAGTGCAGCGACCAGCAGAAGAACCGCGACGATGGCAGCTATGAACGCTCCTTGGGCGCCAAACTCCGAATACGCTTGCACGACGCCGCCGATTATCACGAGCCCACCAATAGCCCCAACGATTCCGCCGGGAAGAAATACTTCAGCGGCGATAAATAGAACGCCGACGACAAAGAAAATCACAATAGTGGTCATGTTCTCGCCTCTTCCACGTGAAAACCAAAGACATCGGATCTCAACACGCGAACTCTAGCTCCTTTTTCAATCATCCCCACATCCGTTTTAGCTTCGTAGCGCTTTCCATCTATCTCTATTTCCCCTGTCGGGAACAGGTCTGTCACCGCCAGCCCTTCCGTCCCGATTCCCGGATTCGGCGTTCCGTCGGGAATATTTGGCTGGCTTGTCCCGCTAACCGACTCCGCCAGAATCATTCGGTCCCAAAAGACGGTTTTCGGCAGGAGGCGGGCCAGGAGAGCGAAAAGAACTGCGGCAAGAATGACGCCGCCGGCCAAATTGTAGATCGGCCTCAGGAATAGGTCGAAAGTGAACTCGAAGTCGCGCGCTTCTTTGGGCCAAATATCCGCCATGCTCCAAAGCAATCCGCCCACCATCATAACCATGCCAGGCAAAGCCAAGAAAATGAGGCCCGGGAAAAACACGAGCTCCACGAATACCATAACTGCCCCTATGACGAAAACGATTAGCCCCTCGTATCCAGAAAGCCCCGCAACATGATGCCCAAAATTGACTACCGCTATCATGGCAATTCCCGCGATTCCGAACACCCCAAAACCCGGAGTCTTGAATTCGACCAAGAGGGCGAGGATGCCAAGCCCCAAAAGCACCGGACTCCAGTTCATCAGATGGCCGGCCAAATTCAATGACCAGGTCGCCTCGAAGTCGTGCCTAACTACCGTCTGTCCGTTGGCAACCGCTGCAATCAATGAGTCCATGTCATCATAAATTCCCGATCCCAGAAGCGGCTGCGGCGGATCGCCATAAGTCTCATGAGCCCTCCGGGCATTGAGATTAAGCAGTTTGCCCTCTTTGGATAGCGTCTTTCCATCGATAACGAGTTCAACATCAGGATCGATCATCGCTTCCATCACTTGGCTGCGATACCGGTATTCGCCCGTGTAAGCATCGACCTTAGCGGTCAGAAAGGCATTGATCTTCCGTTTCATCGAATCATCAACGTTCTGCCCAGTTCCCGTTACCACCTCGGAACTCCCCATCGTCGCTCGAGGCATAAAGTAGATATCCTTAGTTACCGAAGCGATGATCGCTCCCGCCGAAATCGCTTCTTCATTGATAAAGGTGGCGGTATCTCCTTCGAAGCGATCAATGACCTTCATTATCTCGAGGGTGGAGTTGAGTTCTCCACCCGGCGTATCCATCTCGAATAGAACGAGGTCCGCATCCTTTTCGATCGCATCCTTAATACCCGAGCGAATCGCAAAGAGCGTCGGTCTACCAATTGCTCCGTCAATCGGTATAATGTTGACAACGAGTGCATCCGAATTCGTTCGCAGCCCAGCATCCGCTGAGTCGACATCTGAAGGCGCTTCAGTCGCGCCATCACCAGAAACGGCTTTCTCCTCCTCCGTCTCGGCCAGCAATCCGCAACCCGATCCCAAGATCAGCATTGTCCCCAGAGCTATTGTTAGGCGTCTCATTTCAAGAGTCGGAAAAATTGTGCCCAAGCAAATTGCAAAAAGCAAGGCCAGGAGAATAAGCAAGCACTTGATTGATGGGCATTTGTTGCTCAAAGTGATCAGGTAAGCGTAATCGAAGGTTAAAAGTTGCCGCATTCGCAAGATTCGCTTCGCAATATCGAAGCATTCCCTCTTTATCAAGTAATCGGAAATGGACGAAATTGAATATCTTGGTTCGCGAATCCTAAGGTGGCAAGTCGGGGCCTCTACCTTCCTAGCATGGCCTGAGGCGGGCGCCCGTCTGATGAACTGGAATATCACTTATCCCGATGGGACATTCCGTGACATCATTACCTGGCCAGAGCTCAATGACGCCAGCGAGGTTGTCAAAGCCCGTGGAGGAAACCCCATCCTCTTCCCCTTTTCAGCCCGCACCTTTGACCAAGGAAACATCAATTATTGGCGCGATCCGGAAGGCAAGCAGCGCCCCATGCCAATGCACGGCATCGCCCGCCAAAGTCCCTTTGAAATCACTCGAGCCGACGAAACTGGCTTCGCCGCTCGCATGATTCCCGACAGCGAAGCCCATGAAGCCTATCCCTTTCAGTACGATTTCGAGGTGATCTACCGATTCGAAAGCAAGGCCTTTACCGTGGAACTGAGGCTAAAGAACAATGATAAAGTCTCCATCCCCTGGTCCGCAGGCAATCATTTCTACTTCAACCTCCCATGGGTGGACGGAACAGAGCGCCGTGACTACACCATAAGCATTCCCGCCCGCAAGGCCTGCAAGCATGCCGCGGATGGACGACTATTTCCTGTCGAAAGCTTCAAGAAAAACGATTCTGTGGCCAATCCTGAACTCGTAGACCGAATCCATTACGAACTGACGCAGCCAGTGGTAAACTGCTATTGCTCGATGGACGATTCCAAGCTGGAGATCGAAGTTGGAGCCGACAACGATCCTGATCCCGGATACGCAGTGGTGACTTGGACGCAGTCGGACGCTTCTCCCTCCTTCTGTATCGAACCTTGGATGGGGCCGCCCAATAGTCCAGAAAACGAGGTGGGCCTCCATTGGGTGAGTCCCGGCAAGACCGAAGCGTTTTCGAGCACTATTAGGGTTTAATGACGAAGTGGAATCTTGCCTAGCGAGAGAGCAGTTCCCGGACAATCGAGCGCCACTCCTCCTTGAGCGACCCTTCGAATTTAGGCTGGCCCGAGCGATGATACCAATACGAAGCATTGGACAGATCGCCTTCGACTCGATGCAAATATGCATGCACCCAATCGCCTTCGCGTGATCCCGCGCTCTGGCACAATTCATGAGCTTTTTCCCAGTCTCCCTTGGAGTCATGCCACAAGGCTTTGAGTTCGTCGCCTAGTTCAGTAGGCGGCTCTCCGCCTGACTCCAAACTCGATTCAAATGCTTCTATATCCATCACTATCGTTTTCAGTTATTCGCCCCGATGGCATTTTTGCCTTTATTAGGCTAATCTCACCTCAGATAACTCTCATCGAGTGACGACTGCTAGAAAAAAAATCCTCGAGGCCTGCTGTCGGAAAATCCGCTGGGAGGATCTCGATTTGGAACCGATCCGAAAATTGATCGGTCTGGCCCTCGAAGAAGATTTAACCGGATCAGGATTGATAGCCAAGCCCAAGCTTAAAGGAGATCGATCCAGTGCCCTACTCGACTCTGACCAGCGCATCCAAACAACGCTCCGAACGCGCGAGCCTCTTTGCTTAAGCGGGCTTCCGCTAGCGTATGAAATTCTCAATTGCTTTGATGAACGTCTGGAGTTCAAGAAAAGCGCTGAAGATGGAGAATGGATTTCCCCAGGCAAACCGATAGCCACAATATCGGGGCCCTGCCAATCCGTTCTGACGATAGAGCGAACACTCCTGAATTTCCTCCAGCGACTTAGCGGCATAGCCACCACCACTCGCCGATTTACAGATCGGCTGGGCGACTCCCGCACCCGGCTTCTGGATACGCGAAAAACCACTCCAGGATACAGATACCTCGAAAAGTATAGCGTTGCTTGCGGCGGAGGGTGGAACCATCGCATAGGGCTTTTCGATCGCGTCATGCTCAAGGACAACCATCTAGCCGCCTTCGGGAATGACTTGCTAGCAGCCATCCGCCAAGCCACGCGGCTTTCCCGGCAGGAGAATCCGGGTTTGCTAATCGAGATGGAAGTAGATCGTCTCGATCAGATCGACGCCGCCCTCGCAGGAGAGGTGGATATCATTTTACTCGACAACTTCACCCTGCCCGATTTGCAAAAGGCCCAGGCCTTGATAGGCGACCAAGCGGTAACGGAAATTAGTGGGAATGTTTCCTTGGATACAATCGCGGACTATCGCGCGATTGGTTGCGATTTCATCTCAACAGGAGCCTTAGTTCACAAGAGCGTTTGGGTCGATATCGGCCTCGATTGGGACTGCGCCTTGTAGCGAATAGCCATGCCAGAAAAACCGCCTTTGGGAAATCATCCGCAACCAATGAGCAAGGAATCGCTCATTCTTGGCGAGCTGCTGGCAGCAAAACAGGATTTCGCCTCGGGAAACTCATTAGCCGATCGCCTCGGGATTTCGCGAGTAGCCGTGTGGGCCCATATGGAGAAGCTACGGGAGCAAGGTTTCGAATTCGAGGCGGTTCGAAGCAAAGGCTACCGAATCGCTCGCTATCCCGAAACCTTGAATCAAAGCCTGATCCAGGCAATGCTCCCCAGCCACGCCCAAGAATTGCGAGTCATCGCGCACGAGGAAATCGACAGCACCAATTCCGAAGCAGAGCGACTGCTCGCCAACGACGCTACGGATCCTATCCTCGTACTTTCTAGAAGCCAGACGCAAGGAAGAGGTCGGTTCGGCCGGGAATGGCACAGCGCGGAAAACGGAAATCTCTACGCCAGCTTCGCGTTTCGCCCTCGCGTTCCGCCCGCCCGGCTTTCTACCTTTACGCTCTGGATGGGGGTCAACATCTGCACCTGCTTGAACAGCTACTTCCGCATACAGAGCAATGTCAAATGGCCCAACGATATCCATATCGACGGAAAAAAGGTAGCCGGCATTCTGACCGAAGCCCGTATGGATTCCGATCATACTCGCGAACTGATCCTCGGCGTGGGACTCAATATCAACAGTTCAACGGCAGACTGGCCCGCTGAGCTTCAATCAATTGCCACATCTATCCGGCAAATCACCGGCAGAAAGGCGGACTTGAACCAATTCACCGCCATTCTAGCCGGCCGCGTTTACCAGGCTTACGATCAGTTTATTGCGGACACCTACCGATCCGCAATGAAAGAGATGTGGAGCGACTACGATCTCTTGATTAACCGAAAAATTAGCCTCCTGCATGGAACGTCCCGCATTTACGGAATCGCTCGCGGAATCGATCTTCATGGGGCCTTGGTCCTTGAGAGGGAAGATGGATCCAAAGTTCAAATCCGAGCAGGCGAGGTCACCATCGAAAAGTGAATGCCACCCTATCCACTAGCGTCTAATGCTTATTAGAGCTTATCTAAATTGCTCATCCAATCGAGTCTAAGCCCACGAATGAAGATATTGGGATTGCCGCGCTCGTGAAACGCCGCTTTCTTTCCCAAAATTGCCGATCTAGTATCACAAGCATGCCCAAATCAGAGGATCAGCCAGAATACACGATAGAAGTGGAAAACCTCCACAAGCGCTTTGGGAACCTGGAGGCTGTCGCAGGCATATCATTTCGGGTAGAAAAGGGGCAAATTGTCGGATTCTTGGGGCCCAATGGAGCCGGGAAAAGCACTACGATGCGTATTCTAACTGGTTATTTTAGAGCGACTTCTGGCATTGCTCGCATCTGCGGAATCTCGGTCGCAAGCAATCCTCACGAAATCAAGCGCCGCATCGGATACATGCCGGAAAACAATCCGCTACCACTGGAGTTGCGGGTACGCGAATACTTGAAATCGAGAGCCCGCTTGAAAGAGCTGCCCCTCCGTCACCGGGGCAAACGCATCGATGAGGTTATGGAGCGCTGCGACCTGACGCGGGCCCAGGACCGCATAATCGGCAAACTATCCAAAGGCTTCCGTCAGCGGGTCGGTATCGCAGACGCCATTTTGGCCAATCCCGAAGTGATCATAATGGATGAGCCGACAATCGGTCTAGATCCCCATCAAGTCATCATGATCAGGGATCTGATCGCCAGCTTGCGAGGCAAGATGAGCGTCATAATTTCCAGCCACATTCTGCCTGAAATCGAGATGACCTGCGACCAGGTGATGATCATCAACAGCGGCAAGATAGTGGGTCAAGGCACCCCTAACGAACTCAGGGAAGCCTTCATCAATTCCACTATCTACGAACTGGAAATCAAGGGCGACCTAACCAATCTACGCGATTCCCTCAAGACCATGGCTACAGATCTCGAAGTGACCCAATTCGAGGAAGCCGACGAACGCGGCTTTTCCAAAGTCTCTATCCGCATCCCGGGAAATCATGATTATGGAGAACTGATTTTCAGCTGCTTGGCTGGAAATTCGCTTATTAGAGCGCGGTCGCTTCGCAAACGCCAAGCTCCACTAGAAGACGTGTTTCTGGCAGCTACGCGAAGGAGCTGGGAAACCTTGGATACAGACCTCGCCAAAAAGCAACCGTCGTCCGACGAGAATCGGGAGAAGGCGGAGGTCTCAACCGCCAGTTAAGACTGTCGCGTCCCTATGAGGCATTTCACTACCTTGCTCCGCGCCGAACTCTGGAAACTGCTGGTCAGTCCCAGTACGTATATCGCCGCATTCCTTTTCCTGTTAATCATGGGTTTCCTCTTCCAACTGATCCTCGTGGACTACGCTAGCGATCCAAAAGAAGAAAATCCCTCGATAACTTTCTTCCGGCTCTTTTTCGTTCCGGTATTCTTCATGGTACCGCTTCTTACGATGAGAAGCGTCTCGGAAGAGCGATCTCGCGGAACGATTGAAACCCTCATGACCACGCCCGTAACCGCGTCCGAGGTGATTCTATCGAAATTCACTGCTGGATACCTCTATTACGCGGTGCTTTGGGCCTTCACCGGCTGCTTCCACATTCTATTCTACTCCTTTGTCCAAGAGGATTCCCTTTTCGATCCGTATCCAATAATTGGAGGATACGCCTACATCGCGGTCAGTGGAACCCTTTTCTTAAGTCTCGGAATCTTCTCAAGCGCCCTTACGCGCAGCCAATTAGTGGCAGGCATCGCCAGCTTCTCTATGGTGTTCGGGTTCATCGTTGTCGGAAGTTACCTAGAGGATCTCGCCCTACCCTTTCTTTCCAGACCGGAATGGATAGACATGCTGGCCAAACACACGGATGTCTTGCAGCATATGAGAGATTTCTCTTCCGGGATAATCGACACGCGAGCGATTGTCCTTTATGGAAGCTGTTCCCTGGCGTTTTTGTTCTTGAGCATAATCATTCTCGAATACCGGGAGGGGGCGAGCTAATACGATGAGTCTCATCGAATCCTACCAGTCCAATCGCATTGCCGATCGCCTGCACGCCGTCGTACAATTTCTCCTCGTCTTCCTGATACTCGCGGCGATCAATACGATCGCCATGCGTTCCTACACCCGGTTCGACACCACGCTGAACCGCTCCTTCACCTTGTCCGCCCAGACGGTAGCCTACCTCACACAGCTTCAGCAGCCCATCAATATCGTCGTAACGCTTTCCGAGCAGAGCCGCGACCTCGGAATTCGAGACATCTACCATGACGTTAAGTCACTACTAAGCGAATACGAGTACGAAACTCGTAATCAGGGTGAAAATCGGGTGCGCGTGGAATACCTGAATATCTATCAGCAAGCTCGACGGGCAAAAGAATTAGGCGTCACCACGGAAAACGCCATCGTATTCAATCCTGGAGCTCAAAACAAGATAGTCGAAATCGATAAGCTATACAATGTTTCCCAAGGCGATATTCAGGAATTCCTTGGAGAAACTGTATTTACCCAGAGGATACTGGAAATATCTCAAGACGATGAACCGAAAATCTACTTCGCCATTGGGCACGGCGAACTAGATCCCGGAAGCTTTTCTCCGGACCAAGGGATCTCCAAATTCGTAGATGAACTTCAAAGCCAGAATTTCGCGACTCAAACGCTGGACTTTTCCACGATCTCGGAAATTCCCAATGACGCTAGACTATTGATTATACCCGCGCCTCGATCACAGTTTCTACGTCGCGAGCAAGAGATCCTCAAGAGCTACTTGAGACGAAACTCCGGCCGAGTTATCCTCATGATTGAGCCAGGGGCCAAGCACGGACTCGACGATCTGCTTTTCGAATGGGGAATTCTAGCGGACGATGCTATAGCGGTAGAAACGAGTCGTAATAGTCAAATTGAAGGGGGAGATCTCCTTATACGCCGGTTCGCCCCCCATCCCATAACCAACGAACTGCTTCGCTTGAATATGACCTTGGTCACAGACCGGGCCCGAGTAGTACGAGAGGATCCTGGTCGACCCATCGATGAATCCCTCTTGGTGAAAGAAATAATGGCCACCTCCGACGAGAGTTGGGCCGAGAAGGATTACGGAAGCGACCAATCTCCCGAATACGATTCTACGATAGACCTCAAAGGTCCCGTGCGAGTGGCAGCAGTGTCCGAAAGGAAAGTCGATTCCTCCCTCGGTATCAGCATCCCCGGCGGGCGGCTCATCGTTTTCGGCACTTCAAACTTTCTCACCAACAACCGCATCAGCGCTTCTGGCAACCTCTTCTTGGCAATGAACACGATCAACTACGCCATCGATCGGGTCGCCCAACTGAACATCCCGCCTCGACCCATACGCAAGGTCAAGCTAGACCTAAGCATGGAACAGCTTCTTCTTTCTCGCTATCTAATTTGGCTAGGCCCGCCCGTCCTAGTTGGACTGCTGGGCATCCTTATGTACCTCGCGAGACGGCAATAACCGCACTTATGCGCCTGAAAATCACCCTGACTCTGCTCGTCATCCTCCTAGGTCTACTCACCTTCATATTCTACGTAGATCCGTGGAAAGACCGCTTGGAGATAAACCCAAACGATAGCAACGCTCTAGGCGCTCTCGCCGTTGATATCGACTATCTGCGAATTTCAAACCGAGATTCGAATCGATCCTTAACCCTGGAACGCCTGGAAAACGGCTGGATGCTTACCGAGCCCTACCGCTGGCCCGCCAATGCATTCGCTGTCGAGCGTATACTAACTCAGCTACAATTCTTGGATACAAAGGTTTCGTTCGATACGGATAGGCTCATTCAAGCCGGTTCGGTCTTGAGCGACTACGGATTAGCTCCCCCCGAGCTCACTTTGGAATTCGGAAGCCAGGGTAATCGCGATACCGTTGGTGTCGGACACGCCACTGAGGTTGGAGAGCATCTGTATTTACTTTCATCGGATCGGTCAAAAATCCATGTGGTGGATCGAAGCCTAGTAGACAGTCTGTCCATCGATATCGAAGATCTACGGAATCCGAGGATTTTTCGGTCCAGCATCTTTGAAGTCGACTCTTGGAATCTGCAGCTGAGCCCAGCGAACAACTTGCGCACGCGAGTCACGAAGAACGACGAGCAGTGGGTATTGGAAACTCCCATTCGTGCCCGAGCCGACACCCTTGAAGTGAATACGCTTCTGGGCAAAATGCTTGAACTAAAGAGCCTGAGGATCCTCCAGCCTACGCCAGTCGATCTGGCTCTATATGGGCTAGAGGAGCCTTTCCTCCGAATCGCCATGGAATCCGATCAAACTCGAGAGGCCTTGGAAATCGGCAATCCAGTCGAACCAGAGCAACCCTCGATTCGTTACGCCAAACTCGAGAATCGGCCAACCGTTTTTGAAATGGAGATCGACTACCTTCCCGAAGTGGAAAACGCCCAGACTAACCTTCGCGACCGACGGGTATTCGAAATCGATACCGAATTCGCTAGCTCCGTTTCATTCGAACGGGGAGGGACTGAAGTCTTTTCATTGCAAAAGCTGGAACCCGATGAATCCAAAACGGATGAATGGGAGATTCTTATTCCCGACGAGGAACAAGGGCTTCAGAGGCAAAAGGGCTCATCGCAGGCCGTCGAAACCGCCTTGGAGTGGCTAAACCAGATCAAAGCTGTCGCAACAAGCAGTACATCGGGATTTATCCACGACGCCCCCACCGCCGCCGATCTTGAATCATACGGCCTCGAGTTTCCCGAGTTCTCTATCAGCGTTACCTCTGATCGGCTTAAGGACAAAGAGGAAACAATGCAGGCGCCTAAAGCGGAAACCCTGCTGATAGGCGATCCCAATAGGGAAGACCGATCCACCCGGTACGTGAAGCTCGCTGAAGCCGATTTCGTGTATCTTGTTTCTAACGACATTCTGGAAATGGTTCCCGACCTCGCTTTTCGATATAACGATAGGCAGCTTTTCGATTTTCCAGATGACGCTATTGTCAACCGCCTGACAATTACGCGCCTATCCAATGGGGAGACGATTCTGGATTCGGCTATTGACCAAGGCAATCTGCCCATGGACCTAATCAGCGTTCTGACTCCTCTCACTATAAAGTCGTATCTATACGATAACTACACGTCAAACGTCACGATCGCTGGAAAACGCCAGTCTTGGGCCTATCTGTTGAAAGCCACCTATCAGTGGACAAACGCAGAGGAAGGGCAAACGGAAACGGCTGAGCTCTACATTTCCGAGCTCACAGGCGGGCCCTTTCTCGTAGGGGGCTCGATCGATGTGGGCGCCGTTTTCGAATTCGAGCAGACCTTTATCGACGCATTTAGCTCAGCAGTATTCAACCGGGTCATGCGAGAAGCTCCCCAAGAGCCTTTCGACCCGAATATCCCACTACCGGACACCCAGAGCGAACCCGCTAACGCCACGGTAGACTAGAACTAGAAGACCGTTGCAGTCCGAGGGCAAATCGAAACGCAATTACGCCTGGCGCGGCGCCTGTCTGCTGTGCAAAGCGACTCTCGATTTCGTTTATACGCTAGGAGTTGTAGTACTGACTCTGCTGGTCGGGCTATTCGCCTACATTGTCACCCTCGACGAGACCGATATGCCTCGATTTCTCGTCCAGTTTTTGGAACAGGAGCTCGAATCCCAAGGAGCTTCTATTCGCATGTCAGGAATTCGGATACAGCCTAGTGGACGAATCACCATAGATCAGCCGATCATTGAATCGACAGACCTGCAATCGGAGATCGCCCGGGCCGACCGCATAATCGTCAAAGTGAACCCCGCCCTCATGATCTTCGGGCGGACACGGCTGAACGAGCTCTACGTGGATAATGGATCTATCATCGCCCCGGCCATGCTATCCCGTACCGGGCTTCCCGAACCTCTAGTCGACAAAATAGATCTGGCTACCGCGAATACTCGTTCAGGTTGGGTAATTCAGCGGTCGACATTGCAGTTTAGCGATGCCCGGCTAACGATGAACGGCACTGTAAATCTAGCCACATTAAAATTAGACGAGCCGGAAGAAGAGCCCTTGCCGCTCACAGAAAGATTAATTGCCTTCCACAAAAAGGCTCGGGAGTACGAAGACTACCTCAATCGAGTATCCGGTCTAGAAGCTAATATAGCTATTCGATCCGTCAGGAACGAACCGCGCTCAATTCGCGCTTCCCTGAGCGCGGATTCGGCCCATTGGGAAGATCGCTTTTCGGCAACCGGCATATCGCTTAAGGCAAACGCAACCGAAAAAGCCCCGCTCCGCATCGACGCCCAATTGGAATCTGTAAATGGACCCGAAAATATCCATGTCAAAGCCGCCCGTGTGACCGCTTTGTGGAACGATTTCCCCGGGCGCGATCAATGGTTGCCCGATTCAATCCATTGCGCGATTAGCTCCATGGGCCAGGAATCCGAATACATTACCAGTATCGCTACTACCGTTGAGCCACGGTCCACTACTCACTGGACCGCAAAGGGCCAAGTTCAAATCGCCGATTCATACTGGAACTTCGCTGGAAACGCAGATGTTGAATCCAAAACGGGAAACGCCTTACTGTCGGGCTCTCCGACCAATGGCCTAATCGAATTACTCTCCGGCATCGCGATAGAGCTCTCTCCTCAACTGGCCTCTATGCCCCTTAACGAGTTCGCTCGCTTTGACGGGCAAGTCGATGTTAACGTTCTAGCGGAATTTGAAGGTTCATGGAAACCGAAATCAGCTAAGGCTTCCTTGGTCGCGAACCAGATTACTTCCCTCGGGGCCCGATTCGACCAGACAATCGCTGAAGCGACTATCGAGGGAAACTATATCCAGGTCCCTAGCATTTGGCTCCGGAGCGGTCCTCAAAATGGGCGTTTATCTGTCGACTTCGATCTAGATAGCAAACGGCGGCGCGTTCTCATTGACGGGCTATTTAATCCGACCACAGTCAATGGCTGGATTCCCGCGAATTGGTGGATCGAACTGTGGGGGAACTTCCAGTTTCCAGAGGAGGGCTTCTACTGTCTGATAGATTCAGAGCAAATCGTGAAGCGTCCAGAGACGCTTCGCCTAACGGGCTACGCTTTAGGCAAAAACCTTGGGTTGCGTGGGCATGCCATGGAAGAGGTCGAATCTCGCATGTACATACGGCAGCGGTACTTCGATCTCTATGATATGTCTCTGAAACGAGCTGACGGCTCCCTCTGGGGCGAGAGCCAATTCTCCATCGCCGTCGATCCTCGCGACCTGAAAAACAAATTGAGCGCGATATGGATCGACGCGAAATCGACAACGGATCTTAACATCGGCCCAGATCTGCTCTATGAGCTTCGTTCAAACGTTGAGGATATCCTCGAACCCTATGACTACATCGTCGCTCCTAAGGTCCAAGCTACTGCCTCGAGCATTCGGGAGAAAGGCGTATTCCAATACGATATCGATCTCGCTATCGAAACCGACGAGCCCATAAGCTACCACAACTTCCCGCTAGACTCGCTTGAAGCCGATATTCTCATATCCAACGATCGGGTTAGCATCCCAACTATCCGGGCAGATCTCGCCAATGGAATCGTTGACGCCAGCGCCGAAGTACGCGGCGAGGAAATCGATCTCAAAGTCACCCTCAGCGAAGCCCACTTCGGAAACACGCTCGAGGCTTCCGCGATCTACTTCGCCGCTAATGACGAGGAGAGCGCCGCTAACGAGTTCTCGCCAGAGGAACTCGCCAACTACGGCGGAACCGCCAATTTGGAATTCAATGGAAGCGGCATAGTTGGAAACTCCCTATCTTTCGACGGCAAAGGGACGTATCAGATTTCTGGAGCCGACTTCTACCAACTACAGCTTTTCGGGGGCCTTTCGCGCATTTTCGACAGCGCTGGACTGCCTATCACTACCCTAAGATTCGAAGACGCGGATGGGGCATTCGACGTAGAAAAGCGTTATGTTCGCTTTCCCGAATTGCGGCTCAAAGGAAGAGTGGCCCAAATCAGAAGCGAGGGAAACTACGACCTCGCGGAAGGGCAACTCGACTTTACAGCTCAGTTGCAGCCCTTCCGATCCGTGCCCATCTTCGAGCTTCCCGCCCGCGTGCTGGACATCTTTACCGGCATCTTCGAAGTCCAACTTACCGGTACAATCGCGGAGCCGAAATGGAATCTGTTTCGCGGAGCGCAACGGGAAGAACCAAGCGAATCTGAAGCCTCGGAAAATGCTTCCAATTGATGCTGAGTCGCCCGGCAAAAAATGCGCAATTTTTTTAGGACTCCTCCGATTTGAAGACAAGCGCTTGGGAATGAGGTTCTTAGCTAAATCGAGCCTCAAAATTGTAGCAATTTTCTTCAGAAAAACTGTCCGAAACGCATTGACGTAAGAAAAATCATCACAATATCTTGTGGTCATCTTCTCTAAATCCACACCATCTAGTGGTTAGCAAGGAGTGGATAACTAAAAACAACTTAAAATCGCCAGTCCTTGGCGGATGTGTTCCTTTTTGCTCTTTGCTCAACATTTCCACGTCAAAAACAGCCTTAAATCGATCCCAGAACAACAGCGATTCCCACCTATGGACAAAACCTACACAGTCGGCAATAAGACCTTCCTCCTAGACCAGGAAAAAGCGGAAAAAGCATTCAAAGAGAAGCGGGTCATCAACGGCCGCGAATCCATGTGCTTCAACCTCCTTCCGCTGAAATACAATTGGGCTTACGACTTGTACAAAAATATGAAGGCCAACCACTGGGAGCCGGAAGATATCATCATGAATCGCGATATCGAGCAGTGGAAGGACAATACCTTGATCTCGGATATCGAGCGCTGGATCATTATGATGGGTGTTGGCTACTTCTCCGCGGCCGAAGGGATTGTAGGGGATAATATTATACACGTCATCAGGGAGAGAGTGACGGCGCCAGAACTCAAATTGGTGCTCGGTCGCCACAGCCACGAAGAGAATATCCATGCGGACTCCCTTCTCTATATGATTAGCTCCCTAGGCATCAACCCACACGAGTGCGAAGCGATGTTCGAGGATATCGAGACCATCGTTAAGAAAAACGAATTCGTCACCCGCACTTCTCATGGGCTCAGGCGCGACATGGATCTGACGGAAACCCGCAACAAGCAGATTTTCGCCAAGAATCTATTCGTTTTCGGCCAATGCATGGAAGGCACTCAGTTTTACGGGATGTTTGGCATGATCCTATCTCTCTACCGGCAAAACAAGTTCCGGGGAATCGGGGAGATGTTCCGCTACACCCTTCGAGATGAATCCAACCACATCGAGCTTCTCCGCAACCTGCTCATGGAGCTGGTGGATGAGAATCCCGATATTTGGACCTTCGAATTCCAGCAAGAGCTCCGCGAAACCATGGCCGAAGCCATCGCATTGGAAAAAGATTTCATCAACGATTGCCTGCCCATAGACTCCATAGGCCTGCGCAAAGAAGATTTCCTGCAATACATAGACTATATTGCAGACCGGCGCCTGGAAGGTGTCGGACTCGACCCCCTAATCGGCGATATCCAAAACCCACTGCCTTGGCTGGCGGAAATGATGGATATCAAGAAGGAGCAAAACTTCTTCGAAGGGCGCGTCACCGAATACCAAAAAGCCTCTTCGCTCGATATCGAAAGCGACGACGACCTCTAATAAAAAGCAGGAAGTAAGTAGGCAGGATTAAGAAGTCGAGGGGCCTCATTCTCTCTTTCCGCTATCCCTTCGACCATTCGTGCCTCCTTCATCTGCTCATAGCATCTTTTCGCCATTCACGATTCACCATTCATTCCCCGTTCAGACTTAATCTGTAATCCTTACGCCCTAATACAACTATGATCAATCCCAGCCTCGAAGAAGACCTTGCCCTAAAACGCCTCGTTTCCACCGCTCGCGAGAAAAAGTTGGAATATGATTGGCGGAAGGGCGACAGCGATAAGGAAAATTCAGCCGATTCGAAAATCCATGTCGTTACGCACGAAGGCGAGGCTACCTTTGATCAAAACGAGATCATGGACACCATAGGCAACGCCTTGGCCAATGTGCTACTGTCCAAGAACGAAAAAGAAATATTCACTGACAAGAATAGGGACTGGGTCCAAATCGTCGCCAAGCAAGTATGCGAAAAGCTCGAGGAAAAATCGTCCTCGACCATGGAAACCCGATTCAACCTCGGGGAAGTCTACGACGTCATCGAACGCACGCTGGTGGAAAACGACGCTTATGACGTCGCCAAGAGCATGCTTATGAACCGCCAACGAAAACTAGCCGCCGACCAAAGTATGGGTCTGAAAACGCTCCGGCTCATCCGGCGCAATGGGCAGGTGGTACCCTGGAAGGAACAGAAGATCGAGATCGCAGTCCGAAAGGCCTTCCTAACTCTTGAGATGAATTCCGACCCAGCAGTAGCGGTCGCCCGCTCTATCACCGAGAGGCTCGAAGCTTCGGGCCAAGCCTTCGTGCAGATAGAGGAAGTGCAGGACATGGTCCAAGAGGAACTCATGCGGCATGGGCACTTCAAAGTTGCCGAACACTACATTCTATATAGAGCCCAACGCCGAGCTCTCCGCGAAGCGGAAGCTCAGAACGGCGTCGATACCCCCGAACAAAACTCCATGGTTGTCGTTAAAACCGACGACGGAAACACCTTCTTCTGGGACGGCGTAGATCTCAAGAAGCGGATCGAGTTTGCCATGATCGGGCTCGATCTATCGCTCTCAGCAGAAGAGATCGAAAGCGAATTGCGGCGCTCCATCTTCGATGACATTAATGAGGATGGTCTCCAGAAAACCATTACTCTGAATGCCCGAACCTTGATCGAGCTCGATGCCGATTTTGCTAAATTCGCAGCTCGCATTCAGCTTTCCTATGTCTACGAAGAGGTTCTTGGCTGGGACATCGTCAAGCATGGAGTTCGCGAACTGAAACGCCTCCACCAGAAGAAGTTCAAAGAGTACGTCCGTCACGGCATCGCCATTGGTCGACTGAATGAAAAGCTTAAAGACTACGATATCGATAAACTGGCCCAAAGCTTGGATCCCTCGGCGGACTTGGAGTTCGACTACCTTGGTGTGCAGACCTTGTACGACCGCTACTTGATCATCGATAAGTCGAAAGGGCTCCAGCACGCCCGCCGCATCGAGACACCGCAATTCTTCTGGATGCGCGTCGCCATGGGACTCTTCATTGCCGAAGAGGAGAAAGAAGTTAAGGCCAAGGCCCTCTACAAACTCTACAAGAGCCGCCGCTTCTGCTCCTCCACCCCTACTCTGTTCAATTCCGGCACCTGCCACTCCCAGCTATCGTCCTGCTATCTCTACTACGTCGACGATTCAATCGAAGGCATCATGCAGCGCGGCATCGCCGAAAACGCCTATTTGTCCAAGTGGGCCGGCGGACTGGGTGGCAGTTGGACTGCGGTTCGCGGCACCGGCAGCTACATTTCCGGCACCAATGGCGAAAGCCAGGGTATCGTCCCTTTCCTCAAGCTTCACAACGACCTGCTCATCGCCGTTAACCAAGGCGGTAAGCGACGTGGATCCGGCTGCGCGTACTTGGAAACTTGGCACAACGACCTTTACGACTTCCTAGAGCTTCGCAAGAATACCGGTGATGATCGACGCCGCTGCCACGACATGAATACGGCCAACTGGATTCCAGACCTGTTCATGAAGCGTATGGAGGAGCGGGGAGAGTGGAGCTTCTTCCGCTCTAGCGATGTATCCGACCTGCACGACAGCTACGGAAAGGATTTCGAAGAAAAGTACCTGGCCTACGAAGAGAAGGCTCTAAAGGGAGAAATGTGGTCCAAGACCGTTCCCGCCATCGAAGTGTGGAAGCAAATGCTCCGCATGATCTTCGAAACCGGCCACCCATGGATCACCTTTAAGGATCCTTGCAACGTGCGCTCGCCTCAGGACCACGTAGGCGTCGTCCACTCCTCCAATCTCTGCACCGAGATCACGCTGAATACCAGCAACGACGAAACCGCCGTCTGTAACCTGGGTAGCGTCGTTCTCGATCAGCACTTGGACAAGGATGGCAACATCGACCACAAGAAGCTCAAGGAAACGGTGCGTACCGCCATCCGGGCTCTCGATAACGTCATCGACATCAATTACTATCCCACCGAAGCGGCCAAGCGTTCCAACCAAGCTCACCGTCCAATTGGACTCGGAGTCATGGGGCTGCAAAACGCGCTCTACATCCGGGACATTCCGTTCGCTTCCCAGGAAGCGGTGGAATTCAACGATGAAGCCATGGAGGCCATCGCCTACTACGCCATTGAAGCTTCCAGCGATCTGGCTGGCGAGCGCGGGGCTTACGCTAGTTACAAGGGATCGAAATGGGATCGCGGACTGCTTCCTCAAGATACCTTGGACATCCTCGAGGAAGAACGGGGACAGCACGTCGACGTTCCTCGCGGCGGCAAAATCGACTGGGAACCGGTACGCAAGAAAATCGCCAAGCAAGGCATGCGCAATTCCAACGTCATGGCCATCGCTCCCACGGCAACCATTTCCAACATCACCGGCACATCCCCCTGTATCGAGCCGGCCTACAAGAACCTCTTCGTCAAGAGCAACCTCTCCGGGGAATTCACCATTCTCAACCAGCACCTGGTACGCGACCTCAAAGCTCTAGGTCTCTGGAACACGGATATGCTCAACAACCTGAAGTACTTTGCCGTCGAGCTCGACGAAATCGAAGAGATCCCCGAAGACATCAAGCTGAAGTACAAAACCGCCTTCGCGGTAGACTACAGCTGGCTTGTATTGGCCGCAGCAAGACGCCAGAAGTGGATCGATCAAAGCCAATCGGTCAACTTGTTCCTAGCTACACCAGACATGAAGACCCTTTCTCATATGTATCGGGCCGCCTGGAGCCACGGACTCAAGACTACTTACTACCTACGCACCCTAGGAGCCTCCAACATCGAAAAGGCCACCATAGGAGCCAAAAAAGAACTCCGTGGTGTCGTAGCCCAAAGCAAGCAAGCAACCTCGCAAGAGCCCGAGGTATGCGAGAGCTGCCAATAGGCGAAATTCCTATTCTACTTCAGGAATCCCCGCCTCGAATGAGGTGGGGATTCTGTAATTCTAAAGAATCCAAAGGCCTAATCTAATAATCCGTTTCAACCAGTGCGAATTCCTCGAGAACACCGCGAGATATATGTTTCAAAGCCGCTTCGCTGGTGGATTCTATAATGACGATGGGGGCTGAACGGGCTTCGTAAGCCTGCACCCAACGCTCTGCGCAGAGACACCAACGATCACCGGGTTTGAGCCCCGGAAAACCGTAGGCCTCCACTGGCGTACTGAGATCGTTTCCGACGGATTTAGAAAACTCGAGAAATGACCCTGTCACCTGAACGCAAACCGCATGGCAGCCATGGTCGTGCGGACCAGTCTGGCAGCGGCCGCTTCGATGAAAACCCGTCAATGGATCCAAACTACAAGGCTGCAGCTCGCCTCCCAGGACATTCTTTTCGTCTTCGATATCCATAGTCTTAAGGTGTGAAGTTGAGAGTATTTCGTCAACCTAGGCTCGGTTGGGTATTCGGATTATGAACTCGGAAACGGCACCGGGGCTACCTGTTCCGAAAATAGAATTGGGATAGACTTTGTCTATCGATAGGCAAACGCGTGGAAACGTTCGCATTCAACCTTAAATATTCACTCCTACCTATTTCCTCTTCAGTATGGCCAGATGCCGATCAACCGATTTACCGTTAAACGGGAGTTTGCGGGAGTCCTTGTTTGCCTCAGTAACCAGGAGCTGCCCACCCTGGTTTTTGATGACTTCGATGGCTTGTTCATGTTCGCGATCGAAATAGCTAGTGATGATTAGCCGGCCGCTCGGCGACAGCTTCTCTAGGGCTTTGTGGTAGATCTCCTCCCAGGTTCGCTTGCCATTCCAAAGATTCTGATGGCGCATGAAAATAATGTCGAAGGAGCCCGATAGCTGCCGATATCCATCCAGCTTGGTTGCATCCCCATTGATGAACTCGAACTGGGAATTCGAATCGCTTCGAAACCGGTCAGTCGCCTCCGCGATCTCGCGAGCTCGAACATCCAGGCCGATAAACTTCATGTTTCGGTTCTCGCCATTCGCCCTATCGCTACTCCCGAAAACTCTCGCCAGCGTCTTGGCCTCGTTGCATGCCCCACAGGCGAGATTCAAGAGCTGAAAATTCTCTTTACTCGAGATTTTCCCCTGCAGCCCAGCATCGGTTCTGGCAGCCTGGGCAATCAGGGTTTCGAGACGCCGCATATCTTCTTCAAGAAAGCGCAATTGAGTAGAATGATCCATACAAAGCCCAACCTAGAGATTGGGGACAAAAAGGGTCAACACGCCAATTTTATAAAACCGGAACTGGCCCCCTGACCGATAAACGCTTGCATAGCTATCGTGAGATTTACTGCGCTATCTATGATTAATGGGTAGCGACTCCTTTAACTCACCCTGCCTGGTTCAGGAGATAACTCGGTTCCATGTACGGGTAATCCTCGTCGAATTCCGTCAAGGGCTTCGCGTCTTCGCTAATCGAATGCGGGCGTCGCTCGACACCTAACGTGTCGCGCAAGCCATCACCTATCCGATCGCCCATGTCGTTTATCTTTTGGATTAAATCCTGGACGATGGCTGGATGCCGACTGGCCACATTGTTCGTCTCGACCAAGTCCTCCGCCAAATTATAAAGCTCAGGCTGAGACCTGTCAGCGTTTCTGCGATTTTCGATATTGTAGCGTAGTTTCCAATCTCCTACACGGATAGCTTGAAGCTGGTCGACCAAGTAATAGTAGAAGGCATCGTAAGGTGATCGGGCTCCAGGTTCGCCCTTCCAGATCGGACTGATATCGTAGCCATCACGGATCGGGTAATCCCCCAGCGGTTGGCCAAGAATGGAAGCAAAAGTGGGATAAAAGTCCATAGCGGTGACCAGTTCACTGGATACGGATCCAGACTCGATTTGAGCCGGCCATTTCACGATGCAAGGAACCCGCATACCACCTTCCCATGTTTGCCCTTTGGTTCCTCGCAAAGCTCCATTGCTTCCACCATGCTCATCCACACGGCTGCCATTATCCGAGGTAAATATAACGATGGTGTTGTCCTCTATTCCCAGTCGCTTTAACTCGGCCATGATAACGCCCGCGCTCCAATCCACCGCCGCTACCGCCGCCCCATAGATGCCGTTTCGGGACGCTTTCAAAAACGGATCCATCACGTAATGAGGGAGGTGAACGTGCATATGGGCGAAGTAGAGGAAAAAGGGGCGATCTTGGTTTTCCCGGATAAAGGCCACGGCCTCTTCCGTATAGCTTTGAATCAATGGCGCCTGTTTCGGCTGCTCCGCAATCACCTCCTCGTTTCGCAACAACGGCATAGGCGGGCTATTCGGACGTCGAGGCATGATTGCCATGTCATTGCTGTAGGGGACGCCGTAATAGGAATCGAATCCATGTCGCGTAGGCAGGTGCTCCGGTTGATCTCCCAAATGCCATTTGCCCACATGACAGGTCGCGTACCTATGCCACTTCAAATATTCCGGAAGCAGCAGCTCTCCTGGATGCAGGCCTTCCGCATAACCTGGAAAAAGTACCGCACCCGACCGATCTTCTTTAAAGGCATCGAAGCTTACCCTCCCGGGGTAGCCACCTGTCAACAGGGCCGCCCGAGACGGGGTACAAACCGGACTCGCGGAATAGTAACTAGTGAACCGCATGCCATCAGCAGCGAGCTGATCTACATAAGGTGTATCGTTCCGCTCGGACCCATAGCAGCCGAGATCCCCGTATCCAAGATCATCCACATAGATCAGTACAATGTTTGGTTTGGTATCCGCGACTACCAAGAGTGGCAAGAATAGAAACGACGCTAACGGGGAAACAAGGGCATGCCGCATAAACCAATTAATCCTAATCCCTTCCAACGCGGCAAGCCCGGTTTTTAGAGGATGGAAGGGGAAGGTGTCAGTTAGTATTGAAAGAGGAAGCCTGTCGGAAGTTATGGCTGACTATCCCTAGTCAGCCGAAAGATAGAAAACTCAATGTGGCTGACTGAGAACAGACCGCCCTAGCTAAGAATTCAAATTGTTGATGCTACTGACAAAAGCCGGTCCTCCCTACCTTAACAAACACCCTGCCACTTCTTAACGAAAGCTCCGTTATTCCTCGACCCCAAGGGAACCATTTATTCTCATATTAGTCGTCAGCTCTGAACCCTAAAAACATCCGGAGGCCATAATGCTTAAATTCAAAACAGCCCCACTGATCTCTTTAGCCCTACCCTTCGCTCTTTTGGCGGAACAAGATTGGCCTCAGTGGCGCGGACCCGAGCGCGACGGTGTTTGGCGTGAATCCGGCCTCAGCGCTAAACTAAAAAAGAATGAGCAAGGCTGGATCGATTTGAAGTGGTCAGTGAATATCGCAGCTGGCTACTCCCAGCCAACCGTCGCGGACAATCGAGTCTACGTGTCCGATCGACTGGACGATCCCCATGAGATCGAGCGCGTGCATTGCTTCGAATTCGAAACCGGGGAGAAGCTGTGGTCACACCAATATCCCGCTATCTACAACATCGCCTACAAATCAGGGCCACGGGCAGCCGTATTGATCGATCGACCGGCCGGTGAAGCTTCTCGGGCCTATAATCTCGGCGGTGTAGGTCATCTGCACTGTTTCGACGCTAAAAGTGGCGAGATTCTCTGGAAACGTGATCTGGCCACCGAGTACCAAATTGAAATGCCGCGTTGGGGGACAGCCGCATCGCCAATAATCGAGGGCGATTCGCTTTACTTGCAAATCGGAGGAACTCCCGCCGCCTGCGTAATCGCTCTGAACAAGCGTACAGGGGAAGAACTCTGGCGAGCGATAGACGACGACGCCAGCTATGTTGCTCCGATTATGATCGATCAAGCCGGCCAGCGAGTTCTGGGCGTCTACACAGCAGACGAACTTTTCGGCCTCAATCCTGAAACCGGCAAACCCTTCTGGTCCTACCCGATGCCGGGCAGCAAGTGGCCCATCGGCATATCGACTCCTATACTGACAACCTACCAGGGAAAAAGATACCTATTTACTACCAATGCTCACGTCGGCTCTGCCCTGCTTCTCCTCGATGAAGAAGAGACAGCAATTACCGAAATTTGGCGCCGCAACGACACCCGAAGCTCGGACAATTTGCATAGCCTAATTCCCACTCCGTATATAAAAGATGGCTACATCTATGGCACTCATCAAAAAGGGGAACTACGCTGCCTGGAACTTCTCACAGGAAAACAGGTTTGGGAGTCGACTGAGGCCGTCGAGCCAGATAGATTCGCTACACTCCATATCGTTGCCCAAGGCGATACCAGGCAACGCGAGTGGATATTCAACGAGCATGGAGAACTGATCATTGCCGAACTCTCTCCCGAAGGCTACAAGCAAATCAGCCGCGGAAAACTAGTGAATCGCACCCCCTTCGGAATGCCCAGTCGTATCGGCGGCGTTACCTGGTCTCACCCGGCGTTTGCCTATAAGCACG
>CAZFUD010000012.1:0-41284 GCA_964521705.1 uncultured Opitutaceae bacterium | reverse complement strand
TGACGGAACCGCTCCTCTATAGACTCGAGGATGGCTTCATCGAATACGAGGGATTCTCCGAGAGCGTCGGCAATTGCCTCTTTGGTTCTGTCATCCACGGTAGGGCCGAGACCGCCCGTGGTGATCAGGACGTCCGATCGTTCCCAGCAAAACGCGAACTGCTCATCGATATCCTGATTCTCATCGGAAATCGTATAATTGCTGTGTAGTGTGATGCCTCGCTGACGCAGCTGATCGCCGATGTAGGTGAGATGCCCATTCCGAGTAAGTCCGAGAAGCAACTCCTCTCCGAGCGTAATAAGCATGTAGGTTTTAGCTCTATTGGACATTTTGTATGGGCTTTGCTTGCGGATTTAGACTTCTCAAGAGGAGTTGGTTTTAGATACAAAGGAATCAATGCCAACGCTTGGTTCGAGCAAATTGAAAGAAAAGGTTCGTCGACTTCCGTCCAAGCCGGGCGTGTACCTCATGAAGGACCGTTTGGGCTCGGTAATCTACGTCGGAAAAGCCAAGAACCTGAAAAAGCGGGTGTCGACCTATTTCCAGCCCTCCCGTTCCTTTACCCAGCAGCCGAAAATTCGGGCCCTGGTTGAAATGATCCGCGACTTTGAAACAATCGAAGTAAAGTCAGAGCCGGAGGCCTTGATATTAGAAGGTCAGCTGATCAAGAAGTGGAAGCCGAAATACAATACGGATTTCACCGATGATAAACGATTTCTTCTGGTCCGTTTGGATCGATCTCGAGAGTTGCCTCGATTCACTTTGGCTCGATTCAAAAAGGAGGATGGGGCTCGCTATTTCGGTCCGTTTGCCCATGCCTATCAGATTCGCAAGACGTTGGGCGAGATGCGTAGGGAATTTGGCATCCTTCTGAGCGATTCCAATCCAAAGCGTCTTGAAGATGGCCGCTTTCAACTCTACGAGGATGTGAGATCGGAACTTTATGGTCACGACAACATCGTTACTCGGGAATTGTATTTAGATCGTGTAGACAAGGCTTGCGATTTCCTCCAAGGAAAATCCAAGGAATGGTTGAAAGACCTGAAGTCGAAAATGAACGCGGCTGCCGAGAAAAAGCATTTCGAGAAAGCAGCAGAGTACCGAGATATTGTATACGCTCTGGAAGCATCTCTAAAAAAGACCCGCAAGTTCGAACGTCAGTCTTTGCCAAAAGAAGACAAATCCAGGACACTTGATCAGCTAGGAGAGATTCTGGGGCTGCCAAGACGTCCTCTCGCAATCGAGTGCTTCGATATTTCCCATATATCCGGGACCTTTGTGGTCGCCTCGATGGTTCGGTTCGAGAATGGCGTTCCCAACAAGCAGCAGTACCGCCGCTATAAGATTAGAAGTTTCGAGGGAAATGACGATTTTCGGTCCATGGAAGAAGTCGTCGGGCGGCGATACCGGAGACTAGATCAGGAGGGAAAACCATTCCCCGATCTTGTCGTCATCGATGGGGGTAAGGGTCAGGTGGCTGCAGCTGTCAAAGCTTTCCTGATACAGGATCTTGGTGTGCCACCCTTAATTGGCCTGGCCAAGAAAGAGGAGACTATCATTTTCCCCGATGAACGCCAGCCACTGGTACTGGATGCCAATAGTAGTGCCTTGCAATTATTGCAGCGTCTTCGCGATGAGGCCCATCGGTTTGCCAATACCTATAATGCGGATCTCCGAAGCAAAAAGCTAAAGGAAAGCTTGCTGGACGACTTTCCTGGATTGGGATCGGAAAAGCGATCTAGACTTTTGGCCCGATTCAAAAGCATCGATGGGCTTCGCCAGACCAGTATCGATGAACTCGTGAAGGTGGAAGGCATCGGTCGCATAACGGCCGAGCGTCTTCAAAAGTTTTTGGATACAAATCGCAAGCGATAGAAAGTTTCGACGTGATCCAGAGGGATCAATTTTGTTCGAAGAGTAGCACAGGCATCCTGCCTGTTAGCGCTAATTGCGCATATAGGCAAGATGCCTGTGCTACTACTTGTGGACGCCAATCTACGCTCTGGCAGGGATGTTGAGAGATTCTAGCTTGAGAACGTTTTTAGGCGTTTCCGGGCTCGAAGGATGGGGAACGACCTTCCAGAACTTGGCTACAGTCTTCTCCCACTCCTCTAAAAGCGTTCTCGCCCGCGGACTTGTCGTTGCATCTGCGTGAGCCGAAATAAGCTTCTTTAGGGCGTCGATCTCGCCGCTCTCGCTAAGGCGTTCGATATCTACCATGGCTGGATTGTATCGCTGATCGAAATGGCCATCTTCATCGTAAATGAAAGCGAGCCCCCCGCTCATTCCGGCCCCGAAATTGACGCCAGTTCTTCCGAGGCTGACGATGAGGCCGCCGGTCATATATTCGCCTCCGTGATCCCCTAGTCCTTCGACGACGGCGACGGCCCCGCTGTTACGAACGCCGAAACGCTCGCCAGCGGTGCCGGCGGCGAAAAAATGTCCCCCAGTTGCCCCGTAGAGACAGGTGTTTCCTGCGATCGTGTTCTTCGACCATTCATAGGTTTCACTTTCCCGAGGGCGGATGACGATTTCTCCCCCGCTCATGCCCTTACCGACGTAATCATTGGCTTCGCCAAAAAGATGCATGCGAATGCCAGGCGAGAGGAATGTTCCGAAGCTCTGACCAGCGGTTCCTTTGAGCTCCAAATCGATCGATGCCGGCGGAAGGTGATTGGATCCCCGGATGTAGGCGACTTCGCCCGATAGATGCGTCCCGATACAACGATCCGTATTGCCGATTTTGTATTTGCCGCGGAATGACGCGACCTTGCCAGCGATAACATCCTTGGATTCCTGAATGATCGTTTGATCCAGGCCTCCTTCGAAGCCTAGTCGCTCATTGCGCGGTCTCGTATGAATCCGCGGGGATTCGCCCGTAGGATCAGGATCGTGAAGCAGTCCGCTCAAGTTTACCATGCGGGTCTTCGCGTTGTCTGGATCGTCGGCTTGCTCGAGCAAGTCGACTCGGCCAATCAGATCGTCCATCTTTCTAAAGCCAAGCTTGGCTAGGTAGGCTCGGACATCTTCGGCTACGGCGTTAAAATAGGTGATAACGTTTTCCGGAGTACCCTTGTATTTGGCCCGCAAATCTTCCCGTTGCGTGGCTACTCCAACAGGGCACGTATTCAAATGGCAAACACGGAACATCGCGCAGCTAGCCGCTATCATGGCTGCGGTTCCAAAGTTGTACTCCTCGGCTCCGAGCATTGCGGCGATGATGATGTCGCGACCCGTCTTCATTCCGCCATCGGTCCTGAGCGTAACACGGTTGCGGAGCCCGTTCATCATGAGAACCTGGTGCGTTTCGGCCAGACCGATTTCCCAGGATGATCCGGCATACTTAATGGAGGATAGGGGAGATGCGCCAGTTCCGCCATCGTGGCCGGAAACGAGTATAACATCCGCGTAAGCTTTGGCAACTCCCGCGGCCACCGTACCAACACCGGAACTGGATACCAGTTTGACGCAGACTTTGGCTCGGGGATTGACCTCCTTCAGATCGAAAATCAACTGAGCGAGATCTTCGATTGAATAGATATCGTGATGGGGTGGCGGAGATATGAGCGTTACTCCTGGCACGCTGAACCGAAGCCGAGCAATCATTGGAGATACTTTGTGGCCCGGCAATTGACCGCCCTCCCCTGGCTTGGCCCCTTGGGCCATCTTGATTTCGATCTCCTTGGCTGTGGAGAGGTATTCAGCAGTTACGCCAAATCGGCCCGAAGCAACCTGCTTGATAGCGGACGAGGCATTGTCTCCATTTTCCAATAACGAGTAGCGTCGAGGGTCCTCACCACCCTCCCCTGAATTCGATTTTCCGCCGATTCGATTCATGGCAATGGCCAAGGTTTCGTGGCATTCGGGCGAAAGCGCTCCGAGCGACATAGCAGCGGTCGTAAAACGACGGCGGATGTCTTCGATCGGTTCTACTTGCTCCAGAGTGATATCGATCGAGTTAGGAAATTCGATTTTCAGAAGATCCTTGATCGCGTAGGGCTGGTGATTGTCAGATTCGTTCTTGTATTTGTCGAAGTCCTCGGGGGTCCCGCGTTTTAGGAAACGGTGCATGCCTCCCACGACTTTGGGATTCCACGCGTGGAATTCCCCGCCTTTACGAACGACCTTGTAGTAGCCGTCACTGGCGAAATCGACATCTTCATCCGCGTAGGCCATTTGGTGGCGAGCGAGAAGCTCCTCGCCAATTTCCTGATACCCGATCCCTCCGATGGGTGTAGGCGTCCCGAAAAAGCATTCGTCCACGAGACTTTGGGAAAGCCCGATTGCCTCGAATATCTGAGCCCGGCAATAGCTAAAGAGTGTGCTGATGCCCATCTTGCCCATGATTTTGAGCAAGCCTTTTTCGATTGCCGCCCGGTAGTTCTGGCAAGCTTGTTTAGCGTCGACGTCCTCGAGTTCGCCTGATTCCGCGAAGCGATTCATTATCGCCAGAGCGATATACGGGTTGACGGCGTTGGCCCCAAACCCGAGCAGGCAAGCGATTTGATGAACATCACGGGCTTCACCCGTTTCGGCGATGATATCGCACTTCAGTCGAAGACCGGCTTTAACCAGATTTTGGTGAACGGCTCCGGTGGCCAGTAGCATTGGGATACCTACGCGGTCGTTGCTAACGTTGCGGTCTGTAAGAATCAAGACTTTGGCCGATTTGTCCTCAACGGTTGCCCGAGCTCTTTCCATCAGGTCTTTAACCGCTTTCTCCAAGCCTTCCGCCCCAGCCGATGCTTCATAAGTGACATCGAGGCGAATCACTCGGTCTTTAACGCTTTTCACGGTAAACAAGGTGTCGACTTCACTATTAAAGAGTACCGGTGAGGCAATCTTAGCGAAGCCCGCGCTTTGCGGCATGTCCTCGAACAAGCCCAAGCGCCCGCCAAGAAACATATTGATAGACATTACCGACCGTTCACGAATCGAGTCGATGGGCGGATTCGTCACTTGGGCGAAGAGTTGCTTAAAGTAGGTGTAGAGCAGGCGCGGCTTGCGACTAATGAAGGCCAGCGGCGTATCATCTCCCATGGAGCCAGTGGCTTCCATCCCAGTTTGGGCCATGGGTTTTAGAATGACTTCGAACTCGTCTTTCTCATAGCCGAAAGCGAGTTGGCGGCGGACTTCTTCGTCTTCGGGATTGGCTAGAGTAACGCTCGAACCGTCCGCCATCTGATGAAGATCGGTTAAGTGCTCTTGGCACCAGGTTTTGAATTTCGGATCTTTGCCGATGGCGCTTTTTATCTCGTCGTTGTCGAGAAAGCGTTTCTCTTGCAGGTCGACGGCCACCATTTTCCCGGGACCGAGTCGGCCAGACCGCACGGTCTTGAGATCGGTCTCGTCAATGAGCCCCAATTCGGAAGCGAGTAGAACGGTGCCGTCATCATATATCTTGTAGCGAGCTGGCCGCAGTCCGTTTCGGTCCAAGGAGGCGGCTACGTAGCGCCCGTCTGTGAAGGCGATTGCTGCGGGTCCGTCCCAAGGCTCGAGCATGCACGCATGATATTCGTAGAATCCCTTGAGATCGTCGCTGATCTGCGGGTTATTTTCCCAAGCGGGCGGCATCATCATCATGGCGGAATGCAAGGCGCTGCGTCCCCCGAGGGTGATGAGCTGAAGAGCGTTATCGAAGCTGGCGGAATCGGAAAGATCGGGCTCGATAATCTTACTCAGGTCGGAGAATCGATCTTCCCAGACACCGTGAACGTTTGAGCGTTCGCGGGCTCGCATCAAATTCCGATTTCCTCGGATGGTATTGATCTCTCCGTTGTGGGCCATCATCCGGAATGGCTGGGCTAGGTGCCAGAAAGGAAAGGTGTTGGTTGAATAGCGTTGATGGTATATGGCGAAGGCTGTCTCGTATTGGTCGTTCTTGAGGTCCTTGAAGTAGGGGCGCATTTGCGGCGAATTCAGCATCCCTTTGTAGACGATGGTCTGGTTGGAGAAGGAGCAGATGTAGAATTCTTCGATCCCTTGTTCGAGAGCTCTACGCTCAGCGGACTTTTGGGCTAGAAAAAGCTTCCTCTCGTAGCTGGACGCGTCGAGATCGTCCGTTTTGGCCGTCAGGATCTGCACAATTTTCGGTTGGGTTTCCTTGGCCTTTTGCCCCAAGCAGCTATCGTCCACGGGAACTTCGCGCCAGCCCAATACCGAGAGTCCTTCATCTTTAACCGCGGTCTCTACGATTTGCTTGGCGTGCGATTGGGCGTACTCATCGTCTCTAGGAAGAAAGATAACGCCAACCCCGAGATCTTCATCGTTGTATAGATGCTTTCCCTTCTCTTCTAAAAAGTCCCGAAACAGCGGATAAGGTATCTGAGTTAGAATGCCGGCTCCGTCTCCAGTAATGGCGTCGGCATCGATGGCCCCGCGGTGAGCGAGGTTCTTCAGCGCCTGAATGGTCTTTTTGAGCAATCCATGGCTTCGCTCGCCATTTATATTGGCGAGGAACCCGACGCCACAGGCATCGTGTTCATATTCGCGTTTGTAGAGAGGTGACGATTGTAGAGAGTTCATTCTGTTGGAAAGTTTCTGGAAGGTTTGGCAAGTGGGCGCTATAGAGCCCCAGGGCCGGTTTGGATGCCGGCCCGTTTCGTAATTTCCGCAGACGCGGTTGGATCGGATGGACTAGAAGAAGCGAATCGGTTGGGATTGCTCCTGCCGCATTTTCTCGTGCTCTTCGTCAGAGCATCCGCGATCGGTGGGCGATCCAGCCTCGTTCTCGGTTGGAGCTACGAGGTTGTTCTTGATCATATAAGCCTCGACTTCCTCGCCGCTCACGTCAGCGAGCATAATTCCATCTATTTCGACGCAAGGTGAAAGAGGTTGCCCAGACTTGGCCACCATCTCGGCATAGTTCTCTTGGCTGTTGATGATGTCGATGTCTTCGTACTCAAGTTCGTATTTAGACATGATTGCCCTCACGCCCATGCTCCATCCGCATTGCGGCTTCAAATATGCTTTTATCTTCATGGTGTCTCGATCATTGCAGGTTTCGTGCCTGTCGACAAGTTTTGGAGCTGTCATGTTCAACTGTGGAGCCCGATCTCTGGCAAGAATATTTGAATGAGCGAGCGACGGTTGTTACTGTAGAAAGCGACCATATCGATGTCGAAGCCTTGTTGGGATCCGTAACCTGTTGTAGCAAAGTGAGTTGAGCAAAAGTTGGAGAATTTGAGTAAGGAATGGAGGGGAGGCCAGTCATCTTTCAATGGAAAGCCAGGCTTAGCTAAGAGAGACGTAAAACTGGAAATCTAGCGGTTTTTCATAGCCTATGACAGTAAATGTCCGATACAGGCGGCTATCCTTTGAAATATTCTCGGCGCTTAGTCTTGCCCTGCGATTTTTGGGCAGGCAGATTTGAAGGCAACTAAACCTGAAACGATAACGACTAGATCTACTCTAATGGCAAAAGGAAAAATGACTCCCCTTCCCTCTAACGATAACAAAGAAAAGAACGTGGAAATGGCAATTTCCGCGATCACCAAGCAATTTGGGGAGGGTTCGATCATGCGGCTCGGCAGCGGATCGAATATGAAAGTGGAGACGATTTCGACCGGGTCCTTGTCAGTTGACCTTGCCTTGGGTGTTGGCGGTTTGCCCAGGGGGCGAATTTGCGAGATCTATGGGCCTGAGTCCTCGGGTAAGACGACCTTGTGCTTAAGCGTCATCGCCGACGCTCAACGCCAGGGTGGCATAGCTGCTTTTGTGGATGTCGAGCACGCTTTGGACCCCAAGTACGCTCGCAAGCTGGGAGTCAATGTGGACGAGCTGTTAGTGTCTCAGCCGGATAGCGGAGAGGATGCATTAAATATTGCGGAAACGCTGATCCGATCGAATGCGATCGATGTCATAATCGTGGACTCTGTGGCGGCGTTAGTCTCCCGAGCGGAACTGGACGGCCAAATGGGCGATGCTACCGTAGGCTCACAGGCAAGATTAATGAGCCAGGCGATGAGACGACTGACTGGTATCGTGAGCAAGACCAAGTGCATTTGTCTGTTCACGAACCAGATTCGGGAAAAGATTGGCGTCATGTTTGGCAGTCCCGAAACGACCCCGGGTGGTCGGGCTTTGAAGTTCTTTTCCTCGGTACGCATGGACATTCGTCGCATCGGGCAGATCAAGGACACTTCTGGAGCGGTGATCGGAAATCGAACTCGCGTTAAGGTAGTGAAGAATAAGGTCGCTCCCCCGTTTACGGAATGCGAATTCGACATCATGTACAATGAAGGCATTTCCCGGATGGGCTCCATTGTCGATTTGGGAATTCAGCACAAGATTCTGGAAAAGAAAGGGGCTTGGATCTCGTACGAAGGAGACTTGGTGGGCCAAGGGCGCGAAGCGGCGAAGCAATTTTTGGCTGAGAATCCGGAGGTAACCGGGAGAATTTCCGAAGCGATTATCCAAGCGGTGAATCCGGAAGCGGAAGAAACCAAAGAATTGGAGGAAGCAGAGGCGAGTTAGTAGCCGCTTAGAGTTAATTTAGAAAAGGGCCGCTCGATCGGCCCGGTTTTTGTTTGTGGTTTTTCAGGTTCGAAGGCTATGTCGGTAGTCGATCCATGAGGAAGGATGGAAGCTAGAATTTGGCGGTATGCATGAGTCTGATACAATAGTTGCGGTGGCAACCCCCAAGGGTGAAAGCGCCTTAGCCATGCTACGGGCGACTGGCCCGGGATGCGAGTCCCTCTGCGGTACAGTGTTTAAACATAAGGGCCCTCTCCTGCCGCGCCATGCCTACTATGACGCTTACCTGTCAGTGGATGGCGAGTCCCTGGATGATGTGGTCTATTGTTTTTTCAAAGGTCCGCGTTCCTTCACCGGTGAAGATGTTCTCGAAATATCATGCCATGGAAATCCGCTAATCGCTACCCGGCTCCTTGAGGACTTGATTGGCCGGGGATGCCGGCAATCGGAGCCAGGCGAGTTTTCGCGCCGGGCTTTTGAGAATGGTCGAATAGATCTGACCCAAGCCGAGGCGGTGATGGAGCTTATCCAGGCCCGGAGCGACAAGGCGATTCGGGCAGCCAACAATCAGTTGCGGGGCGCCTTCGGGCGGCAGCTGAATTCGCTCAGGCAAAAGCTCGTAGCGAGTATAGCTACTATCGAGGCCTACATCGATTTTCCGGAGGAAGACCTTCCGCCCGAAGAAAAGGAAGTTTATGTCAATGGTATCCAAGAAATTATGACTTACTGCTCCCGATTAATAGATAGCGGGCGGTACGCAGCATTTCTGAGGGACGGGGTCAAGACTTTGATTCTGGGGGAACCTAACGCTGGAAAGAGCTCCTTGCTGAATGCCCTCTTGGGATTTGAACGGGCGATTGTTAGTATAGAACCCGGTACCACGCGGGACTTCCTAAGAGAGAGAGTGATTATTGGACCTCATAGTATACAGCTCTTGGATACGGCAGGTTTGAGAGCTGCCCAGAACGACATCGAGCAGGAAGGTATTAGAAAAACCATAGAGTTGGCTGCGGAAGCGGATATATTTCTGGTTGTGGAAGATTCTGCGGCCCCCTCCCCTAGTCTTCCAGATGCGATTCTCTCTAGATTGACGTCCGCTAATTGTTTATTGATACGCAACAAGATCGATTTAGGAGCGCAGGTGCCGGATGAAAGCGGCATCGACTGCTTTAGAAAAGTAGATTTGTCCGCTCTTACGGGAGAAGGAATAGATCGATTACGATCAGCGGTCGTTGACCTAGTAGACTCGCACTTTAGTTCCGAAGAAGATGATCTGATTCTCGTCAATGCGCGTCACAGCTTAGCCCTGAGCGAGTTAAAATCGTGTCTTGAATCGGCTTTATCGAAGCTGGAATCCGATGATGCCATAGAGCTCATAGCGAGCGATATGAGAGGCGCTCTCGACGCCATCGGGTCCATTTTAGGCAAGATCGATAACGAAACCGTACTAGACAAACTGTTTTCGACTTTTTGTATTGGCAAGTAGTTGTTTAGCAGGGGTTTCCAGGATCTCTTCCCGCCAGGGTACGATAACGTCGAATAAACTAAGATACACGGGCTTCTTTGTGTAGGAAGCTCGCTTGCGAGCGAATCGACGAAGGTCTATTCCAGTGAAACAATCGCTCGCAAGCGAGCTTCCTAAAGAGCAAACGAATCAAGTGCAGGCAAGAGTGCCGTCTAGGGGTCGGTCTAAGCTTATCCACACGAACGAGGTATTCTCGATTCATTCTAGGTCGTAGGAGCGGGTTCATCCGGCGATTGTGATAGGATTAATCGCGGGATGAACCCGCTCCCACGCTCGACTAAAGCTTGAGTTGACGGCAATCCGCAGCCGCTCGGAGATCGGCCGCTACCTGTGTTCAACACGACTCATCGGATGACTGGATGCATTTATTTTACTAGCTGTTTACTATTCCTATCAATTTGCAGCTAATTCTGGCCGCTTTATCACTTGAGGTCCCCCACTCTCCTCGCCTTTATCGGCTGCGATGGAAGATCGTCGGAAGGATTATGACGTCATTGTTTGCGGAGCGGGTCATGCGGGTTGTGATGCGGCCCTAGCCGCCTCACGAATGGGCGCTCGTACCTTAGTCCTGAGCGGAAACATTGATACGATCGCGGCCATGAGCTGCAATCCTGCCATCGGTGGTGTTGCCAAGGGCCAGATCGTTCGAGAGATCGACGCGCTCGGTGGCGAAATGGCGATCAATACAGATGTTTCTGGAATTCAGTTTCGACTGCTCAACGCTTCCAAAGGTCCAGCTGTGCAATCCCCTCGTGCGCAATGTGACAAGAAGGTCTACGCATTGCGCATGAAGCACGTTCTCGAGCATCAGGAGAATTTGGACGTTTTTCAGGCCACCGTGACTGGGCTGATTTTCAAGGGAGACGCCGTCGTGGGATGCAAGACTAACTTGGATGTGGATTTTTTCGGCAAAACGGTAGTCATCACCACCGGAACTTTCCTGCGAGGACTCATGCACATAGGTAAGAACAAGAATGAAGGCGGTCGCATGGGTGATTATTCCGCAAAGACGCTTTCTGGTAGTTTCTTAGATGCGGGCATCGAACTGGAACGACTCAAGACTGGCACGCCACCGCGATTGTTGGGTCGATCGATCGATTTCAGCTGTCTCGACGAGCAACGTGGTGACGAGAATCCGACCTTTTTCGCGTTTCATGACACTCGGCAGGATTCGGAAATGTTCCACGTGGAACAATCCGGAGAAACCTTTGCCGGTTGGTCGCCTGGAACTAATCCGGTATCTTGCTGGATAACCTATACCACGGAAAAAACGGCGGAAATCGTTACTCGGAATCTGAACCTTTCAGCCATGTATGGCGGGGAAATCTCCGGAACGGGCCCAAGATATTGTCCCAGCATCGAAGATAAGTTTGTCAGGTTCGAGGGCAGGCCGCGTCACATGCTTTTCCTCGAGCCGGAAGGCAGGAACACGAACGAGTACTACATCAATGGCTTATCTACGAGTTTGCCGTTCGATGTTCAGCTCGAGATGATTGCTTCTATACCGGGTCTGGGGAATGCCCATTTGTTGCGGCCCGCCTATGCGGTCGAGTACGACTTCGCTCCGCCCACGCAGCTCTATCCGCATTTAGAGTCCAAAAAGGTTGAGGGTCTGTTTTTTGCTGGGCAGATCAATGGAACATCTGGCTATGAGGAAGCCGCTTGCCAAGGATTGGTCGCTGGGGTTAACGCTGTTTTGAAGGTTAGGGGAGAGGAACCCTTCATTTTGAAACGATATGATGGGTATACGGGAGTATTGATCGATGATCTGGTAACGAAAGGCACGCAGGAACCCTATAGGATGTTCACTAGCAGAGCTGAGTACAGGTTGCTTTTCAACCACGGGAGCGCGGAACTCAGGCTTTTGGATTATGCTGCCAGATTTGGGTTGATTTCGACCGAGCGGCTAGAGCTCATTAAGGGAAAAAAAGAGAGTGTAGATTGGGCCAAGAAGTGGATGGAATCAAATAGGCGGGGTGAGCACAGCTGGGCCACCGTGGTTCGAAGAAACGAGCCCGATCTGTCATTGCCGAAGGAAGTGGAGAGCTTGCCAAAGGAGGTCTTCGATCAAGCATTGTATGAGATCAAGTATGATGGCTACTTGCAGCGTGAGTTGCGGCAGATTGAAAAGCTGAGCAACGTCGAATCAGTTCGAGTGCCCGCTCAGTTTGACTTCCTAACCGTGAAGGGCCTGAAGAAGGAGTCCGCCATAAAGCTGAATGAGTTGAGACCAGTCAACTTGGGGCAGGCTAGTCGTGTCAGTGGAGTGAATCCCACGGACATCAGTATTCTCCTCGTGGCACTTGGAGATTCATAAATTTCTATGTACCAGATAGTTAAATAGATTTAGGGGGGTCGTCGTTTGGATCTTTGGGAATCTGTGTAACCGAATTGTAACGCTTCGGCAGTTGCGTTAAGCTGATCGATTCTAACAATTTTCGCCGATTACTAGTTATTTAGCATGGTCGCGACAGAACAGCCGAAAAAGATACTGGTCGTTGATGATGAGGTCGATGTCACGGAGCTCCTCAGTTACAACTTAAAGCAGCGTGGATTTGTCTCTCAATCGGTGAATGATCCCAAGCGGGCTTTGGAAGTGGCGAAGACTTTCAAGCCCGACTTGATTGTTTTGGATATTATGATGCCCGAGCTGAGCGGATTGCAGGTTTGTCGCATGATTCGCCAGGAATCCACGTTGAAAGGCATTCCTCTCATCTTTCTCAGCGCGAAGACGGAAGAGGGTGATCGCATAGAAGGCTTCGAAAGCGGAGCCGACGACTATGTCTGCAAGCCATTTAGCCCTAAAGAGTTGATGTTGAGGGTCTTAGTGATTCTAAAAAGGGCAGGGGACGGCGATGACGATAAGACGGTACTCCAGGTAAACGGCATCAACCTCGATATAGAGCATCACAGCGTTCGCGTGCATGATAAGGCTGTAGAGCTAACCGCCACGGAATTTCGTTTGCTCCGCCTGTTAATGCAGGAGCTCGGGAAAGTGCAGACTCGAGAAACCCTTCTGGAAAAGGTCTGGAACTACGAGAACGACATGGAGACTCGGACTGTAGACACTCACATGCGGCGTCTGAGGGAAAAGCTGGGCGAAGAAGGATCTGGGCTTGAGACGGTTAGAGGAGTAGGGTATCGGATGGTTGAAAGCCGGTCTTAGCGGCTTTAATCACCGATGTCGTCGTATCTCTTTTTCGCTCTAGCTGCCCTGGCTGCGTTCATTTTCGCCTTTAAGTATTACAAGCAGAAGAGGGCTATTCGCTTGTTAGCGGAGTCGCTATCAACTCGGGCGTCGATCCTGACTCATTCCAAGGAGTTTCGCGGGACCAACGAGAACTGGATCCACTTGGTAGAAGAATTGAACTCGCTTTTGAGCGAAATAGATCGCTTGGATAAGCAAAGCTCGGATCGGCTTAGGCAGATTGAGACTACGCTGGGAAACATCCAGGAGGGCGTACTCATCATCGACCGCGACAACTACATTCTATTGGTCAACGACGCATTGACCAATGACTTCGAGGTCTTGAGCGATAGCGTCGGCAAACGGGTGGAAAGCGCCTTGCACAGTTCGGAGTTTCTGGAATTCATTCGCGAAGTTAAGCGTGATGGAGGGGGAATCGGGCGGGAGATCGTTTTCTCGGAGCCAGAACAAGACATTTGGATGGAGGTTTCCGCGTCTCGCTTGGAAGCTTCAGAGGAAGGAAAGGCCCTTTGGTATCTCTTTGTCCTCCACAATATTACGCGCCTTAAAGTGCTAGAGAAAATGCGGAAGCAGTTCGTTGCTAACGCCTCCCATGAGCTGAAGACACCGGTCTCGGTCATTAAGGGCTACGCCGAAACCTTGGTGGGCGATCACGGAACCATGGGAAAGGAAGATCAGCTTCGTTTTCTCAATGTGATCCATCGTCATGCCGAGCGCCTCGCTTTGTTGATAAACGATCTTCTGAGTCTATCTCGGCTGGAAAATGAGTCTTCGTCATTGCGCTGGTCCAACGCGGACATTTTAAGTTGGGTCCGGGAGATATCCCATGAGTACGGCCAAAGTTTGAAAGCTAATGGCCGCGAATTGCTCATCGATCTGCCGGAAGAGGGGACAGCGATGGTTCGAATCGACGTCTTGAAGATCCGCCAAGTCCTGGATAATCTGATCGAAAACGCCCGAAAGTACACTCCGGCCGAAGGAAAAATTCGATTGGGCTGCTCCTTGGGTAATAAAGCCGTGGATATTTGGGTGGAGGACGAGGGCCCTGGTGTTCCGAAAATGGACGAGGCCAAGATATTCGAGCGCTTTTACCGAGTGGATAAAGGCCGCTCTCGGGATACTGGAGGAACGGGGCTCGGCTTAAGTATTGTGAAGCACATCGTCGATTGGCACAAGGGAAGTGTTTGGGCGGAAAATATCGAGGGGAGGGGACTTCGAGTTACCTTCCGTCTACCTCTCGTTGAAAAGGCTGCTCCCGCCGAGGTGGTTTAAGGTGAGTTTGCTTGATCAGGTAATTTCGTAGCGGACGATTTCCGAGCGCCCGCCTGCCTTTGGCATGCAACGTGGATATCTATTCAGTATTAGCCGAGTTATGGGTTGCCCTCTTGGCGGGGCAGATTTTTATGCCCGCCATAATGGTGTCCGATGTTCACAAGTTGCGGGTAGAGGCTCGAAAGGCTCGTCTCAAAGTGGAGCTAGATACAGTACTTGCCGGCAGAGGAAAGATCCAGCTGGAGATTGGCTGTGGTCATGGGCACTGGCTTACGGACTTGGCGGCAAATCGGGCTGAAAGCTTCTTTGTGGGGGTTGATTTAATTGGCGATCGGATTGAACGAGCTAATAGAAAGGCCCAGAGAGCGGGACTAGGTAATATCGCTTTCATCAAGTCGGAGGCTTCTGAGTTAGTTGAGCTTATACCGGAACCGGTATGCGTTGAAGCGGTGTACGTTCTTTTCCCTGACCCATGGCCGAAAAAGCGGCATTGGAAAAATCGCCTGATCAATCCCACGTTTCTAAATAAGTTAGCAGAGCGCTGTTTTCAAGGGTGCCGACTGTATTTTCGCACGGATCATGAAGAGTATTTCGACTGGGCCTTTCAAACCTTGGAATCGGTTGAGTCCTGGCAATTGGTCAAAGAAGTGGCCTGGCCGTTTGAGCGGGAGACTGTTTTTCAAGCGAAAGCGAATAGCTATCAATCTTTGGTCGCGGAGAAAGTTTAATACCTCCTCAGCTGTAGAAGGCTAGGGCGACGACTTGCACGACGATCGCCAAAAAGAGCAAAAGGACGCAGAACAAGTAGAAGGTATCGAAAGACCGACGCTTGAACAGCGACGGATTTTTAGGGCGAGGGCTGTATTTGCTGCTTCGCGATCCTTGGCTGCGCTTCTTGTCTCCTGCTTCGAAAATCGCTTCTGATAGATCCTGGTTAGGCATAGATCGATGGGCTATTGTATAAGATATGTAAATTCGACGAATTGGGCCCGGTTATTAGCATTAGTTCTAAGTTCAACATTGTTTGCTACAATCCAAATCATATCTACTGGAAATGTCTTTAGAGAGTTGACCCGCGTAAATCCATCAATCAACAACACAGGCTTTTATACAATCTCAATGGCCTCGAAGCTATTAAGATGCGAATCAAGAAATCATCCTCACTCATACTAGGTTTCCTCGCGACAACGTTGTTGATTCAGCCGATGGCCAGCGCAGCGGTGTCTCCGGCGCCGGAAAGTCTTTTCACCGTACTCGGATTGCCCATCACCAATAGCATGTTTACGAGCTGGGTCGTGTCGCTACTAATAATAGTAGTGATCCGGCTGATGGTCAAAACTCCGCAGCTCGTGCCGACAAGAGGGCAGGCAATTATTGAAAATCTGGTAGTCGGGATTCACGATATCGTTGCTCCGATCACGGGGAAAGCGGCTGCGAAAGCGGCCTTCCCGCTTCTGATTGGCTTGTTCACCTATATTTTAATACACAACTGGAGCGGCTTGTTTCCGGGAGTCGGCACGATTGGCACGCACGATGATCATGGGCACTTTATACCCTATATTCGTCCGGGCAATGCGGATCTAAACGGCACAGCAGCGCTGGCCATCGTATCCATGGTTGCCTGGTTCTACCTCATCTTCAAATACGCTGGAATCAAGGTCATCGCTTACGACCTTTTCGGAAACAAAGCGAAGAAGGAGGACGTTCCCTCTACCTTGTATTACTTTCTCTTCCTGATTTTCGGCGCGGTGGGATTCATTGAGATTATCTCGATCATCTTCCGGCCCATCTCTCTTTCGTTCCGTCTTTTTGGCAACGTATTCGGGGGGGAGAATTTGCTGCACTCCATGACTGGCCTGTTCAAGTGGGGGCTTCCAATTCCATTCTATTTTCTCGAACTTCTGATCGGGCTGGTCCAGGCGCTGGTCTTTACCCTACTCGTGAGCGTTTACATTGGGCTAATCTGCAACCATGGGGATGAGGAGCATCATTAATTCAAGAAAACAATTTTGGCGTTGAGACCATATTCTCATGTGGGCGGCGTCATCGGAAGCTAACAAAATAACCTATATATATAATGATTCAAATACTCGCAGAAATGAGCGGAAGCATCCAAGGAGGCTTGGGTTGTCTAGGAGCGGCGATTGGCGTAGGGCTTGTCGGGGCTAAAGCAGCGGAAGCAGTGGGGCGCAATCCAAGCGCTTCTGGCGCGATTATGGTCCAGGCCATTATCGGTATGGCCCTTGCGGAAGCGGTAGCATTCTACGCGCTCTTCCTTGGTTAAAAAGATTTGCGTCGGCTTCGTTCTCGGAGCCGACGTCGAGATTTCTTCTCTTTAAACGCATCGGAATATGTCATTTCTCCCAGCAATCATCGCAGCCACCACCGAGCATGGGGCCGAAGCAGAAGGCGGCATTCTCAATCAGTTCGGAATTGAAGGGCCTTTCCTCCTATCGCAAATCATTAGCTTCATCGTTGTTGCCTATGTCCTCTACCGATTCGCGTTCAAGCCGGTTTTAGCGACCATCGACGAACGCCAGGCCAAGATTGCGGATGGGCTAAAGTATACAGAGGAGATGCAGGTCAAGCTCGCGGAAGCCGAGGCTTCTCACAAGGAAATCATTCAAAAGGCGACTCAAGAAGGGCAGCAAATCGTCAACGACGCGCGGGCAGTGGCGGAAGACAAAATTTCCAAGTCTTCGCAAGAAGCGGTGGTTCGGGCAGAGGAGATTATCACCAAAGCGGAGCAGCAGATCGAGCTCGACCGGATCAAAATGCTTTCGGACGCGAGAAGTGAAATTGCCCGGCTGGTTGTGGCCACTGCCAGCAAAGTTCTCTCTAAAGAGCTTTCGGAAGAGGACCGAAATCGTTTTACCGAGTCCGCAGGGGCTCAACTGGTTGACTCAAGCAATTAGTATCTAATTTTTAATGACGCAGGACAAGCAGATAAAGGGGTTTGCGAAACAGCTCCTCAAGATGAGCTTCGAGAATGGCGAGCTCTCCGTTGAACGCGTTGACGGGGTTTTGAAAACCCTCGAGAAGAACAATCAGCGTCATCAAATCCCCGTTCTCAAAGCCTATTTGAAACTCGTCGAGCGCGAAGTCGCCAAAAGCACGGTAGTCATCAGCCATGCGGGTAGGCTCAGCCCAGAACTTGCCACGCGTATTTCCAAGCAACTTTCAACGAAGTATGGTCGCAACGTCAGGCCAGTTACACGTGAAGACCGCAGCCTTATTGGAGGTCTGCGCGTAGTCGTTGACTGCGACGTATACGATGCGTCGATCGCGAGTTCTCTAGCGTCCCTTGAATCATCCCTTTCTTAAATCTCTGAATCCGTTTATTAAATACAGAAAACAATGAGTTCCGTCATAGAGCAGATAGAACAGCAGATAGCGAACCTCCAATCAAAAACCGTAGCCACCAACACGGGCAAAATTCTTACAGTCGGTGACGGTGTAGCGAAAATCGACGGATTGTCCGAGGTTATGTACAACGAAATGATCGAGTTTCCTGGAGGAACAATCGGAATCGCGTTGAATTTGGAGGAAGATGAAGTGGGAGCGGTTGTTCTCGGCGAGTCGAACCACTTGAAGGAAGGCGACGAGGTTAAGTGTACAGGCACACTGCTTTCCGTTCCAGTAGGGAAGTGCATGCTCGGTCGGGTAGTCGACGCCCTGGGTCGTCCCATGGATGGAAAGGGAATAATCGACTCATCGGAAACTAATCCGGTTGAAAAAATCGCTCCAGGTATAATTGAGCGGAAGTCCGTCGACCAGCCCTTGATGACTGGTATCCAATCAATCGATTCAATGATTCCAATCGGGCGGGGTCAACGCGAGCTGATCATTGGGGATCGTGGCACCGGGAAAACTACAATTGCCATCGATACAATCATCAACCAGGCCAACATCAACAAGGTCGGCTTGGCGTCGGGCGATCCTGATTTTCGCCCTGTGTATTCAATTTACGTAGCGGTCGGGCAGAAGAATTCCAATGTTGCTCGAACTCTAGGCGTTCTTGAGGAGAAGGGCGCACTCGAGTATACGATCATCGTTTCCGCTCCTGCCGCAGACTCTGCTGCCAACCAGTACTTGGCTCCTTACACCGGGGCGGCGATGGGCGAGTGGTTCATGTCGAACGGGATGGACGCCTTGATCGTCTATGATGACCTTTCTAAACACGCTGCAGCCTACCGCCAGATGTCGTTGGTCTTGAAGCGCCCTTCAGGACGTGAAGCCTATCCAGGCGATGTCTTCTATTTGCATTCCCGGTTGCTGGAGCGTTCGGCCCGGGTTAACGAGAATAATGGCAATGGTTCGCTAACGGCTCTCCCGATTATCGAAACACTGGCAGGCGACCTTTCAGCTTACATTCCCACTAACGTTATATCTATCACGGACGGACAGATCTTCTTGGAAACCGATCTGTTCAACCAGGGTATACGTCCAGCGGTCTCAGTGGGTTTGTCAGTATCTCGTGTTGGTTCGGCTGCTCAAATCAAGGCCACCAAGCAAGTGGCGGGAAAAATTAAGCTGGAGCTGGCTCAGTTCCGCGAATTGGCGGCTTTCGCTCAATTCGGGTCGGACTTGGATGCCAAAACCAAGGCTCAGCTGGATCGAGGATCTCGAATCGTCGAGCTGTTTAAGCAACCGGCTTTCAACCCCATCCCAATTGAGCAACAAGTGGGAGTCCTATGGGCGATGCAGAATAATTACTTCGATAATATCGACGTGTCCAAAATAGTTGAAGCGAGCAATTCGCTTCGAGACTTCTTCGCTTCGAGAAAAGAGGCATTACTTACCTCGATCCGCGAGAAAGCCAAAATTGACGACGACTTAGACGGCGAACTTAAAACCGCCGTCGATGAATGGAAAACGAGCTTTAACTGATCTCTAACCACGAAATAGACGAAAGTAACGAAAGATGCCTCCTGAAATCCTATATAAAGAAGAAAACTACAGGATTATGGGAGCCTGCTTTGAAGTCTATTCCGACAAAGGTAATGGGTTTCTGGAAGACGTGTACCAGGAGTGCCTGGGCATTGAATTTGAGGAGCGAAAGATACCTTACGAAGAAAAGCCTGAGTTGAAGTTGGCCTACAAAGGGAGAAAACTCCGGAAACAATACGAACCAGATTTTGTTTGTTTTGATAAGATTATCGTGGAGTTGAAAGCAGTTAGAGCACTTGCGGACGAACACCGGGCCCAGCTTTTTAACTATTTAAAAGCGACAAAGATTAAGCTTGGACTTCTCGTTAACTTTGGAGGTCATCCTAAGCTCGAGTATGAGAGAATCGTAAATTAGATTTTCGTTGTTTTAGTGACTTTCGTGGTAGTAACAATTTAGACCGATGCCGAATTTAAGAGAGATCCGTCGCCGAATTAAGTCGGTAAAGAACACTCGCCAGATTACGAAGGCGATGGAGCTGGTGGCTGCTTCCAAGATGAAGAAGGCTCAGCAATCAGCTCTTTCAGGCCAGCCTTATGCGGCTTTGTTGGCGGAAACACTGTCCCATATTTCAACTCGAATCGAGGAGCTGGAGCATCCGTTTTTCAAAGAGCGTGAAGTCAAGACACGCGGTATCATTCTTGTCACTACGAATCGAGGACTTTGCGGACCGCTGAATAGCAATTTGTTTCGGGAGATTATCCGATCAGAGACCCCTATGAAGTTCGTCAGCGTGGGGCGAAAAGGGAAACAGTTTCTCAGCCGCTCTGATCGTGATCTCATGGCCGATTTCGTTATAGAGGATTCCGTTCCCTATGTGCAGATCAAGCAGATGACGGAATTCATGATCGACAAGTTCCTTTCTGGTGAGATTGACACAGTCGAGGTATTGTATCCACGCTTTATTAACGTTCTCACTCAGGCTCCATCGTTCGCTAAGCTTCTGCCGATCCACGGACTCGATGAAATGATAACCGAGTTGCGCGGAAAAAATGCGGACCCGTTTGAGTCGATGAAGGACGATCGGAACTTCAGTTTCGAACCGGATCCAAAGAGCATCCTTAACAGCTTGTTGCCACTTTTTGTCGATAGACAGGCCTACCAAGCTGTTCTGAGCGCTCGAGCTTCAGAGCACAGCGCGCGTATGGTCGCGATGAAGACGGCCAAAGATAACGCGACAAAACTGATCGATTCACTCACCTTGCAATTCAACAAAGCTCGGCAGGCGGCCATTACCCAAGAAATTCTGGAAATCGCTGCCGCTACCTCAAGTAATAGCTAGCGCTGCCCACGTCATAATTTTTAAATCTTACTTCTTAATTTAATAGATGAGCAATACCGGAAGAATCCTACAAGTCATTGGACCAGTTGTTGATGTCCAATTCGCCGAAGATGCGTTACCCGCAATCTACCAGGCTCTAACAATCGATTTTACTGTTGGTGGCCAGGAAGAGAAATTGACTCTTGAAGTACAACAGCACTTGGGGGAGGGCGTCGCCCGAACAGTGGCCATGTCGTCAACTGAAGGCCTTAAACGCGATATGGATGTTGTGGATACGGGCTCACTGATCTCCGTTCCTGTAGGGGAGGGCGTTCTGGGACGCATTTTCAATGTTACTGGTGATACCGTTGACGGGCGGGGATCAGTCGAACATGAAAAGAAGTATCCAATTCACCGTCCGGCACCTCCTCTGACCGAGCAAGATACTAAGGCCAACATCTTGGAAACGGGTATCAAGGTCATTGATCTCATTTGCCCATTTATTAAGGGCGGCAAGGTTGGAGCCTTTGGCGGAGCGGGTGTTGGCAAGACAGTTGTGATCATGGAGCTGATCAATAACATCGCTAAGACTCACGGGGGTTATTCGCTTTTTGCTGGAGTAGGGGAGCGTTCTCGCGAAGGCAACGATTTGTACCACGAGATGTCAGACTCGGGCGTTATTGACCAGGAGAATATCGCTAATTCGAAAGTCGCTTTGGTTTATGGGCAAATGAACGAGCCACCTGGAGCTCGTATGCGAGTGGCCCTTTCCGCCTTATCTATGGCGGAATATTTCCGTGACGAGAAGAACCAGGACGTACTGCTTTTCGTAGACAACATATTCCGTTTCTCACAAGCGGGCTCTGAAGTATCCGCTCTTCTGGGACGTTCTCCGTCCGCGGTCGGATATCAGCCGACTCTCGCATCAGAGATGGGCACGCTTCAAGAACGCATTACTTCCACGAAGAAAGGTTCGGTTACATCTTTCCAGGCAGTCTATGTACCTGCTGATGACTTAACGGACCCTGCTCCGGCTAACACGTTCGCTCACTTGGACTCTACCATTGTATTGGAGCGGGCAATTGCGGACTTGGGTATCTATCCGGCTGTAGATCCGCTAGCCTCTGTATCAAAGGCGCTTGAGCCCGATGTTGTTGGACAAGAGCACTATGAAGTGGCCCGTGGCGTTCAAAGCGTACTTCAGCGCTACAATGATCTGCAGGACATCATTGCTATTCTTGGTCTCGATGAGCTTTCCCCTGAAGATAAGCAAACCGTTTACCGCGCTCGTAAAATCCAGAAGTTCCTTTCTCAGCCATTCAACGTAGCAGAAGTTTTCACAGGCTTCCCCGGTAAGATCGTTCCAGTAGCCGATACCATCAAAGGCTTTAAAATGATTCTAGATGGCGAACTCGACGAAATTGCCGAGAACGACTTCTACATGAAGGGCGGCATCGACGAGGTCCTAGAAGCGTCAGGAAGCTGAAGCTTCCAATTAGGAAGTAAGAGTTAAGAATTACAAAGTGGAAAGCGCGTGCCAAAAGAGAAATTGGACTTGCGGGATCGGACATTTGAATTCGCTCGGAGGATTGTTCGAATGTACGTCGCGCTTCCTAAGTCGACTGAGGCTCAAGTACTTGGCAAGCAAGTTCTTCGCAGTGGCACATCCGTTGGCGCTAACTATCGCGAAGCCTTCCGAGGCCGCTCTCGAGCGGAATTCATTGCTAAAATGGGTGATTGCCTTAAAGAAATTGAAGAAACTGATTACTGGATAGATTTGATAATTGCTGAGGAGATAGTGGCGGAATCGAAAATGACTCAACTTAAGCAAGAAACTTCTGAACTAATCGCCATATTTGTTTCAGCCATCAAAAGTACTCGATCCAACTCCTAATCGAGTATTAGTAACTAATTACTTCTTAACTTCTAATTCATAAATCATAATTTAGCCCGGTGAATCTCGAAATCGTCATACCTGAAGAAAAAGTCTACGAGGACTCAATCGACTCGATTGTCATACCGACGACCTCAGGCGAGATCGATATTCTACCGGGCCATATCCCTTTGGTTACGGAAGTCGAGCCAGGTGAAATTATCGTTTCCAAGTCGGGAGAACGCCAATCCCTTGCCATCAGCAAAGGCTTCGCCCAATGCGTAGGCGACAAGATCTCCATTCTAGCGGAAGACGCCATCCACATTGACGCCATCGACGAATCCGCTGTAGAGGAGGCCCAGAGAAGGGCGGAGGAATCTCTGGCCACTATCGAAAAGATGAGCGATGAAGAAATCGCTATGCTCGAAACCCAAATCGCGTACGCTAGAGCCCAGATTATAGTGAAGCGAAAGCAAAAATAGCAGCATAGTTGCCAAAATCTCTGAAAGTAGTCCAAACACAGGGAAGGAAGTTCTAGTCAAAAAGCTGACCAGGATTTGTTTTCGGATAGAAACCGACCCAATACCGAATGAACTCTTCTATTAGAAAAAGACTGAGAGCCGGAGAAACGCTCATCGGCAGTTGGATTAATTCGGGAAGCCCGGTAATTGCGGAGCTCATGGCGACTACAGGTTTTGATTTCCTGTGTATCGATGCGGAACATTCGGCGGTCGATCTACCACAGGTTCAACAGATGTTTCAGGCCATGCACTCTGGCAATCCCAGCTGTGCCAATGTTGTCCGCCTACACGGAGTTGATTACTCTCTAGTAAAGCGGTATTTGGATGCGGGTGCGGATGGAGTAATCGCTCCACTCGTTATGAGTCGAGCGGATGCCGAGTTATTGATCGAAGCGACTAAGTATCCTCCCATGGGCAACCGAGGTGTCGGGTTTTGTCGGGCGAATCAATATGGTTTGAATGTAAAATCGAGTGTGGATTCGGCCAACGAAAACGTTTTCGTAGCGGTTCAAATTGAGCATGTAGATGCCGTGGGATGCATAGACGATATTTTGGATGTCGAAGGCATCGATGCCGTGTTTATTGGGCCTTACGATTTGTCCGCATCCATGGGATTGACTGCTCAGTTCGATCATCCCGATTACATTGAGGTTAGAACGCATGTACTAAATGCCTGTAGAGTAAAAGGCATTGCCGCTGGCATTCACGTGGTCCCACCGGATGTAGATCTATTTATAGAGCAAAACCGGGAAGGTTATCAACTTATGGCTTACAGCTTGGACATAACGATGGTCTTGGAGAGTTGTAAGAATGCGTTATCTCAAATACGTTCCACGATCTAGGGCTCCTATAGAACTGCCTCTCTAACCGATAGTTATGTCATATTCCTACAAGACTGTAGCACTTCTGCCAATGAAAGCGCATAGCGCCAGGGTGAGAGGAAAGAATTTCAGGAATTTCGCAGGTAAGCCCTTGTTCCGTTGGATACTCGATACCTTGCTTTCCCTCGAATCAATCGACAAAATAATCATTAATACGGATGCTCGCGGAATACTGGAAGACAATGGCCTTACAGGTTCTGATCGTGTCCTAATTCGCGATCGTAGGCCCGAAATTTGTGGGGACGACGTGAGCATGAACTTGGTGATTGAGGACGACCTGGAGGCTGTAAATGCGGAAACATTCCTAATGACCCACACCACCAATCCGCTCCTTACTTGCGAAACCATTCAGCAAGCCTTGGACTGTTACGAGAAGGGAGTCGATGAAGAGGGTAAAGACAGCTTATTTACCGTCAATGAGTATCAGACTCGATTTTACCGGGCTGATGGTTCGGCAGTAAACCACGATCCCAACAAGCTTCTGCCAACTCAGGAGCTGGAGACTTGGTATGAGGAGAACTCTAATTTGTACATCTTCTCGAAAGAATCTTTTCAGAGAACTAACGCTAGGATTGGAAAAGATCCGATACTCTTTCCAACGCCAACTTTGGAATCATCGGACATTGACAACGCCACCCAGTGGCGGATCGCCGAGATCTTAGCGTTGGCCGATATGCTAATCCAAACGGGGCATCATACTTCTACGGTTTCCGAATGACGAGTTTAAGGGGTGCACTATTAAGATTCGCCCTTTCCATTCCCCAAGGCGGCAACAATCAAGTAGTATTTTCAAAGACGAAGGAATAAATTTTGGTGCAAATCTGGATTTGAAATGGGAACTGATCTTTGTATAAATTATAACAGCCTTGAAAGCTTGGTTTCTACACGCTTTTGGAACCTGAATTACGATCGTTTGCTAATTAGTCGCATTACTCCTATTGGGGGCGGCAAATCGTTGAGCTTATCGTAGTATCGTTCCCGAAATTAAAACTAGATTTCTAATACTGTCGGACGCTCATATAAACTAGGCTAAAAAGTGGGGACAAGCATTTCAAAAATTGATCCAATCGATTTCATCAGAATATTTGACCCCAACACTTAAAGCTAACCCTTCTATCTAAACAGGTACATGCCGTTTCTTAAATGCATGTTCTCGTGAAATATTTCAAACGGAAGTAATCGAGGCTTTCGATATTGCAAATGACCATCAAATCCTTACTCTTCGAAAGTAGATCGTGCCGGCTTTCCTGTTTATTTGAATGGCCCCTGACAACCCACGGGATTGATGAAATTCAGAACGGAGCCTGAAAGATACTGCCAAATTGATGTTTCTTCGAACTGAATTCAGTTTTATTCGGGCGGTCTTTTCCCCAAAAGATCAGGCTCTGACACTTTATCGGAGAAATTTTCTGAATAGGTACGAAGGTATGGTATTGGGAAAGCTGTGGCTGCTTGTTATGCCATGCCTACCAATTATCATTTATAATCTGCTCCAGTACCTCGAAATTTTTGTAAGCTCCGTAAACGAAGTTCCAAGGTCTATTTACCTGTCAACTGGCATTCTGGTGTACTACGCTTTTGCCGATAGTCTCACCGTGGGCACAGATCTACACATCGTGCACAAGAATGAAATTTTGAAGTCGGGCTTTTCCAAAGCAGCTTTGATTCAGTTTAACATCATGCAGGTCTTAAGTAACTCGATCATTCGAATCGCCTGCCTCCTTATAATGTACCAGTTATCCGGATACCCTCTTTCTGGAAGGATAGCGCTCTTACCTCTTATGTGCCTTCCCTGCGTTCTTTTTGGATTCACGATAGGATTGCTTTTCGGTTTGCTCGTTCCTATCTACAAGGACATTAGGAATGTTGTTTCAATTGCATCCTTTTATCTTCTGTTCGCTTCGGGAGTCTTCGCCGAAATTCCCGATACCAATTCGTTTTTCAATCTACTGAGATCGAGCCCAATATACAGATTGGTAACCGAATCACGATGGTACCTATTCGACATGCCTGAATTTAGCGCGAAATATTTTTCCATCCTTTCCATCCTGTCAATACTAGGCTTCTTACTCTCGCTAATAATCTTCCGGAGAGGTGAAAGGACGGTGAATAGCTATCTATAGGTATATGAGTAAATTGAATACAGAAACGATTGTTAGGGTTTCTAATCTTGGTAAAAAGTTCTCATATCAGTCAAAAAGAGCGAACAATGAGGATGCCATGGCTATCATTAAAAGCGTCCTCGGAAAGAGCAAATCCGATAATGGAAATACGCTAGGGGGTGATGAATTTTGGGCCCTGAAGAACATATCTTTCGAGCTTAAAAGAGGTGAGGCAGTTGGCATTGTAGGACTCAATGGAGCGGGTAAGAGCACCTTATTGAAGATTCTGCTCGGGATGCTGGATTGTGATGAAGGAGAGTATATAGTTTCTGGAAAGGCCGGTGGTCTCATCGAACTCGGTGGTGGATTCAATCCGGAAGCGTCCGGACTGAAAAATATTTACCAAAATGCGTCTTATCTCGGGTATTCAAGCAAAGAGGTGGAGGAGCAACTGGAGTCGATCATCGAGTTTGCAGATATTGGGCGATTCATCAATTCCCCAACCAGGACATACAGTAGCGGTATGAATATACGGCTGGGCTTTGCTATAGCCATTCATTTTATCCCGGACCTCGTACTCTGCGATGAGATTTTATCGGTGGGAGATTTCGAATTTAGGCAAAAGTGTCTCCACAAAATTAAAGAGCTCAGAGCTACACGTTCATTTGTGCTCGTTTCCCACAGCTCCAGAGATATTAGTATGTTCTGTGATAAAGCGATTCTTCTGCATAAGGGTCATCTTATTCTGGAATCGGATCCCACTAGAGTACTGAAAGTTTTCTCCTACTGTAATCACAATTCTAGTGTGGAGGAAATCAGACAGAGAGTTGGTAAGGTAAGTGATCTTGAGGAAAAGAAAGAGGTAATCAGGAAAAGCTATACTGTTGCGGCCGTGATGCCCAAGGTTGAAGGCTTGGGAGGAGTTGAGCCCTTTGATCAGAAAAAGCAATTTCTGGAGGTAGTGACAGATTTTGACGCTGAAAAGAAGAAAACTCTTTTCATGCCTGAATATGTAAACGAGGAAAAAGTAGATTCAGTAGAATTTTATTGGAATTTAGAAATGGTTTCCGGTCGGTATGTTTACATGGTAGGCGAACCGTTCGTATGTAAGATCCGTTTTAGGCTTCTAGAGAAAGTTACAAATTTTCGGATTGGATTACCAATGTTTGATGAAACGGGAAAACTTGTAGTGGGCACCTCGTCACACAGCTCGGGTGGTCTCCCGTATGATATGGAGTCTGGTATCTACGATTATGATATTTTTTTGGATCCGTTTCCAATGATTGAGGGACGCTATTGGTTAACCGTAAGCATCTGCGACGACCCTGCCCATCTTTTCAGGAAACATACGACCTATTTTGATGTGGTAAATTCTCGCATGGAGTTTGGACTAGTTAGAACTTTTTCTATGTGGGAGAAAGGCCAAATAGATGATCGCAGTTTTGAAAAGCTTATCTGACAGAAACTCGAAACAAAGGATTTCTTACAAAGGTTTGTTCGGGATTCTACGCATGATGGATTGCCACTATCATGGTTACACAAAGATAAAGGCGTAAATTTGCTGTAGGAATGATTTACAAAAAACACAACAGGTCGCTTGATAAAGAACATCTCGAACGATTGCGAAGCACGCTTGATAAAGCCTACGATCTGTCTGTCAGCGATCGGCAGATCATCAATGTAGGCAAGCGGGTCCTAGATATCGAAGACAAATGTAAAGGTCGTTTTGCGGGACATCTTGAAGACTACATACTGCTTTACTACGCTGCTTTTGCGCATTTCTCAAAAAGTGAAAATAGAAGTTCCCCGGTTATTGAAATCGGCACTTTGTTTGGGTGCAGTACGATTTTGATTTGGCATGCTATTAAGGCCGCAAAATCAAGGTCAAAAATTTACGCTGTTGATCCTCTGGAAGGATACTATGGAGTTTCCAAAGAAGAGAACGTTGAAGCTCGACCCAAGGATGTGGTGACTGGCTTTGAAGTGGATGAAGCGACGGCAAGAAATAATTTTAAGATCTTTAAAATTCCTAAAACCGACTACGAGCTAATCACAGATGTCAGCCAGAGTGAGCAAGTACTGGAGAGGCTGAAGGGTTTATCTTCTACCTTCCTATTTGTGGACGGAGATCACACAAGATCCGGACTCTTTTTGGATTTGCAGAACTATCTACGGCTAGTGAAACCCTCATCCACGGTAGTCATAGATAACTTTGTGGACCCGGATTGGCTAGGCGTCACTGAGGAGATAATTGGCGGTAGATATTTTGACGCTGGTTTACAGCCGTTGGCTTTCGAGAAACGTTTGCTGGTATGCGAAAGAGCAAGGCGTTTGAAGAATCCATCTGTGCTGAGTGACATTTGTAAGGGGTTGCTCGAAATTATTTCAAGTAAGGAGCAATCCCGGACGGCTCTCAGGAACAGTTTATTGAGAGAGGAAAAGAGATTCGATTCTTTGGTAGACGAACGTAATAGGGAACTTAAAGACCTTGCAGGTAAATCTGTTCAGGAAATCTCTAAATTGAGAGACGTCGTGGATGGTATCGGAAGTAGGTTGACTAAATACAGTGACCTTGGTCAAAATCGCGGTTCCGAAGGACTCAAAGGTTTAGCAGCCTCTATTGAGTCCCGCCTGACGAAACTGGGCGAGGGTCTGGAGAGCGGCTCCAGGCGTTTCCACGAAGAGGATGCGAAGGCGATTGGCGATCTAGCCTTGGCGCTTCAGAATCTCGATTCCCGCCTGACGAAACTGGGCGAGGGTCTGGAGAGCGGCTCCAGGCGTTTCCACGAAGAGGATGCGAAGGCGATTGGCGATCTAGCCTTGGCGCTTCAAAATCTCGATTCCCGTTTATCGGAGCTGATCAAGGATTTCGAAACTAGTGTGGAGTCCTATCACGAGAAAGAAAGCGAAGCTATTGATCGCCTTGGCCTATCCTTAGACAAGACGATCCGGGGCGAGTACGAGAAATCGACAGGTCGCCTCGATACCATCAAGTCTTCATTTACCCCTCTTAGAAGGGGTTTAGCCGATCTGAAAGAGTCTATTTCGAGCGCCACTAAAGAGTTAGCTGAAAAAGAGGCATCCGCTTTGGATGAGCTGGAAAAATCAATGGGTCGGCAGATGTCGGGAGTTTCTGAACTGACTACGAGTGGCTTCGACTCGCTGGCCTTGTCTCTAAATAAACTGGAAGAAGCGATATCAGAACTTGAGAGCAGCCTTTCGATGAAGGTCAGTACCCTTCAAGAAGCTGAACTGGAAATCCTGGAAAAAATGCAGGCCGCGATTCTAAAGGCTTCGAAAGAGTCAGATGAGTTAATTTCGGGTGTAGATCGGTCGCTGGCGCAATTCCAAAAAAACATGATGGGTTGGGGAGAAACCAATGATGCCAAGGTCGACGAAGTGAATGCCAATCTCGATAATTTAAATCAATTGGCCGAAAAAAACCATGGGAAGGCTATGGATAAGCTGACCGATTTGCAGTTATCATTGGATAATACGGAAAAAGCGGATGAACGTCATGCCGCAATGAATGAACAGCTGATAAAAGTGCAAAATGAACTCGCCCAGCTACAAAACAAATTCGAAAACACCGTTAATCAGTTACAGGCAAAAGAACTTGAGTGTTTGGATAATCAAACAAAGGTTGAGGCACTTACTTCTCATTTGAAGACAACTACAAGCAGTCTTGAAAATAATAATCATCACCTAAAAGATCTGGAGGTGAAACTTGATTCCTTGACTGAGCAGAACAGTGTGTTGAATGAAAACCTTAGAACGTCGGACGTTGAGCTCACTAACACGCGGAATAAATTGGAGTCTTTGATCGCAGATCATGAAAGGGCACGGCAAAGGATTAGCGACCAGGAGCAAAAGCTGATTGAAGCCAAAAAGCTGCGGATAGAAATTACACACAGGGAAGAGTCGTTGAAGAACGAACTAATTCGTTTGGCGAGCAAGAACTTGATAACTAAAAAAGACAAAGAATCGATTCGAAACATCTTATGAGCAAACGAATACTTGTAACAGGGGGGGCTGGTTTTATCGGAAGCCATGTTGTCAGGAACTTGATTTCTGAAGATCATGACGTAACGGTCGTTGATAATTTTTGGCGCGGTAAAAGGGAAAACATCTTATCCGAAACAGGTGAGGGTATATGCGAAATAGTGGAAGCGGATCTCACTAATCCGGAAACCTGTAGTAGCCTAATCTCCTCCTATGACTGGGTCATTCATCTTGCTGACATAGTATGCGGAGTAAATTTTGCCCTTACCAATGAGTTATTCATCTTTCACCAAAATGTCCTCATTAATACCAATGTGTTGAATGCCTGCGTCGAGAATGGCATAGAAAATTACCTCTACGTTGGCACGGCTTGCAGTTATCCTAAGCATTTGCAGGATAGTTATGAAGTTACTATATTAACAGAAGGTCAGACCTATCCTGCAGAGCCCGAGTCATCTTACGGCTGGAGTAAATTGATGGGAGAATATGAGGCTTTACTGGCTTTGTCTGAAAAGCGACTGAATGTTGGCGTGCTACGGCTTCACAACGTGTACGGCGAAGGGGCTGAATTCCTTCCTGGCCGTTCCCAGGTAATTCCATCCCTTATCTACAAAGCTATATCTTATCCTGATATTGATTTCGAGGTGTGGGGATCCGGCCAGCAATACCGGGACTTTATTCACGTAGAAGATGTGGTTCGAGGCATCCGCAGAATGATGGACGAAGGTATGAACCAAGGTCTGATACAGATTGGAAGCGGGATAGCTACCTCTATACGAGACCTAGCGGAAACAATTATTGAAATTAGCGGGAAAAATATTACCGCGAGATTTACTTCTGAAATGCCTGAAGGCGATAGGGGACGGATCGCCGATCCTTCGTTAGCCAAAGATAAGCTTGGGTGGGAATCCCAGATTGGTTTAAAGCAAGGTCTTATAAGAACATACCAGTGGATTGAAGCTCAAATGGCTTGCGCTAAATGAATATCTACAATCCTGGGAATTCCAAAAAGCTGTTTATATATGTTAACCCAGGGTTCACTGGCGCTCATGGTTATTATAAAAACCATGCAACCAAGTTGCTAAAAGAAGTACGTCGAACAGGGATAGGGCTTCTTCACCTGACCAACAAGGATTTGACCCTGGATTTGGCTGTTCAATACAAGGCTAGCCTTGCCTTTGGCCAGAGACCCCATTTAACGCTATCCAACGATAATAGAGTTAGATCCTCCATATCAGAGGAATTTTATTACAAAATGATAGAGGTGTTTGAGCGGGAAGACGTGAAAGCATTTGAAGAAGTAGTTGTCTATTTGTATTCAGGCCACCCTCTTTACGCGGCTGTATTATCAAAGGTGATCCATGATTCCGGATCCAAGGCAAAGGCCTATGTCAATTTTCTTTACAACGAAAAGGAGTTGGAAAACATCACAGAAGCAAAAGACCTCCAGAGTAGTTTAAGGGATTGGGGCAGCGAACTTCAGCAGTACGACAAAGGCGGCCAGGTTGTTCTCAGTGTAGATTGCCCGAAAGCTAAAGATCTTTACGATGACTACCTTGGCAGAGATATCGAATTGCTCCCGGCAGGGTGTGCCTTGCTACGTAGACCGAGCGATGTATTCAGGGACTCATACAGGTTTCTCAATAGATTTAGCGACTTGAATGTTCTCTACATGGGTTATCCTCATAGGAAATATGGATACAAACTCGTAAAGAGCCTGTACGACAATACCAGGGACCTACGGCTTTATTTCCATGTAAGGCATCAAGACGCCCATCTTCAAGCGGATCACCGGGATACCCGTGAACACTGGTTGAGTCAGGATCACAAAATTGATCATTACACCGGCTTCATTGACGGAGAAAAATATATGAAGTTAATTCGCGATGCTGACATTGTGGTTATTCCATACTTGAAAGAGGAGTATCTTTATCAAACGTCGGGTGTATTTATAGAATCCCTTTCAATGAACAAGGTGATTGTAGCTACAAGCGGAACGTGGTTCGGAAATGTGATCGACTATCTTGGAGTCGGTGAAGTGTTTGAAAGCAACAATTCTGATTCACTCCTCGAAGTTATGAAGAAAGTGGAAAACAACTTTTATTCCTACAGGAAAAAAGCGATAGAACATGGTGCTCGTTACCGCGATTACTGGTCTATGAAAAACTTGTTTTGCTCGCTTGGCATATCCGACAAGCAGAGCGGAAAAAGACTAATTGATGATGTATACTGAAAACGATTACGAAGAATTGATTAAATCATATCCTTTTAATGGGGAAATTTATCAGCCGACTAATAAAATGCCCCTCAGCGATCGAGTGGATGGCGTAAAAAGAGTTCTGGATATTTGCCAGAATAAGAAAGCTCTTTACAAAGATCGCCTCAAAGACTTGAGAGAAAAATACAATGGCTCAGACCGTTGTTTTGTAATAGGGAATGGCCCCAGCTTGAATAAATTAGATATGGGTCTTCTTGCTGATGAGGTAACTTTTGGAGTTAATGGCATCTTCCTAAAAGACGGTTTCAAGCCGACATTTTATGTAGTGGAAGATCACTTGGTCGCCGAAGATAGGAAAGCGAGAATCGATGAATTGAGTGGAGTAACTAAGCTTTTTCCCAGTTACTTGAGTTATTGTTTTGAAGAGCAACCGGAAACGATATTTTATAACCACCAGCCGCGGAAGAGTTTTCCCCATGGCTTTGATTTTTCGACTGACGCTTCGGAAATCACCTACACCGGTTGCACGGTTGTATTCAGCTGTCTTCAACTGGCCCATTATCTAGGATTTAAGAACATCTATGTTATAGGTGTAGACGTCGACTATCAGATGCCCGAGGACGTCAAAAAGACCCAAGATTATAATGTCGAAGTGCTGGATATGGATAGCGACGATCCCAATCATTTTCATCAGGATTATTTTGGGAAGGGATATCGATGGCATGATCCGCAAGCGGACAAGATGGTCCAGTCCTTTAGAGAAGCGGAAAACGTCTGCTCTGAAAATGGAGTTAAACTTTACAACGCCACGCCTGGTGGAAAATTAGAGGAATTTGAACGGATAAACTATAACAGCCTTTTTGCTAGCAAGCAGTTTACGATCAACCATCTTGCATCCTACCAGAGAAATCCGACTAAAGAATTTCTCCGAGTGATAGGTAAAAATGTTGATTCGATTCTAGAAATCGGAAGCGATGTTGACCTAAATGTAGCGAATTACATCAGTGAAAGGTTGGACTGCCCATTCAATGCACTAAACCCTGACCCAAAAGTCCTGCAGGCCACCAAAGTTTCGGATCGGATCGAAGTTTTGAATGAAAGCGGAAATAAAATACCGATGGATGATTGTTCAACTGGAGCTGTGATCAGTTTGGCTACTTTTGAACATGTTTTGGATGTGCCTGGGCTTCTTGAAGAGGTACATCGTGTCCTCGAACCTGGCGGCTATTTTTATGCTGACTTTGGACCTCTCTGGACCTGCGCGGTTGGTCATCATGTCTATGCGAAAGCCGCAGGAAAAGAGGCAAGATTCTGGAAGCCTAGTAGGAACCCCGTTCCTGACTTTCTGCATTTGGTGGCGGATGAAAAGGAAATGGAGGATGAGTTGCGTCAGGGTCCATGTGATGAGCGTTTGATCCCTCACATTATTGACTGGATTTATCACCGGGATGAGATCAATCGCATTGGCTTTTACGAGTACCGTGAGATGTTTTTGAATAGTCCTTTCGAGGTGCAATACATTCACGGAAGATCCCGACCCCAGTCCCAGCCGCCCAATGAAGAAATGCGTGCAAGGCTAGATGAGAAATATGGATCTCATGGCTGGTGTTATCACGCATACATCGATTTTTTACTCAGAAAGAAAAAATGAAGAAGCTAGAAGTCAGAATAGCGGATTTGGATGAACGTGGGCCCTCCGCCCCCAACGGGGAGGTCAACGCTCTATTGCAGGAACTGAAAGATGAAAAGTACAAGAACGAGTGGTTTCGAAGTCCCGTAATTAGGGGTTTTCTTAATGAACATGTCGTCGCGAGTGGAGCAGTTCCTGATTGTATAATTGAAGCTGTTGAGGCTAGCAACCAGGAGATGGAAGACTGTGGACCATCTGCATCCGCTAGGCAGAGATTCCTTGAAGCAATCGATAAAAATGGTGCCATAAGCAGTCTAAATTCTTATCTTATTTCGGGTAGCGAGCTAATTGATTCCGCCAGGAATGGTGGAGAAGTTATGGAGACTTTTGCTCAGCATAACTTTCATAATAGTAATTACTATTTCACTAAATTCACTGAGTGGTTTATAACTAAGAGTTTCGTGAATTCCTATGAGGATGCTGTTGTTGTGGATATAGGATCAGCATACAATGGATTCGGCAAGTACGTCAAAAAGGCTACGCAAGCTAAAGAAATTAACTTAGTGGATATTCTAAATTCTCCTGGGCGTATACAAATTGAAGATAGAATTTTCCAGGTAGGTTCTGATGCAGCAAAGATTGATGATATACCTTCAGATTATGCAGATATAGTTTGCCTCCATAATGCTATTGAACACTTCGCATGTGGAAGTGACGAAGGCTGTCTAAGGGAGTTGGAGCGTATTCTTCGGCCAGGAGGGAAGGCACTAATATCCCCCTTCTTTTTTGAAGGTCGCTACGCAATTTCCCTAAATCCGATCTCCTGCTTCTTCTATGATTCATCCAGTGAGAAGTTTATTGATTACTTAGTGAATCAACGCGAAAAGTATGGCGCTATTTTAAGATTCTCGTTCGGCATGATTAGCCCGTATGCCCACGTATATGATTATACCATCATTGAGCGTAAGCTTAATGAAAACTGTCCGGATTTGTTGCCCAAATTAAACAAGGTTGAGCTCACTGAAGAAGAGTTATCGGCTCAAGAGGTCTTCGGCGTTCCATTTTCTACGGATCTCTATGATAAGCCCACCTTCTTTTTCTTGGAACTAGAAAGGCCTGCATAGACTTAGTTGTTCCCTTCCTGTTTGCCATTCCAAATGCTTCCCCTTTAGAGCAATAGCTCAGGGTGAGCCAAGATTTTAATCGTTAGAAATAGCATTTATTGTAGTGTGATCACTTTTACAATTGAACTGATGCAAAATTTACAATCAGAGTGTTTTAATACGAAGAATAATATATTATTTCTATAGTAAATTGGGACTAGGCTACTACACCTAAAACAAGATGTTTAGCGATTGTGAAAATAATTATAAACATGACTCCACAGAGGTTCCTAAGTTAAAATCAAGGAACGTTGTGGTCGTGGGTAATGGCCCGTCGCTTAATCAGCATGACTTGGATTCATTGGTGGGGATTCCTTCCTTCGGAAGTAACGCCATATATTTGATTTTCGAAAGAACCAAGTGGCGACCGGATTACTACTCGTGTGTCGATACGGTGGTTCTTCCGGATAGAAAAGAGGAAATATCTAAATGGATTGATCGATTAACGCGTACGTTATTCTTCTTTCCAGAAAAAATATATACTCATGATTGTATTGGAACCCCTGTTAGTGTTAAGAATTATATAAAACCCAGACCAAATGTTAGATATTTCAAAACTCAAACGCTAAATCTTAAGGGCCCTCAAGAAGATGTCTTTAGCCTTTCTAAAGATGATTTTATTGTGGAACCAATGACTGTGACGATTACTTTAATGCAATTGGCGGTCAAGTTGGGAGCTCAGCGCATATTTTTGATCGGATGCGATACAAACTATGAGATTCCTAAAAAGGCGAAAGTGCTCGACGAAGAAGATAGCCGTATAGACAAGCGAATAGTCTTGGATGAAGACAACGATCCGAATCACTTTGACCCAAGATACTTTGGGAAGGGGAAATTGTGGCACACGCCTAATACTAACTTGATGTTAGAGCATTACGAAAAGGCTTACGAGATATGCAAAGCTAACGGTATCGAGGTTTACAATGCCGGTTTCGGTGGATTGCTAGAAGTTTTTCCGCGCGTGTCTTTCGCGCATGCTGTTAAGGTATGTAGAGAGTGAAAATAAAGGAATATCCAATTTCCCCAATGAATGTTTCGATAATCGTACCGTCGTACAATCAAGGTCCACATATCCGCGAATGCATAGAGAGCCTCATTCGGCAGCCCATAAAAATAGAAATTTTTGTGTTCGATTCGGATTCGTCGGACGGAACTGCTGAAATACTAAAAGATTACGTTGGTAAGATCGATTTTTTTATCGAGAAAGATCTTGGGCAATCTCATGCTATAAACAAGGGCCTAGAAAAAGCTAGAGGGGATATCCTAGGCTATCTTAATAGCGATGATACGCTATTGTCAGATTCCATTGGCAAGGTTTTGGACTTTTGGGCAGAATATCCTGATACGGATTTATTGTATGGTAAATCCCATTACATTGACGAGCATAGTCGAGTTATTGGAGATTACCGTACGAGAATTTGGGATCAAGCGGCGTTCAAAGGAGAATGTTTTCTATGCCAGCCATCCTGTTTTTGGAGCCGGAGAATATTCAACAGAATTGGTTTTTTCGACGAGCACCTAGATTGCTCGTTGGATTACGATTATTGGCTTAGGATTGCGAGGTCTGGCGGCGTGATTAAATACTTAGACGAATATTTGTCATGCTCGAGGGACTACCCGGAAACAAAAACTCGTAGCCGCAGGGGACAAATTTTCGCGGAAATTTTTAGACTCTCGCTGAAGCGGTTAGGATATGTTGATAGGTCTTGGATCAGGCAGTGGATGAGCTATCGCAAATTTGAAGACAATTCAGGAATATCTCGATTGTTGCCGGCTGGTGAAAAGCCGCGAGAGACTTTAGCAGAGGTAGGGGAAATTCTTTCTTACACTTTGGCAAAAGATACTTATTCTGTTGAGCCAGTACCCGATAAGGCGGTGTAGGGATTGGATTTGTTGAATGAATGTCTTGCTCGATCTGCGTTGGATGGCGATAGGGCACTCCGGAGGGATGGAGCAGTTGGCTTACGAAATGGTGACGTCGGTAAGCTGGTTATGGGATCGAGGAAGGCTCACGGTATATTGCCCGAGGGAGACCTTCGAAGAGATGAAGGCGAGGAGCCGGTCAAGTAAGATAGACTTTATCGATAGCGACGCCTACGAGCTCGTGCCCGCCCGGGAGTCATTTTCTCGTGGCAGTCTAGACAACTCAAAGGATGTGCCATTTAATCGTCTTGGTATAGTCCGAACTGGTTCGGCAGGGGTAAAAACGAGGATAACTGAAGTAGATCTAGTTCATTCTATTGGCGGCTACGTTTCTCCAGAGTTTTATGGATATCGAAATGTCGTCACCATACTAGATTTGCAGCATCGACATCATCCGGGGTTTTTTGACGAAACCGAAGTTGAGGCTCGGGAGGCAAATCATGAACTAGCGCTCGAGCTGGCCGAGAAAGTTATCTGTATTTCGGACGCGGTTAGACAGGATGTTCAGCAAAGCTATGATGTTTCGGGAAGTAAGGTAGAAACGATTTGGCCGATTCCTAGCAGTCATTTTAGGATCGATTTGCCGCGTGGGGTCGGTGGGAAGATTCGAAAGAAATTTAAGCTAGATGATAACTACCTCTTTTATCCCGCCAATTCCTGGCCCCACAAGAATCATGAGATATTAGTCGATACCTTCGAATTGCTGTGTAAGCGGTTTCCGGATTTAAAACTCGTATTGACGGGTGGAGATTTCGCTTCGGATCATCCGGCTCGGAAGAAGATAGAGAAGCATGGCATGCAAGAATCGGTGATGCATTTGGGTTACTGCTCGCCGTTAGAGATACGCTGCCTCATGGAGGGAGCAAAGGCATTGGTTTATCCGTCAAGGTTCGAGGGATTTGGTTTACCGGTTGCGGAAGCGATTATTCTAGGAGTTCCTGTGGTTTGCTCAGATATTGATCCCCTGTTAGAAGTTGGGGGCGATGCGATATCAATCTTCGACCCAGAGGATAGTGGTAGCATCGTTCGGGCCGTGGAAAAGGTATTGTTGGATGCGCAATTCCGCGATTCCCAACTGACTAAAGCTCAAAAGCGCAAATCTCTTTTCTCTGCTGGCCCTAACGCCCTGAAAACCTTCAACCTTTACCGCGAACTTTGTGGACAGAAGCCGATCGAAGAAGCCCGTGCTATTCCCTTGCCAACGTTTCGGTATGAAAGATCCAGGCATTGGGGCCGTGAAGGCCTTAAGCGCGTGGATAGTGGCCAGTCTCTCAAGGGCTGGATCGCTTTAGCCAAGACGTTTTGGAGCAATCCCGTTCACGGTGTTGCTGTGTGGAGGCAAATACGGTATCGCCGTCAGAAAGTAGAGCAGACGTTCACTGGAAGACATGGCGATGGGTGGATTGGGCTGGACTTCCAAAAATGGCTTATGGTGCCAGACGGGACCCAGTCTCTGACCTTGAGAATTGAATATCCACCGCGTGAAACCTGTCGTAACATGCGAATGTGGCTATCGCTCAATGAAGGCGAACCGATTCTCGACACGTACTCCGGTAATGTAGGAGCGACTATCAAGATCCCGATTCCTGCAAACTCCCCCAAGTTATCCCTCCTTAAGATCAAGAGCCAGCATCACTTCGTACCCAAGGAACGAGGGGAGGGCGAGGATGATAGAAAGCTCTCCGCTAAACTCCTGGATATTAGTTGGAATTGAAGCGCTATTTGGTCACCGAGCCCTGCTCGTGGCGAAGCATGCGCTCGATGATCGCGTCCAAATCGGTTTTTGCCTGCCAGCCTAAAATTTGCTTAGCCTTGTCAGCATCGCCGCAGGTACCCTTGATATCGCCCGGCCGATAAAAACGCTCGTCAATCTTGACGATTACCTTTCCGCTGCTTGGATCGCGGGCGATTTCCTCTAGTCCCTCGCCGCTCCATTCCGGGCCGATTCCCGCATGCTTGAAAGCAAGATTGACGAAATCTTTGACAGAATGGAGTTGGCCTGTCGCAAAAACGAAATCGTCGGGCAGTTCCAAGTCCATGACATCAAGAACGCCTTCCATGTAGTCGCCAGCATAACCCCAGTCACGTTCTGCGTAGATGTTCCCCAGGAAAAGAACCTCATCTCGACCGGCGGCGATACGAGCGACCGATTGCATGATCTTTTTGGTCACGAATTGCTCTCCTCTAAACTCGCTCTCGTGATTAAAGAGAATGGCGGTGGCGGCCCAGAGTCCGTAGTGTTTTCGATACGCGTTGATAAGCTGGAATCCGAAATCTTTTGTCAGCCCGTATGGGCTTTGCGGGTGCCGCGGTGCATGCTCAGATTGTTTTCCGTCGGTAAGATTGCCGAACATTTCTGAGCTCCCTGTGAATAGGAGTTTCGTCTTTGGTGAGCGATCACGAATCGAGGTAGCGATATTCGTCAGCCCCAGGACGTTGGTATCAATCGTTGCCCGTGGATGTTCGATACTTCGGGCTACGGAACTTTGGGCAGCCAGATGGAAAACCTGATCGAAAAGTTCGCGTTGAATGAGTTCGTCAACGAGCCATTTCTTGGTAACATCACCGCGATGGATGCTAATCCGAGCAAGGGCGGCCTTCCCGAGATATTTAAGGGACCCGATTTCGTCCTCAGAGCCTCCGCGTAGCAGGCCGTGAACTTTATCGCCTCTTTCGAGCAGCAATTTCGCCAAGAAATAGCCGTCCTGACCGCCGATCCCTGTTATTAGTACTTTTTTGCTCAACGATTGAATGCTATAGCTATCGGAAACGCAGCCCGGCAACGGTTTTCTTGGTATGAGGGCGTTCCAAGGCTGGCAAGCAAAGCCGTCTTGGTTTGGCGGTTTGAGAAAAAGGCGGAAATCTCGCAGGAGTTTGAATTGGGGTCTGCCTTTGCCATTCTGGCTTTCCTCCTTCGCTTACTGGGCTACGGCGGACTTTGCCGGCGTGTCGGCCTTCTACTCTTCTCTGCGTTGCGAGCGAAGGCTGGTGCGGGTAGACGGAATCGAACCGACGCAACCAGCTTGGAAGGCTGGGGTTCTACCACTAAACTATACCCGCTTCAAAAAGGAGGGTTCACGATCAATCGCTTGGCGGGCAGGTCAAGTCCTTTCGTAGTGTACCCGTAGATTGAGTTCGTTGAAATCGGAGCAGTGGAATCGTCGGGGGCCGGGCAATCGGACAAAATAGTAGCTATTGAGATCTCCTGCTGCTGTGTCTCATATCCACCAAAAACCGGCCAAAAACATGGATTTTGTAGGTAGTTGTGAAACATCTACGTAACAATTCGGAGAAAGATGTGATAGTGGCACCAATAGACAGGAATCGAATTTCGTGTATGATAAAAGGCGAGTTTGGGATACGACCGGATTCGTCTCTTCGGAGACAGCTAGGGTAACAGCAGGCTATATCCGGCAACGAACTGGACTCACATACAAGAGTTGGATTCCTGGGCCGGCGATCTCAGATCGTCGGCTCTTCTTGTTTTCGGGTGCCGCCCAGCTTCCACAGGCTGCACGGGCAAAAACTTTTCTGGCCTCGTCTTCGCTTCGAGCTTTCGCTACGAAATCTTTAAGAAGCGCGGACTAAACGAACGATTTTCTATAACCGCTAAGATCGTGAAGGACGCGAAGGGCAAGAAACCCAACCCATTGAGGCCGTGGTGCTTACTGCGGTTAGGAATCTAAGAATTGGGAAAAGGATAATTCCAAGTGCGTTGGCAGAGAGCAGTGTGAACCGCTTTCGAGAATCGTCCCCCTTCGTTTTCCCGTTGCTTTGAATACGCTTTCCTGAAACATCGGCGAGAATGGGCGAAAACATAGAATTCAACCTTCCCCGGAACTTCAGGGAGTTCCGAGCTCGGGCAGCGTCGATCCTCTGGATTTTGATAGGCATTCTGGTGGCGGCAGCGGCCTTTACCAGCGTCTACACAGTAGAGGCTCAGTCCCAAGGTGTGGTGCTTCGTTTCGGCAAATATGTGAAAACAGTAGATCCAGGTATTCAGGTGAAGCTGCCGTTTGGCATCGATCAGGTGTCGATCGTTCAGGTCAGGCGCCAGTTGCAGCAGGAGTTTGGTTTTGCCACACGGGGGGGCGCGAATCCAACTCAGTTCAATCCCTCTCAAACGGAACGCAATTTCGAGCGCAGCATGGTGACGGGAGATTTGAACGCCGCCACGGTTGAATGGATTGTCCAATTCCGCATTCAGGATCCGCGGCTATTCCTCTTCAAGGTTAGGGAGCCATCATTGACATTGCGGGACATCTCCGAGTCGGTAATGCGG
>CAZFUD010000011.1:11693-42231 GCA_964521705.1 uncultured Opitutaceae bacterium | reverse complement strand
ATGGGAACGCTGAGACTCAAGGCCTGCCCCACGCCACCCACAATACCGCCCTGCTGCGCCGTACTGGATATGAACATGGCCAACCAGAACCAGGCAATCCAATGGACTCCCTTCATCCTCAGGCCCGGCAAGGCATTGATTCCTTCGAGAGCGGTCTTGCCGGTTAGAATCACGTATCGCCCGACTTCCACCTGGACGAATACCTTGATGATGCAACCGACGATGATGACCCACATCAGCCAGAACCCGGCCACCGCGCCGGTCGCCGTCGTGGCGATGAGCTCGCCAGATCCCACGATAGCTCCGGCTATTATTAGGCCCGGACCCAGTTCCTTTAAAGTGCCCAGCAAAGTAGTGGGCGGCTTGCGAATAAGCGATTTGTTCATAAACAAGGATAAGGGTCCAAATCAATCGGCTTTCCAAAGTCTCACATAGTCGAACACTAAAAGGCTGCTCGGACTCATCAGGGCCTTGAATGTGAATTCTTCGCGACTGTTCATCGAAACTTGCTCGTGCTCGACGCGCCGTTGGTGGCCGTTGAGTTCTAACAAAAGGGTTCCTTTTTTCAGCTCGATAACCAGATCTACCCATTCATTGAGCTCGAAACCAGATTGACGGTCTTCGAACCGTTCCCCTCCGGACAGTTTCAAGGAATAGCCGCCCTTTCTGAAAAACAGATTGTTGATGTGATGGCCGATATCGAGCTTCGGGCGAGCGGCTTGATAAGCCTCCCCTTCGTATTTGAAACGCATGTGGCAAACGAAGTTTTCGGGAATATGGTTCAGTCGAATCACCGGCCCTACGCCGCGGTGGTCATCGCTATCATCCTTATGCTTTTCCTGAAATTCGCTGGAGGATGGCCTTCCAATCAACGTGCCGTCCCGAACCTCCCACCGGGTACCCGATCTCGGTTCCCATCGCTCTCGATCCAAGGCGCCGTCAAAGTCATCCGAGTAAACCAGCGTTCCTTTTTCGAAGAGATGAGATTCAAAAGGAGGAGCCTCGGCCCAGAGATTCGAACTCAGGCTCAACAGAATCAGAAACGAGAACAATTTATGCATAGAAATAGGTACCCATAATTCAGTTACATCAGAACTTCACCTTGCGCGGCCAGCCTGGGACGTCGACCTTGATAGGCTTGCGATCCTCGTTCATGGGATGGAACTGAAGCTCGGTTTCCCTGTTCTTGGTGTCAAAGAGGATGATGCCGTAGCCATTGAGGCCGTTACCGGCTCCATACATCGTTACCTTATTGCCGAAGCGATCGTGAAATTGACCGGTGTTTTCGGGAGCGCCGGGTTCGCGGTTCTGGCCCGCTTCGAGCGGCTTCCAAAATCGGCTCGCGGGGGAACTAAAGGCGGGAAAGGAATAAGTGACCGGACCGTCGTTGAATGCGTCCACCCCGTGTCGACCGAGTGTGCCGAGATGGACGTCGCCATGCAGCATGACGACCGGTGCATCGCCAATGGCCTTGAGGGCTCGGTTTCGGGCGGACTGGGGCCAGGCGTTGGAGTCGAGGTCGGCAGAGGTCGGTGAATACATGGCCACATGGACCCAAGGACTGGCGGAAATGACGGCGCCGATCTGTCCCGAGGCCTTGAGGTCGTCCGACCAGTCAGCTAGAAAGGCTTCCTGTTCCGCGCCAAGTAGTTGAAGTTTGGGGTCGTCGAGTTGGGTGCAGTCGTAATCGGGATCGAGGACCACCTCGATATCCGTGTGCGTTATGCGCTTCCCGGAGTCGAAGCCCGGAGGGACAATCAGTTCCTTGATGACTTCGGAGGGTGGACTCTTCCATTTCCGGTCCTCGAGAAGGGCGAAGCGCACGCCTCCGTATTCGAGGGCGGTGTAGAACGCCTTGATCCCGGCGCCGTGCGGACCGGGATTCACCGGGTCAGGGAGGTGGCCCGTCTGGGTGAATTCGGCCGCGTTGACCCAGTCTGGGTGCGCCGGGTAGCCTCCAGTCGTTCGCTTGCCATCTATGAGGACGGCGCCGTTACCCCAGAGGTCGGGGAGGAAAACGTCGTGATCGTCGGTGATCATGATGGTGGGTCGATCCCGCATCAGATCGCGGAAGGCTTCGCCGAACTTTCGGTACTTCTCGAAGTAGTTCTTCATTCCTTGCGGCACTTCCGCCTTGGTCTTGGCGTGGAACACTCGACTGCCGTAGTCGTTCTCGTAGATCTGGTCGCCGGCGAAGATGACGAGGTCCGGATCGTGAGAGATCACCTCGGCGATCGCTTCCTTCCAGGGCCAGCCGATCTGCTTGAGGCAGGAAAGGCCGACGGCCTTCAGGACGGAGCCCTCCTTCGGTTCCGCGCGGAAGATGCCTTCCCACTCGGAATTGCCACAGGTAGCCTTAAAGAAAGTACGCTCGTGACGGGGCCAGTCTTCGAACACAAAGAGAGAGGTAGCGGTAAGCGGGTCGATCGGCTGGGTGTCGGCAAGTTTCCATTCCCCGTCGACGTCGCTCCGAAGCCAGAGCTTCACCGGCTCGCTCTCGGCAGCTGCGGTGGGGTCCGTGTCCAGGTGCACGAGCAACTTCATTTTGCCGAGGTGCTGACAATACTGGCTCCAGAGAATCTCTGAGCCGTCTGCGCAGAGATTCGCACTCAGGCTCAACAGAAATAGAAACGATAAAAATTTATTCATGTAACATTGTATCCATAATTTTAATTCTAATCATCAAACAACCAGCGTGCTACGAGTATTAAGAAGAGGTTCGTTATCTATTTTTCATGCCAACCTTTTCCGGCTCACCACGAATTTCTCATCGTATTCATAACCCAATCCCGGCTTGCCATTAGGCGTGAAGTAGTAGCCGTCGATTTTGATCGGTTCTTTGAAAAACTGATTTCGGTTCCTCCTTCTATTCACGGGTCGGTACGGATTCACTTCTCTCATCGCATTCGATTCTAGTATCAACACATTGGGTACGGCCATGCAGAGGTTGGCCATAGCCACCCAGGTTAAAGGACCATACGAAAAGAAATGCGGCGCAATCTGAACGCCCCGTATTTGGGCCAGGGTTGCGATCTTTCGGGCTTCGGTCAGCCCACCCACGTTAGGCGGCGGCAGATTGAGAATCGATGCCGCGCGCTTATCGATCAGACGGGTGAAGTCTTCCAGACCCTGAAGGTTTTCTCCCGTAGCAACGGGAATCGTGGTGGCAGCTGCCACTTTGGCCATTTCATCCATGCTGCTGGTTGCTGCCACCGGCTCTTCCATCCAGAGAAGGTCATAGGGTTCGAGCCGCTTGCAGGTCGCAAGTGCCCCTTCGGCGCAGCACTGCCCGTGGCCGCCGTGGATCAGGTCCAGCTTGTCGCCAGCCCCTTCACGAAGGCTTCGGAAAACCATTTCGTTAAAGGCCATGTTCTCTTCGGTCGGCATTCTCCCGCCGCCCTCGCAGACGCCATCCTCCCAAGCTTTCTTGCCGCTATGTGTCTCGAAAAGCGCAAACGGATCGGTCTTCAAGGCCGCGCCCGGCTGTTCGGCCAGTTCTCGACCGAGGTCGCGCCATGGGCCCTCATCAAACTCGTTCTGCTTAAGGCCCGGTCTGCCATAGTAGTATATTCTGATCCGGTCGCGCACCGGACCGCCGAGCAGTTCGTAGACAGGCTTACCCGATTCTCTGCCGATCAGATCCCATAAGGCATAATCCACGGCCGTGCGATGCGAAATGAGGACACCGGCCTGCCGCATCTTCGACCAGATGGCTTCCACGGCATAGGGATTGGCGCCGATCAGGTGCTCCTTGGCGACACCGGCTAGCGTGGCCGCGTAGTCGAGGTCTGGAAAGTCCGCGTATCCAGCGGCGCCTGAGCTCGAGATGATTTTCAGTACGCGCCGCTGCTCGCCATTGCGTTCCAACACGAGCGCTTCCAGCGCTTCGATGCGGCTACCTTTGCCCGAGACTGCTGCCAATAGCGGATTGTCGAGCGACGGCAGCCCCGCCAGCGCAGCAACCCCCAAGGCAGACTGTTTGAGAAATTCCCGACGATTGGTTAGATTGGGTATTACCTGACGATTCATGACTTTTCCTGGGGCTTTGTATCTATTTGGGCGATACGCTTTACTTTAAACTTCGTTTCATCGATCTCGCACGATTCCGAAATCAGGGATCCTTGCGTCATCCGCAAGGGGGTCTTCAACACACCGCCATCCTTCAACCATTGCTCCTGGTAGGGTGAGGTCACCCACAACGCTTCATCGCGTCCGGAAAGCGACCGCGCGACAGTCAGCAATGAAAGCGGACCGCCTTGCACTATCGGAGCCACCTTCAACTCGGCCTCCTTTGCCAAGTCCGCCGCCCGAGCGAGCATAGCCACTCCCCCAATGCGCCCGGCATCCGGAGCCAGGACCGTACCGGCCTCATTCTTAATGCCCTGGGCGAAGTCTTCGAGCACATGATAATCGCCGCCAAAGCCCAGAGGCTGGCTGAACTCCCTTCGCGCCGCGCCCTGTTCCGGCAATTGCTGGAGCGTCATGGGATTTTCAAGCAGGGTCACCTCGTTCCGTTCGCAATGCAGCGCGAGATAGGTCATGCCATCCGTGCTCAAATTCATGCTCGCGGCGACGATCAGATCCATATCCGGGCCAGCTGCCTTTTTCGATGCTAACACCAGTCTGCCGATCATTCCCAGCACCTCCTGCGGGTAGCGGTAAGGGGCGCGTTCGCCGCGCGACCTCATCTCATCCTCAAGAGCGCCGGCCAGTTCTAGCCGGACTGCGGTAAAGCCCGCTTCCTTGAGCGAGGCCACCGCCTGCTGCATCTCGTCAGGCGTATTCAACATTCGCTTACCGTTTATTTCCCGGTCTATCGGAATCGACGGACAGAGCCTCACCTCGGATGGACCGTTTTCCTCTGCAAGGTCGAGCAAAGCAGCCTGCAGGGCGATGACTAGTCCCGCTTTCCCCGGGCCCTGCCACATCGGGCCAAAGCCTTCTCTGGGGAACAATGCCGTAGTGTCGCGCAAATGGGTGACGGGTTGGGCATTGAGTATTTGTTCGGCAGTCTGCCCCAGTACGATGCCACCGCCCCCGACGGCCCGCGTCGAAGGATCGGTCAGGAAGATATCTGTCTTATGATCCTGTGCGGCATAACGGTTCAACAACCGCGCAAGCGTCTCTTCCTCGTTCTCGGCGGGTAGACCGTATTCAAGATAATCCCCATAACCCATAGCGCCGCTTCGCGTCGTCAAGCGGATGACCCGCAAGCGTGACTCCGCTTCCGATCTCGGTTCCTCTACAGTCAGCAGATCCAACGCCACGATTTTGTCGGGCTCTGAATCTCCTCGGGCGACCGGCAGGTTTAGGATCAAAAGCACAGGCAACGCCGTAATGGCCAGCCGTATACACCAGCTTATTCTTGTCTTCTTCATAGTCCTATATCTCCTAGGTTCTTATAATTGATCTATCCCTATTTCGCGAACTTTTAGGCGATTAATAGAATTTGAATTCCACCATCTCACTTTTGTCTTCAGTCAGCACTTTGACATTGCGGAGTTCAACTTCGCCTGCGTTTTCAAGCGTTACGAAAAACTTATATCGCTCGATATATATTTGGGACCCCGGGAGTTCATACTTCTTCCATTCCTTAGTAAGCTCAACCACCTTTCCATGATTGGGGCCCGCAAACCGAATGGGCGTTTCCGTTTCCGACTTGGCTTCAAACGCGACAAACCCGTTCTTGGCTCCCTTAGAGAAATAATTAGAGGCGACGGTATATCCGGCTTTCTCCGAATCGAGGGCTAACGCGCCGTCTTTTGCGGCGATGGTACCCGCATCCGAAGTCGCATACCAGACACCCGCCATTCGATGATTGTAGGCCCGATTAGGATTATAACCCAACGCGTTGGATTCTTCATAAAAAGCATCCAGCGCCTTCGAGAGTTCCCTCAGTTTCTCAGGTTCTTCGGCAGCCAGATTTCGTTCTTCCCCTATATCCTCTTTAAGATTATAGAGCTCGTAACGATGGGTCTGATCCTGGGGATTGTCATACCAGAATAGATACATCTTCCAGTCTCCATGACGCACAAAGGTATTCGGAATATTCATCGTTGTATAGATGAAACGCGGCATATCGCAAATCGTAGGTCCACGATCGAAGGTTTCGCCTTTCAAAGCCTGAACGTAACTCACCCCGTCTTTATGCGTATCCGGTCTCGATTTCTGCCCCGTCATTTCAAGAAGCGAGGGATAATGATCCACCGTCGAAACAACGGAATGGTTTACGCTGCCCGGTTGCGTGACTCCGGGCCAGCGGATGATCAACGGGATTCGCACGCCACCCTCATAGTTATTGCCCTTACCGTTTCGGAGGGGGGTGTTGTTTGTAGGCGTAGTCCCGTCCACGGTGTCATACATATTCCCGCCATTGTCTGAAGTGAATATCACAATGGTGTTTTTATCCAATCCGCTCTCCTTCAAAAATGCCATCAGCCTCCCTACGTTCGTATCAAGCACCTCTATCATTGCGCCCATAGTAGGCGAGCGCTGGGGATTCTGGAGATCCACCTGCTGCTTCCATTTCTCAATCAGCTCGGGTTTACTCTGATAAGGAGCGTGCACACTGTAGGCCCAGTAACAGATAAAAAAGGGCCTATCCTTCTGTTTCTGATCCGTCATATAATCGATCGCCAGGTCCGTGATAAGATCGTCCACATGCGTATCCGCCGGAACATCCGATGGCAGCGTATCGCAGGTCCAGGGCGGGTAAAACTTTCGCTTTCCATCTGCTCCGGGAGGACCGGAATGATGGCGCCCCCCTCTTACGTATTCGAAACCATGACTCTCAGGCCAATGCTCCATCCTGCGGCCCATATGCCATTTCCCGAAGAAACCCGTCGCATACCCCGCGTCCTTCATCGCTTTGCCCAGGGTGTACACCTTCGGATCGAGATAATTGCGTGACAGAGGGCCGGCGCCACGGACGTCCTCACTTACCTCGGTTTGCTCCACGTGCTCTTCAATCTCTGCAAGGTGACCCGAAGCATTGGTCAGGCCGTAGCGGGCAGGATATTGTCCGGTCAGGATACTCGCCCTGGTGGGAGAACATAAGGGGTTGGCCGAATAGGCATCGGTAAAGCGCATTCCGCTTTTAGCCAGCGCATCGATATGAGGCGTCTCATAAAACGTGCTGCCGTATACCGCGGTATCCCGCCAACCCAAATCGTCCGCCACAATAAAAATAACATTGGGTTGCGCCTTCTCCTGCGCGTTAACGTTTAGGCAACAGCAAGCCAGAAGTGAGATTACTCCAACTATCGTTTTCATCTTAACATTCATCATTTCATTCCACGTATTCTGTTTCCCTATACCACTCTTCATGAATCGAGAAACTATTCTTTTAAGCCGGCTTTCTTCTTCCACTTGTCCAACTTCTCGCGATAAAAATTCACAAGCTCCTCCTCTACCTTATAGACGAGATTATTCATCTCTCCAGGATCCTTGTTTAAATCCACAAGTTGCTCCCGATGTTCGCCGGTGTCGTAGACTGTGTACTTGTATTTCAAGTCCTGCACCATAAAGCCCATCTCACCCTCGACATAGATATCATCTCTCCATTCGGCTCCCGGACGTTTTTCAGCGATTGCCCGAATGCTTCCTCCTGCCAGTCCTTGTGGGATTTCAATTCCTGCGAAGTCACAGAGCGTAGGCAGAAGGTCTATTCCGTTATTCACGAAATGCTGGCCATTAACCACCCCGGCAGGAATCACATTTTTATAGCTCATAATAAATGGAACACGGACTGATTCTTCATACATAACGCCTTTGTGCTCACGCTTGTGTGAGGCATCCATATCTCCATGATCACTGGTAAACACAATTAAGGTGTTTTCTTCCAAGCCGGCCTCCTTGACCGCAGCTATTATCCGTCCAATTTTTTCATCCACCATTTCAGTTAGTCTGCAGTATGCCCAGCGGTGAAGACGCCAGTCGATCTCAGTCCACTCTTGCTGTGTATGATGATAGAAATGCGCAATCTCTTCTTCTGAAAGATCCAGACAGCTTGCGCCCAACTCAGGATAATTAAAATTTTCAGGTAGCGGCGGGCAGTGCATCTCAACAAACGTTTCCAGATCTCCAGAGTTACGCGCCTGGTCGAGAATGCGTTCACAGATACGGGAAGCCTCATTAGACATATTCTCCTGGCCCATAGATCGGTTATAGGAATTGATCGCCATATAACAGATGTCATGAGGATTAATAAAAGACGCAAAAAGAAGGAAGGGCTTCTCATGCTTTTGTTTGATAAATGCCACTGACTTTTGGGCCAGCTCCTCACGCCTGTCTGCGGTAAGCCGCTCGTAGCCGATATTTACTGAATTCCCCAACCCTTGTGGAAAATGTTCTTTGCCGCCGAAAACAGTTTCATACCCCGCCTTTTTAAATAAATTACCCAAAGCATTTTCGATCATATAGGGCTGAACGACCGCGGTCTTGGTATCATTATTGCGCCGCATACCGATTGCGCTGGGCATATATCCGGTCTGAATAGAGAAACGCGCAGGTACGCAGACCGGGTTAGCAACATAAGCCCTCTCGAAGCGCATACCGCCGGTAGCCAATGCGTCCAACGAAGGCGTCTTGACCCATTTATTTCCCGTGCAACTCATCATGGTTGAAGACTGCTGATCCGTCATAATGACGATGATGTTGGGAGCGCTGCTATTCAGGCTTTGGGCTTCATTGGCAGATGCGACCAAAGTCACTATGAGCATGACGGCTGTTCCCAAGGACAACCAAAGGGATCGTTGTTTATATATCATTTCCAGAGGCAAGCAGATTGAAGAAGAGTATTTGTTTCGCGGATACCATTATTTAATGTCCGACAAGGGTGATGCTGGACCAGGGCGGGATGGAAGGGACTTCCACAATGGTTTCGCCCGGGCTTCCCCGGGTAGCAAGAGGCCGGAGCCCTTCATCTGAAACCAGGGAAACTTGGGATGGACTGGCTCGCAGGCGCAGAGTCAGTGAACCCGTGGCATCCAGGGACGCGTTAAACAGAACCGCGACCACACGCCCATCCTTTGACTGCCGGACAAAAGGGGCTACCCGTACCGTCTCATCAATAATGACCGGCAGCCGGCCTTGAGACAGCCAGTCGGCCACGGCAATCAGCTGTCGCCTTTTGGGGCCCAGCCCGATCTTGGTCCAGGGCGAATAACTGCTCACGGCCACGCGTCCTCCCAGTTCATTGGTGTAGAGCGTATAACAACTTCCCAGGTCGGTTCCGTCATGGCGAATCAGGCGTGAAAGATCGATCACGCCTTCAGCGACGGGAACCAGTGTTCCCGGCCGTTCAAGGATTGTGGTATAAGCTTCCCTCACGAAGCCTTCATCGGAACCGTTCAGCGGATGCCCGGTAAAGCGTTCGGTTACAGCGACCCGTTGCAGGGGTCCATAGCCGACTTGCACATCTCCTCCTGGCTTCACCCCTGTGAGTTCGCCAAGTCCGCGGTCCCAGAGGACATCAAGCGCAAAGGGGTCGAGCATCACGCTGCGGGAAAGCATGGCTTTCAACTCTTCCGTGGTAAATCCTTCTGCCACCCTGCCCGCCAGGATCGTAGCCTGGGCATGAGCTGGATCCGCTGCGAATGGGATCCCCATTTCAAAAAGCTGGTTCGAGGCCTTAATATTGTAATCTCCAGACTTCTTAAACCAGCCCTGTTCATCCACTACCCTATTCGCCATCAGCATGGGATGATCCGCCGACCAGAAGCCGGCAAGCGGGAGCCCTGACGAAGATTCCAGCAGCGTCTTCCACCGGTTTCGTTCCGCGGTGATGGCCTGCAGGTGGGGATGAAAATCCTCCAGGCTTCCTTCATACCGGTTTAGCGCATTGAGGGCGAAACCATTGCATCCCATCACCAGAGCCAGGGTGCATTCGTTCATCATCGTTTGGACTGATTTGTCGAGCGTGATGTAGGGAGAATTTTCCATCTCATAGGCAATGGTCCTGACCCCTGACGGGTAGTCCCTCACCTGGCGGGCAACATCGAGCGCTTTATGGATCAGCAATCCCGGCCGCTCATCGGTAGTAAATCCATGGCCAGGCCGACCACGGCTTGCCCCCATCGCTGTCATCCATCGATGGATGGGATAACCCCCATAGGTGCTGATGCTGTAACCGATGGTCATAAGCCCCAGTTCGACTTCCGGGTCCACGCTCTGAACGGCGGCGCGGATATCGCGGGCCAGTCCCTCATGAGAGGCGGCAACGAACTCCGTCCAGTCCCGCCTCAAGCTTACGTTCTCGGGTAAGTTAAGCTTAGCAACCAAATCAGCCCTTTCCTGGTCTCGGCCAAACTTCTGAAGGCAAATAGAACAGAAACAGGTATATTTCTGTCCCCTATTGTGGGCGCGAAAATCATCATCTACCCAGATGAAGTCCGCCCCGGTACCGGCCATCAGGCTATATTTCTTCTGAGTATATTCGCGAAATTCCGGACTGTTATGACACATGCAGGTGAGCGACCGGGTACCGTCAGGACCGACCTCAGGCGGCAGTGGAGTAAAATCCATGCCGGGAACATCCCAGTGCCCAAGCGTATGGGCCACATTGATACCCACGCTGCGGATACCGGTCCGGCGCAGTTCGGCAATGCGTTTTTCCAGCCTTTCAGCCAGTTTCTCTACCGCTTCGAGCGGCAGTCCGGCAGGCGCGGGGAAGTTTTCATCCATCAGGGCAATCTCATCCACCGCATCGGGATATTGGTTCAAAAACTCCAGCAAGCGCGAGAACTGCTCATCGGATTTATACTGCGCGGGGAAAATGCGGTAACTGATGAGGGGGACATCTTCCGGGATCCCGTTCTGGCAGTGAGAGCTTGATGAAAAACCTGAAGCGAGAACCAGGATCAGGTATGCAGTGAATTTATTTTTCATCCTGAACAAAGCTGTTTTTTCATGATTCAAATTCCAGAATGAGCACGTCCCTGGCTGGCACCTGAGCTGTGAACCGATTCTCTGTCACATCCGGGTGGTATTCATTCCAGTGTGACGCAGTAAATTTTATCATCCCCAGAGCATCTGAGATCTTGAGGCCCGTTTCTTGAACTTCCCGTGTGGGATTTACGATCCAGAGGAAGTAGTGCTTATCCTTCCTGTGCAAGCGGGCCTGAATAGCCGCGTTGGAAGCCGATACCAATTGCTCGCGTTGGGTGAACTTAAATATCTCCCTGAAATACTCCGTGTTGATTCCCCCTTTCTCTCTGTGACAGTGGATAGAGGGATGGGTGCCGACCAGCAAAGTTCGGCCTTTGCCAAAACGATGGCTGACAGCGGCGACTGCCTCATCCTCGTACCAGGCCATCGCGGTTCCTTTCTCCGGTCGGTACTCCTGCTTGTATCCACCTCCTATATACGATGAATCAATTCCCTCCATTCTAAAAGGGGCATCGAAATCCGGCAGGAATTCCACATTCGCCTGCACCGCGCCGAAAAGTTCATCCAATCCCATATTGGGCTGGGTCTCGCCCACACGCAGCTTCCCCCCGAAATAGGCAGGGCAGCCTTCGGAGATCAACGTTCCTCCCTTTCGAACCCACTCCTTGATCTGGTCTGCGAGCTGTTCGCCAATGGCTACTGGATAAGGGAGGTAGAGCACCTCATATTCATACATATCATCCGGGTGCACCCAATCAGCCTGCAGGTTGTTATGGATAAATCCCCGGCAAGCGCCCTTGAGCGCCTGCGGATACCAATGCCCTCCGGAAGTATCCCTCGTAAGGTAGCTGTGCGAAGCCGTTTCGTGCATGAACAGGATTCCCAGATCCCCTTTTACCGGTTGGGCCTCGAAGAGCGTTTTGCTTGCCGGATCATTGGCCCATTTCGCCACCCGGCTCATCTCGGCGCTCCTCTTATTCCGGCTTCCGTCCATGCTGTAGGGGCCGAAGGCTCCATGCAAAGGACCATCCAGCAGCGGTCGCCAGCGGGGATACAATATGCCCCGGCCACCGGCGGCTAGCGTAATCATATTCCAAATACGAACATCTTCCGGATCCGTAATACGGCCATCCTCTTTAGCTCTTCCGATCGCGCTTCCGTACCAGTAAGGACCGGCATGGGCTTCCGCATGCCAAAAGGGTTTTCCCCTCGATCCCGCTCTCACCAGGTCCACGGAATGCCACTGGGTAACCGGATCATTGCGTTCCCGTGACTGTACAAACGTAAATCCATAGGACTGCACAGGACTGGCTGCCTGCCAATGATCGGAGCCATGCGAATAGACCCAGTTGATACTGTTCCCGATCCCGTGAGCCGTCATCAGGACATTCGGATCCAATCTCCGCAGGAGATCGATCTTCCATTGCATATGGTCATAGAAGTTGTCCTTCCTGAAAATCACCCAATCCTGGCATTCGGGCCAGGGCGAGGTGGACCTTGGAATTTGAACCTGCTCCCATGCGCCCATTGAGAATCTCCTCCACGCCTTTCGCAGATCATCCACACTGTCGTATTTCTTTTTCAGCCATTCAATAAAGGCCAGCCGTGTCGCTTCATGAAAGCAGATGTCGGGCTGATAAAAACACTCATTCCAGACATCATAGGCCATCAGGGAAGGATGGCCCTTATACCTTTCGGCCAACGCCTCAAGAAACGAACCGATCAATTCCCTGCCGACTTTTGTATTCATACAGATAGCCCCGGCATTCCCTTTGGCATGGCCTCCTGTGGCTGTGGCAGGTGAGATCCCGCTTATCGGACGCTTGCCTTCATCATCCACATAGAGGACTTCAGGATAGCGGTCGAAAATCCATTGCGGGACCAGGGCAGACATTTCGGCAATGACGGTCCGGATACCGTATTTGTCCGCGAGCTCCATCTGACGGTCATAATCCTCCCAGTCATAAACGCCGGGAGATGTTTCAATAGCCGACCAAATAAACCAGTGCCTGAAGGTGTTCACCCCATCTTCCGAAGCCGTTTTGTAATCCCGATCCCAGTCTTCGCGGGGAGGATAGGACTTCCTGAAATAAACCGCTCCATATGGGATCTGCGGAATCCTGAGATCGGCTCCTGCATTCGGGTAACCCACATTGGCTCCCATCGAGGGGATAAAGGGCGCAAGGCCAGCGGCGATTCCTGTGGTTTTGACAAACGATCTGCGAGTAATGGGGTGTTTCATGTATCTATTTTCTATTACAACCCAGGGATACTTATTCAGCTTCGGGTACTACTTTTTCTGAAACGCTTCGCTCTGAACCAGAGCATGGATGAATTCGCTTACTGAATACGCTTCCTGCTTTGCCGAATCCACAATTTCGTTGGCTAGGTCTTCATCAGTGAAACCGAAGGAACGACCTAGAGCATACCCGATCAAGTGTTCGGCGAAGCCACGGGCGAAATCGTCTTCTCGCTCGGCGATCAAATCGCGCAGCTCGTAATAGTCGCTAAACTTGGGTCCCTTATGAAAGGTCCCGGACGCATCGATGTTCCAGACCTTCATTCGCTTGCCGACGCCATCGAAGTCTTGAGTACGCCACTTTCCAGCCGCATCGAAGTTCTCGAGTCCGAAGCCAATCGGATCGATCTTGCGGTGGCAGCTCGCGCATTGGGCTTCTTCCATGTGAGCGGAGAGGCGCTCGCGGGTCGTAAGAATCTGACCCTCTAGTCGTGAAATCTGCGGGACGTTCGGCGGCGCGGGCGGTGGCGGATCGTTCAGCAAGTGGCGAAGCACCCAAGCGCCGCGTTCAACCGGACTACTATTGAGGCCGTCGCTGCCCATGGCGTGGATGGCAGTCATGCCCAGCAAACCGCCGCGCGGCGATTCGGCAGGTAGTTTCACTTTGCGGAAGGCATCGCCGCTCACGCCGTCAATGCCATAGAACGTGGCGAGCAAGCCGTTAATGATGACGTAGTCGCTGTTGAGGAGATTGCCGAGTCGACTCTTGTCCCCGTTTCGAAGCAAGTAAGAGAACGATTGATACACTTCTTGCCGCGCGGAAGCCCGCGTACTCGCATCGAATTCGCGGTGGAGCGTCACATCGAACTGGAAGAAATCGAGCCGCTCCATATCCAACCATTGGTGAACGAAACCGGAAACGAATTCATCCGACCGCGAATCGGCAATCATACGGTCGACTTGCTGGCGCAGCATCTTCGGATCGCTCAGATGGTTCCGTTCCGCAAGCTCAAGCAAGGTCGCGTCTGGCGGACTGCTCCAGAGGAAATAAGCGAGACGAACGGCTAGTTCGCGATCATTCAGCGAGCGTGGAGCCTCTTCATCTCCAGGCTCATTGAGATAGAGAAATCCTGGCGAACCGAGAATGATGCTAAGCGTTGTGGCCATGGCCTCTTCAAACGAATTCCAATTCACTCTCAACAGCTCCCCGCCGATACGTTCTTCTTTATAAATAGCCACGAGCTTATCGATAAACGCGTCTGAGGGTTCAGTTTGGCGCATCGCCACGCGGGCAAAGGCTGCCAAAAACTCGCGGACGGCAGCCAACTCCGTGAGCGCCGTATGGCTAGATGTGGAGCTAATAACCGGATACTCCTTAAGCGTCTGGTCGAGTAGCGTCTCGCTTTGCTTGATCGGCCCTTCAAGTTCAATCCAGTCAATCCATATTGAGGGGGGGTGACCGTATCCATTTTTATCCTTATTGGCGTTATAGACTTTGCGTAAATCGCTCCCCTTTGCAGGCTGACGTTCCTGGATGGCGAATTCCCGGACGGTATCGGCGCCCACTACAATTTCCGTTTCAAGCATCTCGGGTTCTTCAATGGTCCCGGTGATGTGGTGCGTGCTGATCACACCGGTGATCCCTGCCTTCACATGATTATCCCGTTGCGGGTGCCCTAGCTGGATAAAGTGACGGGACTCGGGTGCGCCTTCGACAATCCCAGCATTGATGCGCAATTTATAGGTTCCGGGCAGCAAGGTTCCCGCTGGCGGCTTAATCAGAATACGCCCCGTTCCCCAGGTAGTCTTCAAGTAGGTCCCACGATCATTGTGCGGGAGGTCTACATAATGTTTATAATAAGTATAGACTCGATCCGTTGAAAGGGTCGCGAACGCCGCCCTCCCTACATCGCGGAATCCAAAGTCCTTTGCACTGGGAGCTCCCTTCAACAATTCCGCGTTCCTGTAAAACTCAACATTTGGCGGAACGTTCTTGGGATGCTTCTTGAGAAGCTCCGCCATTACTTCCTTGTTTTCCGGCGCGGCAGCGGCTCGATCGACTCCCGCCCTCCAGGCCATGTATCTCGCACGTTGATCATCCAACTCCTTGATCTCGTTCCGGAGCACGGGGTTGAGCGTATCTTCAGGCTCAATACGAAATACCATTGGTCTTGAAAAGCCCGCATTGGCCCGACGCTGAAAGGCTTCGATCACCGCCTTGCGGCCAATCTTCAAATACTGCTCAATTTGATCGCTCGAAATAAATTGAGAGGACCCATCGGTATCGAAACCACTGCCAACGGCATCTTCGGGGAGCGCATTCACATCGACTTCAACCCCCAGCAATTCGTGCATCGTATTCTGATATTCGCGACGATTGAGGCGGCGTAAGGTGATCTTGCCGCCAGAGTCGCTCAAAATCTCACGGGCTGCAGCCAGCTCATTGGAAAGCTCGTCGAGCAATGCCGTTTTCTCGGAATCACGAATCTGCGGTTCGTCCTCAGGAGGCATCTCGCCGGAGTTGAGTGCATTGAGTACCTTTTGCCAGGTCTCTGCCGTCTGCAGATCCTCGCTTATGTTAAACGAGATCGTCTCCAGGTCGACCTCCCCTTCCTCGATGACGGAGTCGTGACACTCGAAACAGTAGGTTTCGAATAGTGCGAGATGACTCTCCTGCAGAATCGCTTCCGGCTGAGCGGCATGCGAATGGCAGCTAGGCCATAGGGCTAAACTAAGTACTGACAACCGACGGCTGATAACTGGCTTCTTCACGCTTGCAATTGCTTCACCGTGCCCGAGCTATCGCCGTGCCGTTCGACATCGAGCCCCATGCCCTGGAGCATCGTGAGCCAGACATTGCACAGGGGCGTGTCCTTCGGCAGAACGAGGTGCTGGCCCAACTTAAGGTTCGCACCGCCGCCAGCCAGGATAGTCGGACAATTATCGAGATAATGGATACTGCTTATATTAGAACCAAAAGCCAGAGTCACGTGATCGAACAGGCTCGATCCGTCGACTTCCTTGGTCGCTTTAAGCTTGTCGAATAGGCCCGCGAGCAATTCAGCGTGCGCCTTGTCGCGCGCCTTGGAAGCCGCCAAGCGTTCGCCCGAGGAGTAGTGACTTACGTTGTGGGCGGAAGGATTGATACCCATACTCGTCAAGAGCGCCTGCCCTGGCATGCGGTAAGTCATGACGCGCGTACTATCTGTTTGCAAGGCGGCGACCATGAGATCGTACATCACCTCGATCTCGTCGCGTCCCTTGAGCCCCTGCTTCGGCTCATCCATGGGCGATTCGACCTTGGGCACATTCAGCCAATCCTCATCCTTTTTAAGACGCGTCTCAATATCGCGGATACCTTGAAAATACTCATCGATCTTGTCCGTATCCGTCTTCGTTAAACCACGCTGGACGCGTTTGGCTTCAGTGTGAACGGCATCCAGCACGCTACGGTTTTTTGCGATCGCCGCTTGCCGCTCCTCGAGAGGCAGCTCGTCGGCCGAGAATAGCTTGTGAAATAGCTGGACGGGGGCAGGGAAACCCGCGACTGGTTTGCCCCGCTGATCCCAGGCCAAAGAGAGTCCGGGGCCGTGCCCTGAGCCGCTGCCATCAGAAGTATCGAGTTGGATCGAGGAGAACCGGGTATGGCGTCCGAATTCTTGGGCCGCGACCTGATCGGCGGAGATGCTATTCGCCATTTTCTGACTAGGAATCGCATAGCGATTGGCCCCGGTCAACCAGTAGGTGCTGCCCCAGTGCGCTTCGTTGCTGAACTTGTTCGCGCAGCCCTGTACTACGGTGAAGTCGGCCTTGTGCCGCGCCAAGTGAGCCAGGCCTTGAGGCAAGGCATAATCCGCGCCCGTTTGGCTGGAATCGGGAAACCACGTTTCCTTGGTCACGCCAAAGCCAATACCCATAAAGGCCATTCGCTTCGGAGGCGCCATGGGCGCGCTTGCGGCGGCCGATGCGAAGCGGCGGAAACCGATGGACTCCAGCGCTGGCAACGCGATCAGCGCGCCCGCGCCGCGAAGAAAGTGACGACGATTGATTCTTGAAGTCATAGGGTTGTATTCAAATTCATGAAACAATGGTTGAGTATGGAGCCATTAGGCTCTAGCCAGGTCCGACAACGGGCCCGTGCTGCTGGCGAACTGCTCCCGTTCGATACCGAGATTGCGCAGCATGCTTACAAAAAGATTGGGAAGCGGGGTGTTGATGTCGCGGTTGTAGACCAGGTGCTGGCCATGTCGAAAACCGCCTCCCGCGAGGATGATCGGAAGATTGATATTGTTGTGGATGTTGGCGTCACCCATGTGGCAGCCATAGAGTACCATAGTGTTATCCAGCAAGCTGCCATCTGTCTCCTCGACGTCTTGGAGCCCCTGCAGGAATTCCCCGAACAATTCCATCTGAGCGATCTCGATCTCTTCGAGCACACCTAACTTCACCTCATCTTTTCCGTGATGGGAAAGGTTGTGGTAACCGCCAATCGAGCGACCATCCTCAAAGTTCACGCCCGGGGTGCGCTGGCCACCTAAGAACAAAGTAATCACCCGGGTCGAATCCGTCTGGAAGGCGAGCCGGGACATGTCATTCATCATGCGCACCATTTCAAAAAATTCCTTCTTGTCCTCTGGATAATCAGGCATGGGTTCGTCTACCTCGGGCTTGGGACGGGTTTCCCAGGCTTGCGCCTCGCTGAGTCGCTGCTCCAGGCTGCGGACCGCCGTTTGAAATTGATCGATCCGCTCGCGGTCTGACACGCTCACGCGTTTGCTCAGATCCGAGCTCTGGCCCATCACAACATCGAGAATGCTCCCCTTTCGCTGCAGCCGCATCAGTTGCGCTTCCATCGCCTTGCGATCGCCCTGAAGAAACATTTTCCGGTAGAGTTCAGACGCGCTCTTAATGGTAGGAATCTCGACCCCTGCCTGAGTGTAGGACAGGCTCCTCGCATCGTTGATTCCAAGAGAAAGCGATCGGAAGCGGGTCTCATGCCCCACCTCATTGGCCATCACCTGATCGAGGGAAATCATGTTGCGAAAACTCGCCCGTCCGGGATGCGGCGCGGCGGTCAGAAAGGTTTTGTCAGCGCGGTGCCCCCCATCGACGCCGGGATGAGAGAGCCCACTGAACACGGTGAACTGCTCCCGGTGCTCCGCAATCTTTTCGAGGTAAGGCGACAGCTGATAGTCGCGCCCGGCAGTCTCCGGAAAGAAGAGCTTGGGAATGAAACCGAGATCCTGATTGATCGCGATCATGCGCTTTGGAGCGGCCGACGACGAAGAGGCCCCGAAGGATTCGAGCAGCGGAAGGCTCAAGGTTACGCCGGCAGCGCGTAGGAAAGTTCGGCGGTTTATTTTCATGGCTTACTTCCTTCTGAATAGGGGGCTTTGAACGATCTCATGGATGAGCGAGCGAACGCCGTATTGAGACGAGCGGCACGCTTCGAGGATATCGTCTACGTCGTCGCGATCGGCAAAGCGAACGGGAGCGCCGGTTGCGTACACGATAAACTGCTCGGCGAGGTTACGGGCGATGACTTTCTCATCCTCCAGCAGGAGCTTCTTGAACTCGAGGATGTCGTCGAAGGGATCGCCCTTGGGCGTCACCCCGGAAGCATCGACCTCTTTACCGATAAAGTGAACAAACTCGTTGCCGCTTCGGCCCAAGCCCTCGATGCGCTCCGATCCCTGGGCGAGCGAGCGGTAGTTCTCTCGCCAACGCCCCATGACGTCGAAGCTCTCCAAAGCAAAGCCTGGAGGATCGATCTTCTGATGACAGCTCGCGCAGGACGCATCCTCACGGTGCTTCTTCAGCAACTCGCGAATCGTTGACGCTCCGCGGATATCCGGTTCCACGGCGGGAACGGACGGAGGCGGCGGAGAAGGTGGATCGCCAAGCAGTCGCTCCATCACATAGACCCCACGCAACACGGGTGAGGTGACGGTTCCGTTAGCGGTCACCTTGAGCACAGACGCCTGAGTGAGAATTCCCCCATAGGGACTTTTCTCCGAAAGCGGGATGCGCCTAAACGCGGGGCCCACCACCCCGGTTATGCCGTAGTGCCGGGCAAGGCGTTCGTCTGCAAAGGTATAGTCGGCGTCGATGACATTCCGGGCCGGTCGATCGCCGGCAATCAGGTCAGCGAAATAGAGGCGCGATTCCTCGATCATCGAGTCCACGAGCCACCAGTCTCCGGCGTACTCCGGATAGAGCTCACGGTCGGGGTCGGTGTCGTTGATCTCGTCCAGTTTGAGCCAGGCGTCGAGGAACTCTTTCACGAATCGCTTCGCTTGGGGTTTGTCGAGCAGGCGATCCACTTCAGCGCGTAGCGTCTCGGGGTCGCGAAGTTTTCCCTGTCGGGCCAGGTCGCGGAGCGCTTTGTCCGGAATCGACTCGCTGAGAAAAAACGAGAGACGCTCAGCAAGGGCAAAGTCGTCCAGATCACCCGGTTGCCCGCAATGGTAGAGAAACTCCGGCGAAGCCAGCACCGCTGAATAGGTCGCGATCATGGCGTCCGTGAAGGTCTCTCCCTCCTTTAGCAGTTGCTTCGCATACCGGTGGAAGCGATCGAACTCCGCTTTTGTAACGGGTCGCCGATAGGCCCGCTCCATGAACCCGGCCAAAAGTTCGCTGGCATCTTCCAAAGGATGCTCCGAGACAGCCACAACATGGCGGCCCTCCTGTTCGAAGGGAACGTCACCAAAGAGCGCGCGGTAAGACGCGGGTGGCCACTCCTCGATAAACGGCCCTTCCACTTCCAGCCAATGGAAGGCGACTCCGGGGTAGCCCTCCGGCTCAATCTTCAAGATCGTATGCGGCATCGCCGGAACCATCGGGCTGGGCAAGCGCATGCAATCGAGCTTCACCATCGCCCCCTTCTCAAGAAAGGCTTCCAGTTCGAACACCGCAGGCGCATCCGGCGGTGCTTCAAACACCCCGATTGGCAGCTTACTCTGGATGTTTGGTTCATCCAAGGTGGACGAATAAACTTTGACCGGCTCACTGCGCTTTCCGGGAAAAATGCGATCGTTCACCGGAGTCGGAAAGCGCCGCGTCGCATCGAGCACCAGGTCCGGATAGTGGAGGGGTCGCTCCTCTCCCTCCCAATCGACGTAGTCCGTCTGGCGAAGCACGGATCGCGCTTTCAGGCGAACTTTGTAGTCGCCACGAACCGGCGCTTTGAACTTTTCAAAGCCATAGTAAAACGGGGTGTAGGCTCCGCGAAAAATGGCGGTCGAAGTCTCCCCCGGCGACTGAGCCTCTTGAGCCGGGTCGAAGCCTCGTTTGCTGAATGAATAATAGTCATTGATCTCCAGACCCTCCAGCGCGAGGGCAAATCGCGCCCAGCCGGGATTTCCCTTACCCGCCCACATTCTGGCCTGTTCGCGGGCGTAATAACGATTCGTCTTGGGTTCTGGTTTTTCCGCAGTGAACTCGAGCGCCCGGCGAAGGGCAAACTCGGCCACATCCAGATAGGAATCGATCTGCACATGGGAAACATCGAGAGCGCTCCCCACTTTTGGAAACCCGTGGACCTCGCCGTCGAGGGGCAATTGATCCGCGACCTTGAGGGTGGGATCATGCAGGATATCGCGAAGGATGTTTTGGTACTCGAATCGATTGACGCGGCGCGATACCGACCGACCTTGCCTTGCCGCATCGGCTTCCTGGAAACCGACGATGCTTTCTGCGAGTTCCGAGACCGCTTTTCCACGCTCCTCCAACGTCAATCGGCTCTTTTTCTTGGGGGGCATTTCACCGGAGGCCAGCCGGTCATGCACCTTCACCCAGATGTCCGCTACATGCGAATCCGCGAGATTCCAATCCAGCGAATAAAGGTCCAATTCCCCTTTTCTCTCCAGATCATCGTGACAGTCCAGACAGTGGTTCTCCAAAAGCATGTCCAAGGTTCGCGGCAAGCTTTCGGCAGCACTGGACGACACAAAGAGCCCGAGACCGGATCCGATGCCAAAAGCGAACCGTCCAATTGGCCAGAAGAATGCTGACAAGATGTTTCTCTTTCCTTTATGCACTGTCGGTTCAATCAGTCTTGTCCCGGCTTTTAGACGTTCCTTGTGCGCTAATAGCTGAAATCGGTGTTATCCTCGCTCTAATGGAAATCCAAACAAAATGCCAACTTATTCGCAATGCCACTGCCCCCATATCCCCTTCATTGATACCTCAGGAAATCGAAATCCCCCGGCCATAACTATGACCGGGGGAAATGATCGCTTAGTATCAACTAAACTACTACGATACACTCTACACTACAACTTAGTTAAAAACTAAAGGTGTTGGTCAAGAAGATCTGCTTCGGATTGGGATTGCGGAACGAAGCATACTGACCGTCCGGGTTGGCGATGACCGGTATGTAATCGTCGTCACCAAACGCGTTGCGGATATTGAGCTGGGCCTTCCAGTCAATATTTTGTGTGATTGAACGGCGGTAGGAGAGCCAGACATCGAAGTTCAATTCGGACGGTCCAAAATAAGGGTTTGCGATCACTGGAAGAATTGCTCCACTGCTTTCCACAGTAGTCGGGTACCCAATAGCTATATCATCCTGCCAGCGAGCGGCTCCTCCCGCCGAAAAGCCCTCAAGGACGCCGTCCTGGAACGTATAGTTGGTAATCAGGTTGATCCGCCACTCGCGCAGTTCCTGAGAAACGGTTCCGTCCTTGGCTTGGGCAGCCGCGACATCCGTTGCAATTCGATCGTAGTGCTCTTCGACCGTCACTTCCTGGCCAGTGGGATTGAATTGAATATTCCAGACCTTTGCGGCAATCAGGTTGGCCTTAGTTTCATTGAACATGGCAATCGATTCCAGAGCAGTGTTGGTCTGGATGGTCTCCTGCTGTCCGATATTCAAGATGACCCGCCAGGATTCGGTAAGCTGGCCTGCAATGTCCACCTCAATTCCTTCAGACACGAAATCCGTCGTAGCCGACAAGCCTGGAATCGCGTCGAAGACCAAGTTGTCCGAACCGGGAGGATCGAATCGAGGATTGGTTTGCGAACTGTAGTACGCGGGCTGGGCGCTGAGGTACGCATTCGTCAGGTCGTCCCAGGAAGAAAAGTCGGCAGCTGCTTGCGCTGGATTTCGCTGATTGCCGATGAACGTATCGAAGTCGATTGGTTGGAGCTTTGCATCACGGGCAAATCCTGCATAGGTAGTGGGAAAATTAGCCGCGCCATTTGTGAAACCCGCGCTGAAGGAGGAGTACTGGCTCGCCAGCTCGAACCAATTCACCCGTACCGACAGCTTCCGATCCATCAATTCAAGCAGGAAGCCGTAATCCATCGTACTACCCAATGGCGCGGGCAATTCTTTGCCGCGAAGGTTCTTGCGGCCTACCAGCGGAGAGAAATTCTCCGATTCGTTGTAGTGAAGGGACAAGTCTACGCCGTCTGGCAGATCGAAAAGCCACTCTTCCGGGAAGTGGGCCACGGCCCCCCATGTGAATGTGTTTCCGGATACGGTAGGATTCGGGTCTGATGCGAGCTCCTGGTTCTCGATCGCCCAGGTCCCATCGGAATTGCGGGCCGCCCCGGCACGATCGTAGCCATAGGTCTGGTCATTACGCCAGCCCACCAAGCTGGTAAGGTAACCGTCCAGAAAATAGCTCTGCACGCTAAGGGCCTCGGATTCCAGTTTCTGCCGGGTCCGGTTGCCGTTTAACGCCTCCCGTCTTATCTGTAAATTGTAGACATCGCCGCGAGTGCCGTCCCCATTGTCCGTATAGTCAGGCCCAATACGTTTTGTGGTAATGACCTGATAGCTATCGCCAGCTTGAGGCAGCCTGCTCGTGATTGGCTGGTCCAACCTTACATCCAAATAGTTGGCGGTGTTCCGCAAGTCCGGACCGACGTACCAGACAGGCAAAGGACCCCATCCTGAATTCCATTTTGCATTATTGTGAAGTCCGGAAAAGGTGTCGAAAGGCCCCCATTCCAAGTTGGTGTTCAAGGACTCAAAGTCCACGGTGTCGTTCTGTAACAGTCCCGTAAACGTGTGCTTGCCGAGCCACTTCATAGCTCCTTCTCGTTCCTGGAAATCAATTTCATAGAAGGCAGTGGCCCGTCTCGATTCCCGTTCAGTATCCCTGGAATTCTGGGGAATGCCCTGACCGCGAGTGGCAATCATCATGGGGCGTCCCACATTGGGATTGGGCGAACCATTGCCCAAGGTCTCGTTGATGTCGATCCACACCATATTCCAGCGATTGGAGGGAAGCGCGAACGTGTCCAAAAGGTCGTACTCCTGCTTGTCATAGGTCAGCTCGAGGCCCGCTTTTCCGTCGAGGAATAGCTGCTCGAAGGTCAGGCCGTTCGTGTCGAACTCCGTTTCCACCGACGAGGTTGTGCCGGATAGGAGGACTCTTCTATTGTCGAGCACGCGCGGATCCATCACAGGTGTTTTAAAGCCGGGCATGGGGACTCCATGATGTTCCAGAGGCCAGTTACTCCAATGCTCCACCCAGGGAGTATCCACGGAAGCCTTTCCTTGCGAACGCCAGCGACCCAGAACACCGGCCACATCGCTGTAGCTTCCTCCCAATCCCTGATTAGGTGTATCCGTACTTGGTGAATCGAAGATCAAAGGAACCCAATCCCAATAGGTTTGAAAGGTCATTCCTCCTCCGAGACTAAATCGCTTGCCTCCAGGCACCTGACCACCAAATTGCTTGGCGACTTCAAAGTTGTCGATCGTCCTCCTAGGAACGAAGCTGCCGTCGTCCACCCATCCGGGGAGGGGAACACCCGTATATTTCTCCTGACTCCGGCTGTAATGGTCATTTTGGAACCAGCCCTTCAACGCGTCGGCCGGAGGAATAATGTTCACCGGCGTGCCTTCGATTTTTCCGTACTCGATGTTTCCGTGCAGGGAGGTTCGGCCGAGGAAATTCGAATTCTCGTTTTTCGCCAAAACAGCATCGAAGGCTGCGTAAAACCGGTTATCCTCTTCGAAGGCGGGGCTCTGCTCAAAATTGGTTTCCTCATTCATGGCCGCGATTCGCAGCGCCAGCCGATCTTCCAGCAGCACCTTGTTGTAGTCAATGGTCTCGCGATGGCTTCCTCGCTCACCCAATCGTATGCTGATCTCGCCAAAATCTCTTCCCAGCGAGGCCATTTTCAAGCCGTTGTCAATCACCCCGCCTGGGCTTCCGATTCCGAAAAGGAGCGAGTTCGGGCCCCGATTGACTGTGACGATGCTCGTATTGTATCCATCGAAGGGGATGTCGGTTAAAAACTGTCCGCGAGTCAAAGTCGCCTCAGCCAGACCACGAACCCGGTTCGCCTTATGTGGTTCACGACGGGCCGCAGTAGTGTCGGAAACGCCGCGAGATAGGTTTACATCCGCGAAGTTGCCGTTGGTTCCGGAGATTTCCGTATTCAAGCCGTAGGCCAATGCGCTTTCCGCGTCGGTGGCCCCGGTGTCTTCAAAGAATTCCTCTGTCATCACCGAGATCGCCGCTCCGAGATCGCGTAGCTCGGTTTTAAGCCGAGTGCCCGCCAGCGTGCTGGTCGCCCGGTAACCGATGTTATCCTGAGCGTCCACCGCGAAAGGGCTCAGTTCGAAAACTTCCTCGCTGGGGGAATTATCCTGCGCTTCAAGATTCGGGGACAGCGCAACGGCCACCGCAAGGAGGCCTTTCATAAGGCCCTTAGGCCTTGGTTCTTCTTTTGTTTTTTCTATATTCATTTCAGGTTCGTCTTTCAGTTCTTGTAGTTGTCTTGTTAGTTCATTTTCCTCAAAGCTCAGTAAGGCATCACTTCCTTCCTTTGCTCGTTTCACTATGCCAAATGCTTCGCCTCCGCTAACCGGGACGGCCACGAGCGGCGTACCCTCCAGCATCAAATCCAAGACCTCTTGAATTTCGTACTCTCCCTCGACCGGATTGGTACGAGCCCTGGCTACTGCCCCAACCGAGATAAGAATCTCCACGTCTCCTTGCTGGGCCGCTATTTTCAACGTTTTGACAGCCTCGCCTGTCTCTATATCGAAAAAGGGCTTTATTGTGTCCGCACGTGCAATGCCTACCCACACGAGCGACAGGAAAAGCCCGAATAAGATAGATCGTACGTTGCACTGGCAACGATCGAATATCATCAAAATATAGCTGAGGTAGTTTTGATACGTGCATATGAGCGATTGCTCGCCCACTTAGACACTTTGAGTTTCGTTTTTAACTAAGAAGTTTCGCTAATTAATTTACTGCTGCATAAATCGGCATTAGAGTGTGTATGGAAAAACGCATGCCAGTGCTCTATTTTCGCAGCACGATCTTCGACGTTCCATCGTATTCAGCATTAACGCCATACAAACCTAAGGCTTCGACAAACAAATCCAAGTTATTGGAGCTGAAGGCTCCCGAAACGGGAAGATCGTTCAGTTCAAGATCGCCAATCACGAGTTGCGTGTGATTGCGACGATTGAATTCGAGAGCCACTTCGGACAAAGCCATTTCAGTGAAGTCGAGTTTCTCGTCTCTCCAGGCCAATCGCGTCTCGATCTCGGCGATCGCGATTTCCTCCACAATCGGAGCGACCAAATCCGCATCTAGATCGACAACCGAACGCTGACCCGCGCTGAGTTGGCTTACCAGCGGCTCCGTTTCGTCGATGAGGCTCTCGTGCGTCGTCGCAATCGAAGGATTCAACAGCACGCGCCCCTCAGTCACGATTACTTCGACCTCTTCCGAATCCAATATCACATTAAACGCTGTGCCAACGGCCTGAACGACCGTCCCCCTAGCTCGAACCGCAAAAGGCCTGTCTTCATTCTTGGCGACCGTAAAGTGAGCTTCGCCTGCAAGCAGATCGACAAGACGTTTGTCCTCAGTGAATCGCACTAATGCTTGAGCTCCCCGGTTCAGCTCTACCTTCGATCCATCTTCCAGCACGTGATGCTCGTAGAATTGAGCGCTTTCACCCGAGGCCAACAAGATACGATCGCTTTGGTTCGGCTGACGCAAATTGCTTCCTATAAATAAGCCTACTGCCAGTAAAGCAGCAAAACCGGCAACAGCCCAGTACCACGCGACCTTAGATATCGCAGGAGACAAAGCTAGCAAGTCCGGATTCGGCTCTTCGCTGTGTTCTGGGCGCCAATCCGCCAACACGTTCATTTCCTTCCAGACGATCTGTCGACGGGTGTAGGCCTCCGAATGAGCTGGGTTTTCAGCAAGCCATTCGAAAAACGCGTCCTGCTCTTCCGCGCTCAACCCACGATCGTGTTTCGCGACCCAATCAGACGCCTCCTGTTTAATCCGCGCTTCGTTAAAATCGCGACTATTTCGATCCTCCGTACTCATATTTTGCCTGTCTCGCAAAAGCGGCCTACGTAATCGGCGCACTTATTAACTCCAATTGAAATCTGCGCGTTTACCGTACGCGGCGAGATATTCAATTCCTTGGCTATGTCGCTTTGGGACATGCCGTAAACTTTTCTCAGAGTGAAAATTTGCCGACAGCGATCCGGTAGCAACTGAATCGCCCTTGTCAGCACTTCTAGCTCTTGATTTCGAGCCACCGTCTCATGAACCCCTGCTCGCTCGTCCAAGATATCGCAATCGTCTAAATTCATCACGATATCTTCGCCCCTCACTTTGGCGAATCGGACCGTATTTAAGGCCAGGTTTCGGGCAGTCGCGAACAAGAAAGCCTTCGGCGCATTGACTGGCTCTTTCTTCCTAGCCTTCAATACCTTAACATACGTTTCCTGAATCACATCGTCGATATCGACTCCAGTCGGATAGCGACTGGCCAGCCAGCCTCGAAGCATCGCTTCGTGCGGTAGCAAGTGTTCGACGAACCAACGTTCTTCTTCTGTTTCTTCTGAAGTCACTTTTGGGAATTTTGAAAGTTTAACTGAGTGAAGACACCTTTGTACTCAAAAGTGACTAAAATTATGTTTCCACGGACTTCTTGTATGAATCTACAGCCTGCAAAAATCCAACGATCTCCGCAACGAGAATTCCATCATTAAATTCGTCGCCAACTCGGGGGATAAAGGAGAAACGCCACTTTACACTCTTGTCTGGCTCGTACGTACTTGCGATCCTATCCAAGAGCTCCCGATCTACCGAGAAACCGACGTTCTCATTGTAAGCGCAGACAGATGACGTATGATCCGGACAATCGAAGTTGTGAGCGAGCGGGGGTCTAAGAAATTTTGCGTCAACCGATTCCGGGCCATCAGGGGTCTCATAGTTAACCTTGCGATAGAAACGCCAATCGCTTGCTTGGTAGTAGATCGACTGGTATACCTGATAGGTGACGTTTCCTGTCTTCTTATCGATGATCGCCCTCAGGAAATTATCGTCGTAAACCATGCGGAGCAGACCTTGTTTCTGTTGAAATCCACTCTTCGTCGATATTAACGCCGTATTTCCAGAATCGTCATCCACTACAATCGCAGTACTATTGAAGTGCTCCGGAGTTAGGGCGCCAGCGTTCTGAGTACGCTGCTCGGTAGTCTCGCATGCAGATAAGCCAAACAATGCGAACAAAAGGATTAGAGATCTGAGCCCCTTGCCGTTCACGCTTCAAGCAATAAGCGATTAGATCGCAGGCTCTCAAGGCTAAAAGGGGGACTTATCGAGAGCTGATAACGGCGATATAGAACCAACCCGACTGAAAGTGGCTTCGTCCGGCTGAAGCAAAGACTATTTGGATTCACGCAACTCCCTCAGAAGCTCTAATTGAGTGCCGCGAATCTCGCTCTCAGCATTAACTTCCAGGAAACTGGAGCGAGCCTCCCAGGTTTCATACCCTCCGTACTTGTGATGCTCCCTCGTAGGCAGGTAGCCATCGGCCCCATTAGCCAATTCAATCGTGAAAGTGCTTTCGAATGGACTCTCTCGCTTAATCGCCAGCCCAGTTTCCGCAAACGTCTCGCAGGGGCTGGATACAATGGCCAGATCGCCCAGACATATCGCCTGCACGATAACGCCTTTTTTGTCTGGAAACTCGTTCAAGGCCAAGGCCTCCCGGGCGTAAACCAGGGGATTCAGCGTATGTCTCGGCCTTGGGAGCTCGGGATTGTTTTCATACTTAGCAAAAACTTCCCGGGCCCATTGGACGCGTTCCAGACTCGGCTTGCGGACCCCGAGTTTTAGTTCCCGCTCCACCATATTCACACGAAGGTTTTTAGCGTATTCTACACTCGGGTACAGCTCCTCAACATCTCTAGCCAGGCTTTCCGCAACCTCCTCCATGAGCTCCCACGGCTGATAGGCTTTCTTCGGCACGGAAAGGTCCGTGGCTCGCACGTCGCCACTTGTCCCGTTTGTCATCATGGCTACAAAAGGCGGGAAGTCCGGCGCGTCCGGATTCCGTTTCATCCAAGCTTCCCCAATCAAGGTTTCCACTTTTTCCGAAAAAAGGCCGAAGTAGTCGGCGCTCACATGCCCCCTTTGATAACCGCCAACATAATGCGTTCCGTAATTAGCCAGCAGGGCGATCGGCCGCCCGGAATCAGTCTGTATGGAAAGGGCAAATACTTCTGGATCAACCGGGCCCGCGGCATTGATTAGCCGGTCTCCACTAGCATTCATTTTCACCTGATCGCCTACTTCGCCAAATGGATTCCCCATGTCGCTCCCCGCCTTTAAGAACCAGCGTCGGTTGTGGACGTACTCCGGTTTTTGAAATCGAGTCCAGCCCACCTGAGCAGGGGCTAAGTTAGCTATCGCCTGCTCAACCGTATCTGCGATGCGGCGGGAAAGAAAACGCTCGTATTCGGCGTTGAGAGAACTATCCGTAAGCCCCGGAAGCGTCCTAGGCGACGCATGGGTATGCGTCGCGGACACCAGCACTCGATTACTAGGTAATCCGCAACGCTCTTTGATCATCTCCTTGGCGCGATCCATGACGGTTCGGTCGATCATCGTACTATCGCAAACCACGATTGCGATCCGCGTCGCTCCATCGTCCACCACGAGCCCTCGAGCGTGGAGATTGTCATGCACATGCAAAGCGGGACCATTGCTAGTGATCGCTCCGTCTAGCAGAGTCCCCATATGCGGCGTTATATCGCTCATCGCCGCTCCCGCTTTCAACGAGCTGGTTTCAGCAGCTACAGAATGCAATGGGGATCCGAAAAGGATTACGAGTAGGGCTGCGATAAACACCCCCACGGAATCTTGGTTCTGGCTACGCATAAACGGTATGATTATCAGGATTGCCCCGGCCGCCGCAAGCTCTGACAGAGGGGCCGATAACATCGAAGGTAACGGGCGATCTCACGCCTACACGTAAGCTATGGCGGCACAGGCCGCGCAGCCATTTCAAAAGTAGCATAGATAGGCCTCTCGCCTGTGAAGGAATAAAGAGGCAAAAGGTTGGAATCCTATTCCACCCTTTGAGTCAATTACCTGGAATCGAAACCCGCACGATTTTAGTCGCCCTCAATCGCGCTCGCCAATCCAACTAAATTCCACTAGCCATAGCCACGAAAATGAATCGACGCCCCTGTTTGACACCATTCATCGCCCTAGCCTTCTGGTCGATGGCGGGCATTCTGGCTAGTAGCGACTCCCGGGCCCAGTTACCTGAAAACGGGAACGACCTGCAGCCTCTCGAACCCGAAGAAGCTCTGGAAACTATATACCTCCCCGAAGGTTTCGAGGTCGATCTCATAGCCGCTGAACCGCTCACCAAAGATCCTGTAGCTTTCGATTGGGACCTCAACGGACGACTCTGGGTCGTAGAGATGGCCGACTATCCCTATGGCATGGATGGAAATGAGCAAGCAGGTGGTCGCATCCGGGTCCTCGAAGATCGCGATGCCGATGGAATAATGGACTACAGTTCCCTCTTTGCCGAAGGGCTCAATTTCCCCAACGGCCTCCTTATCTGGCGTGATGGGGTCATCGTGACTGCAGCTCCCGACATTCTGTTTTTGCGGGACACGGATGGCGACGGAAAAGCTGATTCTAAAGAAGTACTCATAACGGGTCTCGGGGAAGGCAACCAGCAGTTGCGAGCCAATGGATTACGATGGGGGCTGAACGGCTGGGTATACGTTGCTTCAGGTGGACATCGGAATAACTATGGAACGGATACCGTTTTGAGTTCGAGCCGATCGGGAATAGAGATAAAGATGGGTAGCCGGGACTTTCGCTTCAAGCCGGATACCGGAGAGCTGGAACCGCAGAGCGGTCCCACCCAATTCGGGCGCAACCGCGACGACTGGGGGCGATGGTTCGGCACCCAAAATTCTCGCCCACTCTGGCACTACGTATTGCCCGACCAATACATTCGCCGAAATCCATACTACTCTCCATCGGAGACACGCGTTCTCGCCATCGACGAAATCAATCCTCCTGTAGGGCCTGCTAAAAAGCCTCAGAAACGCTACCACAGCTTCGAGCACAAAAGCCGCTACACCTCCGCCTGCTC